>DHLZ01000281.1:3835-13625 GCA_002405515.1 Planctomycetaceae bacterium UBA4655
CCCCGAGCCTGCAGCAGGGTTGACGCACCGAAAAATGCGTCGCGAAAGAACGGACCGCGAGAGCCACTCCCGAACTGCCACCCATCAGCACTCACCGCGACGGTTGCCGTAGATGAGCGTCATCACTTCCGAGCGGCTCGAGAGATTCGACCGGAAGAGTCCCTTCATCGCGGAGGTGACCGCGACGCTGCCCGGCTTTCGGACGCCGCGGATCGTCATGCAGGTGTGCGTCGCCTCGACCACGACCGCCACGCCCTTGGCACCGAGTTCGTCCACGAGCAGATCCGCGATCGTCTCCGTCAAGCGTTCCTGGACCTGCGGCCGGTGGGAGACGACCTCGACGAGACGGGCGAGCTTCGAGAGCCCGAGGACGCGGCCGTCGGGCAGGTAGGCGATGTGGGCCCGGCCCATGAACGGGAGAAGGTGGTGCTCGCAGACGCTGTTGAACGCGATGTCCCTGACGAGAACGATCTCGTCGTATTTCTCCATGAACGCCTTGCGGAGATGCTGCCGCGGGTCCTGCTTCAGTCCGGAGAACATTTCCGCGTACATCCGCGCGACGCGAGCGGGAGTTTCCCTGAGCCCCTCCCGATCCGGATCCTCGCCGACCGCCAGGAGAATTTCGCGGACGGCCCGCTCGATCCGAGCATGGTCGATGGCATGGGAGGCGGTCGAGTCTGCGTGGGGCATCGTTCGTCCGTCGATTGCGGTGAAAGGGATCGCGTTGGGAGAGGCGGGTGGGATTCGCGGGTCGATCAGTTGAGGCTGAATTCAGGCGGGAAAGTGCGGCCCCGAAAAGGCGTGGAGTTGCCGGCGATGGCATCGAGGAGCATGGCGGCCCGCTTCAGGACATTGCACTCCGTGAGCAACCGCACCTTCCACTCGAGATCGAGGTCGATCGTGTAGGCCACGATGTCGGAGAGCATGCCGAGCGTGATCTGATTGCCGAGCAGCTGGTCCAACTGCTCGAACGCATCGGGAATCTTCGGAAGCACGCTCTTGAACGCCGCGAGGAGTCGCTGCTGGACCTGGATGACCTCGCCCTGGGGAACCTCCGAAGGCTCCTCGTCGTCGACGATCTCCGACTCGACCAAGCGGAAGAGCTTTTTCGGCGGAAGCTCGCGGACGAGCCGGATCCGCCGCACCCCGAGGAGGAGCACGTTGTAGGTCCCCTTGTCGGTCCGCTGGTGCGTCGCGACACGGCAGAGGCAGGCGGTGGAACGCAGCGGCGGACGACCCTCGTAGTGCGCCTCCCATCCGGGGGCGAGCACGCCCAGGGCGATGAGACGGTCGTCCTCCACCGCCTCTTCGAGCATCGCCCTGTACCGCGGCTCGAAGACATGCAGAGGCTGCATGACGTGCGGGAACATCACGAGATTCGGCAGGGGAAACACCCTCGCGATGCCGGAGAAATGGTCGGGCGAAAAGGCCAGTGGCTCGTCGGACATGATGTCGGCGGTGGCTCCTGCCCGTTCACGCCGGGGGTTCGAGGTGGATTTCCGGGAGAAGTTCCGGATCGAGTTCGATGGACGGGTATTCGTCGGTGCTGGCGGCCACCTCCGCGAGACAGCGGTCGAACTCTGACAGAAACTTCACGAGATCGAGCCCGAGGTGCTTCGGCTGATAGGGTTCCAGGTAGCCATGGACGCTCTTGTGGAGTTTCCTGGCCCCGCGGATGTTGCCGTTGCCGAAATGATAGAGGGCCACGGCCGCTTGGATGAGCCCCTGGTAGAACTTCCGCGAGTCGCCGCGGTATTCAGTCCAGAGTTCCTCCCAGATCTCGTGGCTCTCGTAATAATCGCACTCGTTGAATTTCTCGATCCCCCGTAGGTAGAGGGGGTCGTAGCCGGCTGACTCGTGCATGAGTGCTCCCTTTCCATGAAGCGTACCACCGACCGACCCCGCGGGACCACGAAGCCCGCGAAACTGAGCGATGAAAAGCGGATTTCAGCCCGCGGTCGCCGTCGGGCCATGCGGATCGCCGAAAAGCTCGCCCTGGCCTATCCCGACGCCGCCTGCTCGCTCGTTTTCTCGAATCCGTTCCAGCTCGTGATCGCCACGATCCTCTCCGCCCAGTGCACCGACAAACGGGTGAACCAGGTCACGGGCCCGCTGTTTCGACGCTGGCCCGACGCCGAATCGCTCGCGGCCGCCGCGCCCCGCGAGATCGAGCGGATGATTCGCAGCACCGGATTCTATCGGGCCAAGGCGAGGAACATTCGGGGCTGCGCCGAGTCGATCCACGCGAGGCACGGCGGGGAGGTTCCGGATCGGCTCGAGGATCTCGTGAAGCTGCCCGGCGTCGGCCGAAAGACCGCCAACGTCGTCCTCGGCACCGCGATGGGGCGGGCCGAGGGCATCGTCGTGGATACCCATGTGGGGCGAATCTCGAGGCGGCTGGGGCTCACCTCGACCCGCGAAGCGGTGAAGGCGGAGAGAGAACTCGTCGCCGTCGTGCCGAAGCGGCACTGGATCGCCTGGAGCCACTGGCTGATCGAGCACGGCCGGGCCGTCTGCCGAGCCCGCCGCCCCGACTGCGGGAGGTGCGTCCTCGGGCGGCTCTGCCGGAAGGTCGGAGTTGAGCGGCCGGCGGCCGAATGACCGATGAAAACGGGGGCACGTGTCAGGATCGAGCTTGAAAGCGTACACTCGACTTCGGTGTTCGTCGGCCACGGTTCGAACGCGTCTCGCAGGAGCCTCGCATGATCCTCTCCGGCACCGAGATCAAGCGGCATCTGGGAAAAGACATCGTCATCTCGCCCTTCGACGAGAAGAACCTCAACCCCAACAGCTACAACCTCTCCCTGCACGACGAACTGCTCGTGTACGAGGAGGTCGTCCTCGACATGCGGAAGAGCAACCGCGTCGAGCGGGTGAAGATCCCCGAGGATGGACTCGTCCTCGCACCCAACCAGCTCTACCTCGGCCGCACGGTCGAGCGGACGGAAACGCACAACTTCGTGCCGATGATCGAGGGACGCTCGTCGGTGGGACGGCTGGGCCTGTTCGTGCACGTGACGGCCGGCTTCGGCGACGTCGGCTTCTGCGGCTACTGGACGCTCGAGATGTTCGCGGTGCAGCCGGTGAAGATCTACCCTGGCGTCTCGATCTGCCAGATCTTCTTCCACCAGATCGTGGGCGACATCGTCGAGTATTCGAGCGACAAGTACCAGCACAATCGGGACATCCAGCCGAGCCTTCTCTTCCGGGAGCTCAACGGGGAGGAGGAGCAGGCCCAGCTCGAACTCGCGTTCGGTGCGGAACGCTGAGTCGAAGGAGCCGCACGAGCCATGCAGAAGATTCTTGCCTGGATCTGCCTGGCGTGTGCCCTGGTCTTCGCCGCCGTGTCGCTCACGGCGGTCTTCGCGGGCGAATCGACCGGCTTCGGGATCGCGTCGCCGCTCTACGCCGCGATCGCCGTGGCGGCGGCCGGCATGCTGACGGCCGTGGTGCTCATCCTGCTCGGCCGCATCGGTTGAGGCGGTTGACGCGGGAACGATTGTCCGGACGATTATCCGGCGGATGGTTGTCTCTCCGGACGGAACTGAAAGGTTGGAATCGTGCTTCGGACACATACCTGCGGCGAATTGCGAAACGAGCATGCCGGGACGACGGCGACTCTCGGCGGCTGGGTCGACCGGGTCCGCGACCACAAGGGAGTGATCTTCATCGACCTTCGCGACCGCTACGGCCGCACGCAGGTCGTCGTCGGCCCCGAGAGCCCTGCCGCCACGCTGGCCGCCGCGAAGCGGGTCCGCCCGGAGTGGGTCGTGCTCGCACGGGGTGTCGTCAGCCGGCGACCGGAGGGAACGCTCAACCCGAAGCTCCCGACGGGCGGCATCGAACTGCTCTGCGAGGCCCTCGACGTCCAGAGCGAGGCGGAGACGCCCGTCTTCCAGCCCGGAGCGACGGAACTGCCGGGCGAGGACATCCGGCTCGCGCACCGCTGGCTCGACCTCCGGAGGCCCGCGATGCAGGAGAACCTTCTGCTTCGCCACCGCATCGTCAAGCTCATGCGTGACTACTTCGACGAGCAGGGGTTCGTCGAGGTCGAGACTCCGATGCTCGGCCGAAGCACTCCCGAGGGCGCGCGGGATTACCTGGTCCCCAGCCGGCTCGCGCACGGCAGCTTTTACGCGCTGCCGCAGTCGCCCCAGCTCTACAAGCAGATCCTGATGATGGCGGGCTTCGACCGCTACGTGCAGGTCGCGCGATGCTTCCGCGACGAGGACCTTCGCGCCGATCGGCAGCCCGAGTTCACGCAGCTGGATCTGGAGATGTCGTTCGTCGAGGCGGACGACGTGATGGCCGTCATCGACGGACTCGTCGCCAGGACCGCGAAGGCGATCCTGGGGATCGACGTCGCCACGCCGCTGCCGCGGCTCTCCTGGGACGAGGCGATGGAGCGGTTCGGCCACGACGCTCCCGACCTCCGGTTCGGGCTCGAGATCATCGACTGCTCGGCGATCGCCGCGGAAAGCTCGTTCCGCGTCTTCCGCTCCGCCGTCGAGGCGGGCGGACGGGTCCGCGGCATCCGCGTGCCAGGGGTGGCCGAGAAGTTTTCGCGGAAGGATCTCGACGACCTCACGAACGTGGCCGTCGAGGCCGGCGCCAAGGGGCTCGTCTGGCTCAAGCTCGACGCCGCCGGCTCGCTGGCCGGGCCCGTCGCGAAGAACCTCGCCGACGGCGTGGGCGAGCGGCTCGTCGATCGGCTGGCGGCCGCTCCGGGCGACCTGCTGCTGATCGTCGCCGACAGCTTCGACGTCACCTGCAAGGCGCTCCACACGCTCCGCAAGCGACTGGGGGCCGCTCTTGGGCTCTACGACCCGCGCACGATGCACTTCTCGTGGGTCATCGACTTCCCGATGTTCGCCAAGGACTCCGAGACCGGCGGCTGGGCATCGATGCACCACCCCTTCACGGCGCCACGCCCCCAGGACATCGAGCGTCTCGAAAGCGACCCCGCCGGCTGCCGGGCGGTGGCCTACGATCTCGTCATCAACGGTTCGGAGGCGGGCGGCGGCACGATCCGGATCCACGACAGCCGAGTTCAGGAGCGGGTCTTCTCGCTCCTCGGCATCTCCCCGGAGGTGGCGAAGGAGCGATTCGGGTTCCTGCTCGACGCGCTCCGCAGCGGCGCCCCTCCGCACGGCGGCATCGCCCTGGGCATCGACCGGTGGGTGATGCTGATGGCGAACCTGGACTCCATCCGCGACGTGATCGCCTTCCCGAAGACGCAGAGTGCGAGCGACCTGATGACCGGCGCTCCGGGCGCGGTCGATCCGAAGCAACTGGTGGAGTTGGGGATTCGCATCGCGGCGCCGCCCAAGGCCTCCGGCTGATCCCCGGGGATCGACGCCGCCGTGGTATGCTTCATGAGATTCGGCGACCGGGACGTCGCCGATCGCGCGGGCGAATAGCTCAGTTGGTCAGAGCACCTCGTTTACACCGAGGGGGTCGGGGGTTCGAGCCCCTCTTCGCCCACTCGCCGACCGGCGGCGGCACCCGCGACACCTTGGAGCCGATCGGGGCGGGTTGTTCGGGTCGGGAAAAACAGTCCGGCGGGGGAAAAATGTTTTCGGAGCTGCCGGAGACGCTGCCGACATCTCCTTTCACGGCGTCATGGATCCCCCATTTCGCCTCCCCCCTCACCGGAGATTCCTCCCATGGCCCGCAAGGTCCTCGTCTTCGCCCTTCTCGCTTCCTTCGCCATCGCCGCCGGCTCGATCGCTTCGGCCGCGCAGTACACCCGCGGCTCGAACCTCGTCGCCCGCCGCGGACCGATCGCCACCCTCATCGAGATGGAGCGGCGGAAGAACGAGTGGCTCCGACGAACGTTCCTCGGCCGGTAGTTCAACGCCGACGTTTCCCCGTCCGACAAGGCGTCTTCCGCACGCCCCCCGTCGGCATCGGTCATCGGTCGTGATTTTCACCCGCAGGCCCGTCGCCACCGCGACGGGCCTGCGGCGGTCTCGGCCCGAAGAGCCACTCCGGCAGCCGCGTGACGTTTCCCTCGCGGTTCACGCACACCAGCAGCGTCCGTCCCGTTGCGAGGAGCGTTCCGTCGCGGAAGACCTCGTAGGTGTGCTCGACGCTCGCGAGCCGGATCCTCCCGACATGGGTCCGCACGACGATCAGGTCGTCGTATTCCGCCGCCTTGAGATACCGCACGCTCGCCTCGGCCACGACGAGAAAGAGGCCCGCCTCCTCGAACACACGGTAGCTGCCCCCGGCCGCCCGCAGCATCTCGGTCCGCCCCATCTCGAAGTAGGCGAGGTAGTTGCCATGGTAGACGCGACGCATCTGGTCGGTTTCCTGGTAGCGGACGCGAATCTCCAGGTCGTGGAATCGTGGTTGCATGGCCGGCTTGCGAGACCCTATTCTTTGCGGGGAGTTCGACGCACGGCCTGACGGTACCCCCTGGAACGCGGTCGGCCAAGCCTGGAACGATCCGGCACCCGGAAGATCGAGCGGCACATGAGCATCGGCGATTCGTCAGAAGGGGGCTCGATCGGCTACGCCACGGCCCGGGGCCGCAACTGGCCCACGCTTCGGCAATTCACGGTGTTCCTCGAGAATCGCGTCGGCCAGTTGCTCGAGGTCGTCCGCCGTTTCGAGGGTTCGAAGGTGCGGATCGTCGCCCTTTCGATCAATGACTCCGGCGAGTGCGCGTTCGTGAGGTTCCTGCTGAGTCACCCCGAGCAGGGCCGGGAGATCCTCGAGCGGGCGGGGCTCGCGCTCATCGAGAGCGACCTGATCGGCGTGGAGCTTCCGATGACCCGGCAGCCCCTTTTGAGGATCTGCACGGCGCTCCTGCAGGCCGAGGTGAACATCATCCAGGCCTACCCGATCCTCGCCCGCCCGCGCGGCCGGCCGGCCGTCGCCCTCATGGTCGACAATACCGAGATGGGGCTCGAGACCCTCGGCAGCAAGGGTTTCACGATGATCACCGAGGGGGACCTGAGCGAGGACGACGACGAAACCTGAGGCGAAAACACCCCTGTTCACGCCGCTTCACTCGCCGCCTCACTCGAACATCCCCCCTCACTCGAACATGCCGTCAGGGAGCCCCTTCACCCGTCGGATGATCACCTGCTCGACGCTGTCCCATGCCACCGCCATGAGCGTGATGGTCTTGTCGGACGAGCTCTCCGCCGCGAAGACGCCGTGAGTGCCCCGAGACCAGTTGAAGTCGTAGAAGAGAGGCATCACGATCTGCCCGCTCTTGAGATGGAGTTCGACGACGCCGCCGTGCTCCGTCTCCCCGAAAAGCTTGGCGACGAGCACCGCGGTCGGGTTGTCGATGCCGTCGATCTCGGGCATGGACCCGCGATCGACCCCGCCGAATGCGGGCAGCGCCGGCTCCGACACGGCATCGCTGATGCCGTCGAAGGCGTCCACCGCCCTCTCCGCCACCCCGGCCCCGGAAGCCACGTCGCCGATTCCGGAAAAATCGGGGATCGCTTCTCCGGCAGCTTCGGCAGCGGGTTCCTGGATGCCCTCGCCCTGGTCATCCCCGACCGAATCGGCCGGCTTCGAGGCGGCCGCCGAAACCGCCTCCGCCGCACCTGCCTCTTCGGACTGCAGCGGGATCACGACCGCGACGCCGCACTTCGAGCATGCCCCGCGCTTGCCGGCAAGTTTCGCCGGGACTGCGATCGGGTGGCCGTTGCTGCAGGCAAAGCGGATGGTGGCGACCGGCGGTCCGATCGGGGGCTCCGGCTTGGACGCGGGCTTCGAACGGCGGATGATGTTCGTCGGTTCGTCGGACATTCCCCTAGTCTAGCCTGCGTGCAGGCGTCTTGACGCACGCGGCGGTGCGGCCGACACTTCCAGACCGGCTCTTCGGGGATTGCCATCCCGAGGCGGCCTTTTTCCTCGCCGAGGGCAGGTGGCCCACGCCCGTCCGGCCGCCTCCTGGACTTCCGGGTGCTCCATGCCGATCGTCGTCGTCTGCACCGGCTGCAAGTCGAGATTCACCGTCAGCGATCAGTACGCCGGGCGAACGGGACCGTGCCCGAAGTGCAAGAAGCCGATCACGATCCCGAAGGCCGAACAGACGGTCGTGATCCACGAACCGGAAACCTCGGTCGCCCAGGCGAAGGGTGGGCCTCAGGTATCGGTAAAGCCGCTGCCGCGGCGGAACATGCCCGTCGCCATCGGCAGGATATCGCTGGTGGCGGTCGGATTCGTGGCGACGGCAGTCGCGGCGTGGATCGCCGCCAGGGTGTTCGGCCCGGAAGGCCCGCCGGTCGCGGTGCTCGGACCGGCCGCCGGAGCGATCGGCCTGGCATGCGCCATCGTCGGGTATGCGATGGTGCGCGACCGCGACCTCGAGCCGTTTCGGGGCTCGTCGCTGCTCGTGCGGGCCGCGGCGTGCGCGGCCGTCTACTCGCTCTTGTGGGGCGTGCGGTCATTCATGCCCGCCGAGGCGACCTCTGAGATGTACCAGTGGGTCTTCATCGCTCCCGTTTTCTTCGCGGCCGGGGCGGTCGCGGCGCTCGCCTCGCTCGAGCTCGACTGGGGGCCGGCCGTCATCCACTACAGTTTCTACGTGCTCGTGACCGCGACGCTGCGTTGGCTCGCGGGCCTGTCGCCGGTGTGACGGGTCCCCATCGCCTTCCTCCCGGCTCAACGACATGACGATCGACGACGCCCTTCCCGAAATCGCGATGCTGAGGACCGGAACCCACGCGGTCCGCATCCCGCCCGACCTTTCCGTGCCGCTGACGCGGCGGGTGAGGGCGGTCATCGACACCCCTGCGATGCGACGGCTCTCGCGGATCAGCCAGCTCGGGCTCGTGTCGCTCGTCTACCCCGGCGCGGTGCACACGCGGTTCGAGCACTCGCTCGGCGTCTTCCGGCTGGCCCTGGAGTTTCTCGGGCGGCTCCGCCACGAGAGAGCCTTCAGCGACCGGGTGAGCCCCGAGGACGCGAAGGCCTTCGTCGTCGCGGCCCTCGTCCATGACATCGGCCACTGGGCTTTCTGCCATCCGATCGAGGACATGCGGCTCGAGGGCCTCCCGGCCCACGAGTCCCTCGTTCACGGCCTCGTCACGCAGGGGGAACTGGCGGACGTGCTCTCGCGGGAGTGGGACGTCTCGGTGGACCGCGTGAGCGGGCTCATCGGGGGTGAGGCGGACGATCCGGCGGGACTGCTTCTCTCCTCGCTTTTGTCGGGGCCGGTCGACGTCGACAAGATGGACTACCTCGCCCGCGACAGCCTCCACGCGGGAGTGCCTTACGGTCGGCATTTCGACGAGGAAAGGCTCCTTTCGAGCCTCCGCGTCGGGCCGGACGGCCGGTCGCTCGGCATCAGCGAGAAGGGTCGAGCCGCAGCCGAGATGCTCGTGACGGCGCGGACCGTGATGTTCAGCGAGGTCTACTGGCACCACACCGTGCGGGCGGCCACCGCCATGCTCCAGCGGGCGGTCTGGCTCGCGAGCAACCGTATCGTGCCGGAGCAGTTCGTGCGATTCGACGACCGCCAGTTCATCGACTGGATCCTCGCCGCTTCGCACGGCACGCCGGGAGCGTCGCTCGCTGAGGGGCTCTTCGGCGACCGCCGCGGGCTCTTGAAGCGGGTCGCGAGCTTCGACTCGCTCGAGCGGCCCGACGTGCATCGACGGTATTCCGGTCGGCCCTACGCCGCGATGGAGCAGGCCTCGCACCGCCTGGCACCGATCCTTTCGTCGCGGGCTGGCGTCGAGATCGAGCCCGATCTCGTCGTGATCGACGCGCCGCCGGTGGCCCGAGAGGTCGAGTTCCGACTGCCCGTGGAGCGGCAGGC
>DHLZ01000281.1:13831-22227 GCA_002405515.1 Planctomycetaceae bacterium UBA4655
GCGCACGAGCAGTTCGACAACGTCGTGAAGCGGGTGCGGATCTTCTGCCCGGCCGACGCCGCGATGAAGCTCGCCGCCGACCGGGAAAAAAACGAGGGCGGCTTCGACGCTTTTCTCGCCGAAGCCGCCCTGGAAGCTGCGGAATGTTAGAAGATCACTGGCCCGTGAAGATCACTGGCCCGTGCCGCCCCCCGGGAGCTTGCCTTCCTTGATGAGAGCGCCAAAGGTCGGGCCGCTCTTCCCGTCGCTCGGCATGCCGGCGACCTTCTCGAGCGATGCCTTGATCTTTTCGACGTTCTTCGCGTCCTCCTTCTTGTCGAGGAGATCCGCGAGCGCCTCGCCGTAGGCGTTGCGTTCCTTCTTGCTCGTGCCGGCATGGCAGACGTTGCACTTCGCGGTCTCCACCGCCGCCGCGAGAGCCTTCTCGGCCGCGTTGCCGCTGTCCGGCTTCACGTACATGGCCTTGAACTCGTCGAAGAACTGCTTGATCGCGAACGCGGGACGAGCCGACGCCACCATCCCACATGCCACGACCAGTCCGACAACCACGGAAAAAAGCTTGCTGCGAGCCATGCGAGAACGTCTCCTAAAGATCACGATCCAAAAGGCTTTCGCCTGACTGCCTCTATCAGACTCTGCCACCACGTGGGGTGTCAAGCAAACGGCGGATACAACCGCGGGTTTCCACGGTGGTTCATGGGGTGTCCGCGGGGCCGATCCGCGACGAATGCTCCATCGGCGCCGCCGCGGCCGCAAAGTCGATGTCGATCCGCTCGGCCGCCCCGTCGATCCGACGGTAGGTGTCGCTCCCCTCGTAACGACTGCCGGCATCGACCCACTCCACCGCCGGCTCGTAGGCCTCGGGCGTCTCGATGCCCGACTGAACGACGAGCGCAGCTGCCTGCGGCACCGCGAAACGAGATGCCCTGGCCGTGGCGAACAGCGAGGCGAACATGGGCCGTGCCGGGGAGTCGAGCAGGCAGACCAGCCCCTCTTTGCAGGCGAAGTACGAACGGTCGAGCGACAGCCTGACGACCGCCCCGGACGACACTCCCCCTTCGACGACGAGAAATCTGCGCGGCGTGACGACCCGGCTCGACGATGCCGTCGCCACGATCTCGCCGGCGCCGACCGCCCGGATAACCGTGGCGTCGCCCGACACCGTCGCCCGCTCCAGCCGGATCACCCGCCGAACCGGTTCCTCCGAGCCATCGACGTCGATCACCACGGGCGGCTCGCCGGCGAGTTCCGCAGCGGCGGGTTCGCCCGACAGTTCGACGGTCGTGTCACGAAGCTCGAGTTCGCTCGCCCCCTTCATCGCGAACAGGCTCGCTCCGCGACGGAGAAGCGGAGATTCGCAGCGGATGTCGATTCCCTCGATCACCAGACTTCCCGCCTCGACCGGGATCAGGCCACGGCCGAGCCGCTCACCGCCACCCGGCTCCGCGGCCGTGAGGCTGACGGTGGGCCGGCCTCCCCCGGCGGCCCTGATCACGATCCGTTTGCCCGAGACGGCGAATGACGGCTCGACGCGGACGACGCCGGAATCGATCTCGAGCACATCGCCGTCCCTGGCCGCCGCCACGGCCTCGGCGAGCCCGCCGACCCGGGGGCGGATGACCGTGCCCGTAACGGGTGCGAGCTGGACGGGCGGCTGCACGACCGCCGATGAACGCCCGTGGCCCTGCCTCCAATAGAGAGCCGCCACGATCACCCCGAGTGCCAAGACCGGCACGAGCCAGGGCAGGTGGTCGGAGAGCCTCCACATCCTCGCCGTCGATGGCGGGGGCAGAGCGGCCCGCGGCACCGCCACGCTGATCCCAAACTCGTCCGCGAGCCCCATGAGGTCGGCCACGAGATCCAGGGGATGCCGGTAGCGGTCTTCGGGAGACTTTTCCATGAGGCGGGTGACGGCCGCGGCGAGCTTCCGCGGAACGTCCGGCCGGATCTGGCCGATCGGCACCGCCACGTCCTGCTGGTGCTGGAGCAGTTTCTGCACCATGGTCCCCTCGGCGAAGGGCGGCCTCCCAGCCAGGAGGAAGTAGAGCGTGCAGCCGAGCGAGTAGAGATCGCTCCGGACGTCGGCACTTCTCGGGTCCCTCGCCTGCTCCGGCGAAATGTAGTCGAACGTTCCGAGCGTCATGCCGCTCACGGTCAGGTCGTTCGTGCCGCCAACCTGGTGGAGCCGGGCGAGCCCCATGTCGACCAGCTTCGCCTGCCCGTCCGGCGTGACGATGATGTTCGAGGGCTTGATGTCGCGATGAACGACCTCCCGCTCCGATGCGTGCGCGAGAGCCCCCGCGATCTGCACCGCGACGGCGACCGTTCGGGGCACGTCGAAAGGACCGCTTTCCGACACGATCTCCCGCAGGTTCTTTCCTTCGATGTACTCGAAGACGATGAAATGCCATCCACCGTCGTAGCCGACGGCGTGAACGCGGCCGATGTTCTCATGGTCGAGCCGCGCGGCCGATTGCGCCTCCTGGCGGAAACGCCTCACGACCTCCTCGTCGGCCGACGACTCGGCGAACAGCACCTTGACGGCCACGGTGCGGTCGAGGGTCGTGTCGCGGCCGCGGAAGACCGCGCCCATGCCGCCTCCCCCGACGAAGTGCTCGAGCCGGTAGACGCCGAGGGTCGTTCCCTCGAGCACCCTGCCGACCTCCTGGGCGGCCGCCTGCGCGCGGCGAAAAGGGGGCGTCTGACCGCCATGGACAGACGAGCCGACCGGCGGGGCGAGCGATGCTGCGGCTGCCGCGTGAACCGTCGCGTCGGGGCTCTCGGGGAACCGTTGCAGGACGTGCGTGGCCTCGCCCTGCGGGGCCGCCGCAGCGGCTCGCCGCTGCGAGGAAAGGCCCGAGGACGGGGAATCGCTGTCGAGGGGCATGCTTCGCTCCGGAATCCGACCCTAGCACGGTCGGCTCGCGCGGGTCAAACGCCCCGCCTGCCGGCGGTCGATCCGACGTCCTCGGACATGTGCGTCGGGGCAGTTTTCAGCCGAACTGGTAACATTTTGCCTCGGCTTTAGGCAGCGATTCTCGAACCGAGCCGAGGCTCACGAACTACGGCGAGGGTCGATATGCGGATCGAATACGAGTCGGAGGCGGGCGGGGCGGCCCTGGCGGCGAGGGTCTCGCGGTGGAGTTTGATCGTCGGTGGACTGCTCGCTCTCCTGGGATTCCTCGCCGTGGCGGCGCCCTGGGCGGCAGCCACCGCGGTGGCGATGCTCTGCGGCATCTCGCTCGTGACGGCGGGAGCGTCGCAGGTCGCGATGACGGCCGGCACGTTCACCTGGCGAGGCTTCTGGCTCACGCTCGCCTGTGGTGTGCTCTCGATCGTGGCGGGCGTCGGCATGCTCGTGCTTCCGCAGGCCGGGGTCGAAGCGCTGGTGACCTTCCTCGCGATCATCCTGCTGTTTGAGGCGGCGGCCAAACTGTCCGCGGTTTTCGTGGTGCCGAGCGGATTTCCCCGGGGCTGGCTGCTGCTCGACGGGGCGCTGACAGCGGTCCTGGGGGTGGTCCTGCTCACGGCCAAGCCGGCCGCAGCCGAGGTGCTGCTTGGCCTCTTCGTCGGGGTCAACCTGCTGTCGAGCAGCGCGATGTTTCTCGGCGCCGGATGGTCGCTCCGCCAGGCAGGAAAGCTTTCCGATGGATTCCGAGACTGATCGAACGGCGGAGGCCGCCGGCCCCAGCGAGGAGTCGCGGGGCTGCCATGCCCGTCCGGCCTGTCCGGCCTGCGGCGGAGTTCTCGTCGAGATTCGCGCGAAGCTGCAGTGCAGCCGCTGCCACACGATCTGCGAGACCTGCTGCGAGGGCGGCCCTGGATAGCCGCACGATAAGGCTTGCGGGCAACCGGTGGCCCGGGCACACCGTCTGCGGCGTCTGCCTCGGCGCGGCCGGCTCACAGCCCCTCGGCCCGCCACCTCGCCTCGACCATGTCGGCCATCTCCCGGGCCTGGTCCTCGAGTTCCTCGAGGAGTTCGAAGTTCTCGTCGTCGCTCGCCCGCCTCGCGAGAAAAAGCAGGTAGTTGGCCTCGTTTCGCCACGCCTTCAGCCAGTCGGGCCGGGTCGAGACGGGCCTGTAGATCAGGCTCTCGAGTCGGAGGAACTCATCCCCTGAAAGCGTCATTTTCCACTCCTCTTGCTCGGACCGGTCATGCCGCTCTCTCATCCCATGGTAAAAATGGCCATACGCGCCCGTAGCTCAGTTGGATAGAGCATGGGATTTCTAATCCCAGGGTCGCTGGTTCGAGTCCAGCCGGGCGTAGTTCATAGATCGGCAAGGAATCTACGCGGGATGCCGCGGCAGCAATGGCACTCGCAGCCGGCGTGCATGTGACGAAGCAAGAATTTAGAGGGCAGCGAGCTCCTTCTTGAGATGCTCGGTCGCAGTCGGTTGCAGACACCGGCTTTCGCGGAGTTCCTCGAGGGCGTTGTTGATCAGGTAGGCAGTATCCAGATCCTCCACCACTTCGGGCCGCACGATGTTGTTCTGGGTGAGCCAGAAGCTCACCGCGCACCACGCCCACAAGAGAACATTATCCGTCAAGTGGCACTCTGGTGGCGGGAACAGCCCAGGCCCGCGCGCACCGGTGACGAGCTGATGCACGTACTGCGGGGTTTTGCCAATCTTCCTGGCAATTTCAGACAAGGTGACAAGGTTGCACTCGTCGATCCGCTCAACATCCGCCCCAATATTCGCTCGCCGGACATCGCGGATAGCGGACAGCACAGCGTCCTTGTAGGACGTGGCCACCCGAGAGAACTCGAGCCAGACCCGTCCATAGATCACGCTTGGGGTGGCGTCGCTGCAACCACCGGCAAAAAGCGCCTCGACCTGGTCATCTGTCAGCTCAGTGACCCCGGAGAGGATCAGCGAAAAATCGTATTCCCGCTCGCGCATTGGCTTCTCACTCATGACACAACTCCCTTTTCGCAACTCTCCTGGTGCGGGCAGCCGTCTACCCGTTTCTGAATGTGGCGGGCGTGCGCCTGCGGGCTCCGTGGGGTTGAGTGGACAAAAACGATGCACCCCTCTCTTGTGGCCTGGGGACAAAGCATGCGTCCCCATACATGGGCATGACCGCCGGTTGCCTTTTCGACGCGCCAACCCCGCCGTTCAGCCGCCGCGAGTGCCGATTCAACGTGCGGATCGGTGTGTCGCGGTCGACTCGCCATACAAGAAATCTAGGCGTCTGCTTGAAAGGTGTCAAGCACTGCCTTTTAGTTCATCGGGCAGCATGTTCGCCCGGCTTGAGTCGTTGGGTTTGGATGGTGAACTTGGATTTGAGGATTCCTCAAATCGGCAGCTTTTTCCGCCCTCTGGGCGGTGAAGCTGGCGGTGCTGGCGAAATCGGATGCGCTCTCGCAAGTCGTTGATGGGCAAAGAATAGAGGTCGATTTCGTGGTTTCTTCCGGAGCCATGAAATCGTCCCGCCTCAAATTTCTAATCCCAGGGTCGCTGGTTCGAGTCCAGCCGGGCGTATTCGATTTTTCGGGGGGCCGGCGAACATGCCTTGCCGACGTGCGTACCATTGGCAACGGATGCCCGAACGGGACGAGGGCAGCCAAAACCAGGCATGGAGGCAGCACGATGGACCCGCATTTCAGGGAATATCTGGCGGCGGTCGCCGGCATGCAGGAAGTGTACGGCTTCGATGACGACCATGCGGACATCGGGCCGGCAGACGTCCGGAGAGACCTTGCCCTCGAGGGCGTGCCGTCGGCCGGCGAGGCTATTCCGGCCGTGGTCGGCTGCGGCTGAACACGATTCGAACACGACTCGACTCGAATACAACACGATTCGAAATACATTGGAAGTACAGCCTGGTTTCCGGGGCCGTGCAGGCTGCAGCAGTTCGGTCAGCGGTTTCCGAAAGGAGGGTGGCATGGATCGCGAGGATTTGATCGTGCTGTGCAATCGGTTCGTCCGCCGCCGGCTCGAAGCTCGCGGGGACGATCGACCGCCGGTCTGGGACATCGTGCAGAGCTATCGCCAGGGGGAGATCAGCGAGAGCGAGAAAAACTCGTTGCTCGCACTCGTCAGCGACCCCGACGAGGATGAGGTGGCGGGCTGCATTGAGGACGCCCCTGGGATCGACTGGTAGCGTCGGCCCGGCAAGGCAGGCAAGCTGTACGGTCCGTCGTCGAAAGATCCGACGAACGTGGCGATTGTGCCGATTGAGAGCGTCGTGACGACGATCGAGACGGGACTCCGCTGCCTCGGCTGGTTCGCGGCCGTGATGACGGCTGCCGCCTGCGTGCATCTGCACGCGTGCCGCGGCGAGGCGTGGCCCGAATTGAACACCGACCGAGATGCGTTCACGCCGTCCACGTTCTGCGTCGATGCGGGGAGCTTTCTCACCGAGGTCTCGCACGTCTACATCCAGAACCGTTCCGGCAAGCCGACCAACAGCTATCCGGAGCTCCTGGTGCGGCGTGGGATCACCGACCGGATCGAATGGCGTTTTGGTGTCAATTACGCCGTCAATTCCCAGGGGAGCGTCGTCACGAGCGTCGAGGCGGGCGAGGTCGACGAGCCCGGCCGGACCTCCCACGAATCGAGCGTGCTCTATGGGCTCAAGGCATCGCTCTCCGACCAGCACGGCCTCATCCCGCAGTCATGCTTCATCATGGAGGGGGACACGCCGCTCCAGGGCGAGCACTACGGCACGGTGCCGATCGCTACGGCCGTCGCCGGCTGGGAACTGCCGATCTCGTTCCCCTCCAGCGAGCGGCTCCCCTGGCGGCTCGACACCGCCCTGCGGTACTCGTATGTCGAGGGGAAGGAGGCGTGGTTCAGCCGCTGGGGCCCTTCGGCGGTGCTCCGCATGCCGGTCACGGAACGCTTCGAGACCCACGCGGAGTGGTTCGGGACGTTCTCCGACGGACTCGCCAGGAACACCAGCCGCCCCTTCTTCAGCCCGGGGCTCCACTACGTGCTCACGCAGCGGTTCGAGATCGGCCTTCGCGTCGGCTGGGGCCTCACCCGCGACGCGGCCAACTTCTTCTCGGACGCCGGGTGTGCGTGGAAGTATTGAGCGGCGTCAGATGTGGATGGCGGTTCCGGAAACCGCCATCGCGGCTTCCTTGAGCGCCTCAGGAAGCGTGGGGTGCGCGTGGCAGACCCTGGCGATGTCCTCGGCCGTTGCGCCGAAATTCATCGCCGCAGCCGCCTCTCCGATGAGGTCGCCGGCCGCGGGCCCGATGATGTGCACGCCGAGCACCCGGTCGGTGGCGGCGTCGGCGAGCACCTTCACCTTCCCGGTCGTGTCGTTGATCGTGCGGGCCCGTCCGTTGGCACGGAACGGGAACACCCCCTTCTTGAAGGCGACGCCCGCCGCAGCGAGCTGCTCCTCCGTCCGACCGACCGCGGCGATCTCCGGATGCGTGAATACCACGGCCGGCACGAGGTCGTAGTCGACGTGGCACCAGCCCCCTTCCATGCCGTCGATGCAGGCGACGCCGTCCTCCTCGGCCCTGTGGGCGAGCATCGGCCCGGGCACGCAGTCGCCGATCGCGAAGACGCCCTGCGCCGTCGTGCGGTAGCGATCGTCCACCGGGATGAAGCCCCTCGGATCGACCGCGATCCCGACCGTCTCCAGCCCGATTCCGTCGGTCGCGGGCCGCCGGCCGGTCGCCGCAAGCACCCGATCACAACGGATCGGCGGCTCTCCCTCGACCTCCACCAGGCAGCCGTCGCCATCGGCCCGCGCCGTCTTCACCTTCGCCCCAAGATGGATCTCGAGCCCCTGCTTGCGGAAGAGCGACAGCGCCTCCGCCGCAATCTCTCCATCGATCCCGAGCAGCACCCGATCGGCGAATTCCAGCACCGTCACCTTCGATCCCAACCGCCGCCAGACGCTGCCGAGCTCGAGGCCGATGTAGCCTCCACCGATCACGACCAGGTGGGCGGGAACCGCGTCGAACGAAAGGGCCTCGGTGGACGTGCCGACGAACGTGCCGTCGACCTCCACGCCCGGCAGCACGATGCTCCGGCTGCCGACCGCGATCACGATCCGCGCCGCCTCGTGGACGCCGACCGAGCCGTCCGCGGCCGTCACCTCCACCCTGCCCGGCCCCGCGAGACGGCCGGTTCCGGAGAGCCTCGCAACCTTGTTCTTCGCCAGCAGCGCGTCGATCCCCTTCGCGAGCGTGCCGACCACCTCCGACTTCCTGCGCATCATCGCAGGCAGGTCGAGCGAGACGCCGGCCACGCGGACCCCATGGACGGCGAGTTCGCCATGGGCGAGTTCGTACTTGTGGCTCGACTCCAGGAGCGCCTTCGAGGGGATGCAGCCGACCCGCAGGCAGGTGCCGCCGAACTGCGGCTCCCGCTCGACCACAGCAGCCTTCCAGCCCCGCTGCGCCGCACGGATCGCGGCGACGTAGCCGCCC
>DHLZ01000281.1:22431-29847 GCA_002405515.1 Planctomycetaceae bacterium UBA4655
TCCTCGATCGTGTCCTTGATCCGCCTCAGGAACGTGACCGCCTCGCGGCCGTCCACGAGCCGGTGGTCGTAGGTGAGCGCGAGGTACATCATCGGCCGGATCACGACCTGCCCGTTCAGGGCCACCGGCCGGTCCTGGATGGCGTGGAGCCCGAGGATGCCGCTCTGGGGCGGGTTGATGATCGGCGTCGAGAGCATCGAGCCGTAGACGCCGCCGTTGGAGATCGTGAACGTCCCCCCCTGCAATTCCTCGAGCTTGATCTTGTTCTCCGCAGCCCGCTTCGCGAAGTCGACGATCGCCGCCTCGATCTGGGAGAAACCCATGCTTTCCGCGTTGCGGAGCACCGGCACGACGAGCCCCTTGCCGCCCCCCACAGCGATGCCGATGTCGCAGTAATCGCGGTAGACGATGTGGGGGTCGCGATACTCGGCGTTCACCTGCGGCACCGCCCGGAGCGCCTCGACGGCGGCCCTCACGAAGAACGACATGAAGCCGAGCTTCACGCCGTGCCGCTCGATGAAAGCATCCTTGAACTTCGCCCGCAGCGCCATCACGCTCGACATGTCGACCTCGTTGAAGGTCGTCAGGAGCGCCGCCTCGTGCTGTGCCTCGACGAGCCGCTCGGCGATCCGGCGTCGGATCGGGTTGATGATCACGGGCCGTTCGGCACGATGGGAAGGCCCCATCGTCGCGAGCGTCGCGGGAATGGGCTTGGAGGGGGCGGGCGAAGGCGTCGGAGTTGCGGCCGCAGGGGCCGGGGGCCTTGCGGCCACGGCCGCCGCGGCGTCCTGCTTCGTGATCCGCCCACCGGGCCCGGTCGGCACGGCGGCCGATGCCGGAACGCCCGACTCGCCGAAAATCCGTGCGGCCGAGGGCATCACTCGCGCCGCTCCCGCCGCGGGAGCGGCGACGGTGGCCTGCTGTGGCGCCGCCGGTGAAGCGGGAGCCGCGGACGAAGCCGAGGCGGCGCCGGCCTCCATGTAGCCGATCACCTCGCCTACGGTCGCCTTCTCCCCCTGCCCCTTCAAGATCTTCGTGACGGTGCCCGCGCCGGGGGCGGGAAGTTCCACCGTCGCCTTGTCGCTCTCGATCTCCACGACCGGCTCGTCCGCGCGGACGGCGTCGCCCTCCTTCTTCTTCCAGGCGCCGATCATGACTTCGGTGATCGACTCGCCGACTTCTGGAACCTTCAATTCAAGCGGCATGGCTTTCGGGCTCGTGGGGTGTGGAAATCAGCTCTGGAAGGCAGCGGTAAGCAGTTCGTTCTGCTCGAGATCGTGGCTCTTCTTCGATCCCGTCGCGGGGCTCGCGGCGCTCTGGCGGCAGACGCCCGAGAAGGGAAAACGCTCGAGCAGCCTCTCCCCGAAGTGGATCCGCACGAACCGCCAGGCGCCCATGTTCTCAGGCTCGTCCTGCACCCAGATCGCCGGCGTGCCGACGGTGTAGTGGGCGAGTGCTTCCTCGAGCGCCCGCCGGGGCAGCGGATAGAGCTGCTCGACGCGGACGATCGCGACGTCGTGTCGCCCCGTCTCCTCGCGTCGCTTCTCGAGCTCGTAGGCGACCTTTCCGGAGCAGAGCAGGATTCGGCGTATCTCCCTGGGATGCGACGGGCTGCGGTCTGGGATCACCCTCTGGAAGGATCCTCGCACGAGGTCGTCCATCGTCGAGATGCAGCCGGGATGCCGCAGCAGGCTCTTCGGCGTCATCACCACGAGCGGCTTCCGCCACACCCGGAGCACCTGCCTGCGGAGACAGTGGAAGATCTGGGCCGGGGTCGTCGGCTGTACGATCTGGATGTTGTCCTTGGCCGCGAGCGACAGGAACCGCTCGAGCCTGGCGCTGGAGTGCTCGGGGCCCATCCCCTCGAAGCCGTGCGGCAGGAGCATCACGATGCCGGACAGCCGGTTCCACTTGTCCTCGGCGCTCACGATGAACTGGTCGATCACGACCTGCGCCGCGTTGACGAAGTCGCCGAACTGCGCCTCCCACATCACGAGGCCGTCCGGGCAGTCGAGGCTGTAGCCGTACTCGAAGCCCAGGACCCCCGCCTCGGAGAGCGGACTGTTGTAGATCTCGACCGGCGCCTGGTCTTCGGAGAGATGCTCGAGCGGGCAGTAGGTCTCGTCCGTGACGACATCGTGGATCACCGCGTGACGATGGCTGAACGTTCCCCGCTGGCTGTCCTGGCCGGACAGCCTCACACGCAAGCCCTGCACCGCCAGGCTGGCCATGGCGAGCGCCTCGCCGGCCGCCCAGTCGATCGGCTGGCCCCCGTCGATCATCTGCTTCCGCGTCTCGAGCAGCTTCGCGATCTTCGGATGCGGCTGGAATCCCTCCGGCAGTTCGACGAGCCGCCCGAGCAATTGCCCCAGCACCTCCTGCCGGACGCCCGTATCGACGTCCGCGGCCTCCCGCTCCCGACCGCCGATGTAGAAGGCCCAGACGCCCCCCAGATCGCTGCGGTAGACGAAGTCGTCCCGCTTTGCGACCGACAGCTCGCGGTCGAGACCCGCCCGGTGCTCCTCGGCGATCTCCTCCGCCTCCTTGCGGGTGATGCCGCCGAGCGCCAGCAGCCTCTCGAGGTAGCTTTCGTGCACGCTCGGCCGCCGCTCGATCACACGGTAGAGCGCGGGCTGCGTGAAGGCGGGCTCGTCGGCCTCGTTGTGGCCGCGCCGACGGAAGCAGTACATGTCGATGACGACGTCCCGCTGGAACTCGCGGCGGAAGTCCATCGCGAGGGCCACGACCTGCGCCACGGCCTCCGGGTCCTCGCCGTTCACGTGGAAGATCGGGATCTGCAGCATCTTCGCGACGTCGGTCGCGTAGACGCAGCTTCGGGCCTCGCGGGGGCCCGTCGTGAAGCCGATCTGGTTGTTCACGATCACGTGGAGCGTGCCGCCGGTGCGGTAGGCCTCCAATTCCGAGAGATTGAGCGTTTCCTGGATGACTCCCTCGCCCGCGAACGCGGCGTCGCCGTGGACGAGCATCACCATCCCTCGCTGCCGCGAGAAGTCGGCGGACCGATCCTGACGGGCCCGCGAGCGGCCGATGGCGACGGGATTCACGAATTCGAGGTGGCTCGGATTGAAGCAGAGCGAGAGGTGCACCGTGCGGCCGTTGGCAGCCTTGTAATCCGTCGAATGGCCGAGGTGGTACTTCACGTCACCGCGGCCGACGTGCAGCTCCGGGTCGAGATCGGCGAATTCGCGGAAGATCTTCTGCGGGCTCTTCCCCATGATGTTGGCGAGCACGTTGAGCCGGCCGCGGTGCGCCATGGCGAGCACGACGTCGTCCACCTCGTGCTGGGCCGCCCGCTCGATCGCCATCTCGAGCAACGGAATGAGCGTCTCCGACCCCTCGAGCGAGAAGCTCTTGGCGCCGAGAAACCGCTTCTGGATGAACTCCTCGAACACGGCGGCGGTCGTCATCTGCCGATAGATGCGAAGCTGCTGCTTGCGATCGAGCTGGATGCGGTTTTCCGTTCCCTCCATCCGCACCTGCAGCCACTGCCGCACGCGGAGGTCGTCCATGTGCATGAACTGGACGCCGATCGAGCGGCAGTAGGTGTTTCGCAACCGCTTGATGATCTGGCGAAGCGTCATCGACTGCGGTCCCTCGATCGTGTCGGTCGAGAAGACCCGGTCCATGTCGGATTCGGTGAGGTGGTAGAAGTCGGGGTCGAGTTCCGGCAGTCCGGGCCGGGGGCGGCCGAGGGGGTCGATCTCCGCCATGAGGTGGCCGCGGACACGGTAGGCCCGCACGAGCTGATCGACCCTGTCCTGCAGGAACGCGAGCCGCTCTTCCGCCGAGGTCGCGGACGGCAGCGGCAGCGGCTTGTCCTCGCCGGCGGGGGCGTCGGGAAGGCGGACCTCGCCGTTGGCGACCGCCACGGCGTGCCCCGTCGGAATCCCATCGGGGGCGACGAGTTCGGCGACCCGGCTCACCGGCGACTTGGCACCAGGGCGGCCGTTCCCGCCGTCCGACGCGAAACCGTTCGTGCCCGGCGGCCCGTTGCCTCGAACCACGGGCCGGCCGAGCGACTCGAAGTACCCCCGCCAGTCGGCGGAAACACTGTCGGGGTCGTGTTGGTATTGCTCGAAAAGCTCTTCGAGAAACGAGACGTTGGCCGTTCCGGCCGACTCGATGGTGTTCACGATGCTCCGAAACCTCACATGGCCAAAAGCAGGCGGCCGGGGCTTTCGAGGTAGCCGATGACCTCGTTGAGAAACCTCGCCGCCATGGCACCGTCGATGATCCGGTGGTCGTAGGAAAGCGAGAGCGGCATCATCAGCCGCGGTTCCACCCGATCATCGACCACGACCGGCATCTTTCGAGACCTGCCGACCAGGAGAATGGCCACTTCCGGCCAGTTGATGATCGGCGTCGAGTAGGTGCCTCCGATGGCGCCCAGGTTGCTGATCGTGAAGGTTCCCCCGCGAAGGTCCTCGAGGCTGTACTGCGAGTTCTTCGCCTTCTCGGCAGTCTCTGCGATTCCCTGCGCGACCTGGGGGATCGACAGTTGATCGACGTCCCGGAGCACGGGAACGACGAGGCCCCGCGGAGTATCGACGGCAAGGCCGATGTTCACGTAGTCCTTGTAGGTGATCTCACCCTTTTCCGTGTCGATGGACGCGTTCACGGCCGGATGAATTCGCAGCGACAGGCTCACCGCCTTGATGACGAAGGCGAGCGCCGTGAGCTTGACACCCGTCTTGGCATGCTCCTGGGCGCTCGCCTTGCGGAGCCGTTCGAGTTCGGTCACATCGGCGTCGTCGAAGTTGGTGAGGTGTGGGATGGTGGTCACGCTGCGCACCATGTTTGCAGCGATCGTCTTTCGCATCCGCGACATCGCCTCGCGGCGGACTGGCCCCCAGTCGTCACGGTCGGCGGGCGCGGCCCCGGCCGGCCCCGCCCTTCGCAGTTGCGGCGAGGCGCTCGCCTGCCGAACGGCGGCCACGACGTCCTCGCGGACGATCCGGCCGCCAGGCCCGGTTCCTGCGACGCGAGCAAGATCCACGCCGAGTTCGCGGGCGAGCCGACGCACGGCGGGCCCGGCAGGCGTAACGCCCACCTCGACCGCACCGACTTCTGCCGTCGCCGCCGCGACCTGGGCAACCTGCACGGCCGGAGGTGCCGCCGGCGTCGCACCGGCCGGGCCCGAAGCAACACCGGCTGGGGCCCCAACTGAGGGAGGCACAGCGACGGGAGCCGAAGCCGCAGGGGCGGCAACTGGGACTGTCACTGGCGCTGGGGCTGGAACAGCCGCGGCCGCCCCCGGGGCCTCGAGTTCAACGAGCGCTTGGCCGACCTTCACGGTTTCGCCCTTTTTCACGAGCACCCGCGACACCCGGCCTCCCGGCGGGCAGGGCACCTCGATCACGGCCTTGTCGGTCTCCACTTCCAGGAGCGGCTGGCCCGGCCGAAGCACGTCGCCCTCCGACACGAACACGCTCACGACGTCGCCACTGGCGATGTTCTCGCCGAGATCTGGAAGCTTGAATTCGGTCGCCATGATGGGAGAGGGATCCTGATTGTGATGGTGCTGTGTGATGGTGCTGATCGTGCTGCCGATTCCCGCTGTCACGCTGAGGCGGGATCGATCTTGTCGGGATCGACACCGAGCGTCCTGATCGCCTCCGCGACCACGTGCGAGCCAACCGCCCCACGGGCAGCGAGCCTCGACAGCGTCGCGACCGCGACACACTCCGCATCGACCTCAAAGTGACGCCGCAGCACCCCGCGGGTCTCGCTTCGACCGAATCCATCGGTGCCGAGGACGAACAGCCCGCCCGGAATCCACGGATCGAGCTGCTCGGGGACCGCCCGCACGTGGTCGCTCGCCGCCACGAACAGGCCGTCCTGCGAGCCAAGGTGCCGCTCGAGATGGCTCGTCCGCGGGGCCGCCTCCGGGTGGAACATGTTCCACCGCCGGCACTCCTGCGCGTCCCGCCTCAGCTCTTTCCAGCTTGTGACGCTCCAGATCGTGCTCGACACGCCGAACCGCTGGGCCAGGATGTCGGCCGCCCGGACGACCTCCCGGAGAATCGTGCCCGACCCGAGGAGATGAACCCGGGGCAACGCTCCGCCGCCGACCGGCGGCGACACGGCCTCGACGTCCTTCAGGCGGTAGAGCCCCTTCAGGATGCCCTCTTCGCACCCCGCGGGCATCTGCGGCATCTCGTAGTTCTCGTTGTAGAGCGTGATGTAGTAGATCCAGTCCTCGCCGAGGGCATACATCCGCCGCATGCCGTCGAGCATGATCACTGTCGTCTCGTAGACGAACGCCGGATCGTAGGCCTTCACGGTCGGATAGGCCATCGCGAAGAGATGGCTGTGGCCGTCCTGGTGCTGCAGCCCCTCGCCGTTGAGCGTCGTGCGGCCGGCCGTTCCACCGAGCAGAAACCCCCTCGCCCGGCAGTCGCAGGCGGCCCAGATCAGGTCGCCGATCCGCTGGAAGCCGAACATCGAGTAGTAGATGAACATCGGGATCATCGGCACGCCGTGGCTCGCGTAGGCCGTGCCGGCGGCGATGAAGCTCGACATGCTGCCGGCCTCGGTGATCCCCTCCTCCAGGATCTGGCCGTCCTTCGCCTCCCGGTAGTACAGCAACTGATCCGAATCGACCGGCTCGTACAGCTGCCCGGTGTGCGCGTAGATGCCGCACTGTTTGAAGAGCGGATCCATGCCGAAGGTCCGCGACTCGTCGGGCACGATCGGCACGATGTACTTGCCGACCCGCTTGTCCTTCAGGAGCGAAGCCATGAGCGTGACGGCGCCGGTGGTCGTGGAGACCTCGCGGCCGGCGCTCTTCTCGATGAAGCCGACGTAGTCCGCCAAGCCGGGCGTTTCGAGCCTGGCCGACTCGACGGGCCTGCTCGGCACGTATCCGCCGAGCGCCGCCCGCCGCTCCCGGAGGTAGCGGATCTCCTCCGAATTTTCCGCCGGCCGATAGAACGGCGCCTTCGCAACCTCGTCGTCGGAGATCGGGATGCCAAACCGGGACCGGAACGCCCGCAGTTCATCCTCATTGAGCTTCTTCTGCTGGTGGGTGACGTTGCGGCCCTCGCCGACCTCCCCGAGCCCGTAGCCCTTGATCGTCTTCGCGATGATCACGGTCGGCTTGCCATGGCACTTCATCGCCGCGGCATAGGCCGCGTAGACCTTTTCCGGATCGTGCCCGCCCCGCCGGAGCTTCTTGAGCTTCTCGTCGGAGAGGTGCGTCACCATGTCCCGCAGCTCGGGATGGCCGCCGAAGAAATGCTCCCGGATGTAGCCGCCGGGCATCACGACGTACTTCTGGTACTGCCCGTCGACCACCTCGTTCATCCGCTTGACCAGCAGCCCCTTTTCGTCGCGGGCGAGCAGCGGATCCCACTCGTCGCCCCAGATCACCTTGATCACGTTCCAGCCGGCGCC
>DHLZ01000281.1:30039-38425 GCA_002405515.1 Planctomycetaceae bacterium UBA4655
TGGATGATCTTGCCGTTGCCGCGAACCGGCCCGTCGAGCCGCTGAAGGTTGCAGTTGATCACGAAGACGAGGTTGTCGAGCTTCTCACGGGACGCGAGGGTGATCGCGCCGAGCGTCTCCGGCTCGTCGGTTTCGCCGTCGCCGATGAAGCACCAGACGTGCTGACGGCTCGTGTCCTTGATGCCACGGTCCTGGAGGTACTTGTTGAACCGGGCCTGGTAGATCGCCATGATCGGCCCGAGCCCCATCGACACCGTCGGAAATTCCCAGAATCCCGGCATGAGCCAGGGGTGCGGGTAGCTCGAGAGGCCGCCGCCCGCAGCAAGCTCGCGGCGGAAGTTCTCGAGCTGCTTCTCGGAAATCCGTCCCTCCACGAACGCCCGCGAGTAGATGCCCGGGGAGGCGTGCCCCTGAAAGTAGACCTGGTCGCCGGAAAAGTCGTCGCTCCGGCCGCGGATGAAGTGGTTCATCGCGACATCGACGAGCGTGGCCGACGACGCGAACGTCGAGATGTGCCCGCCGATGCTCTTGTCCTCGCGGTTGGCCCGGACGACCATCGCCATCGCGTTCCAGCGGACGATGCTCTTGATCCGCCGCTCGATCTCGCGGTTTCCGGGGAACGCCGGCTGGCGGTTCGCGGGAATCGTGTTGATGTAGGGGGTCGTCGCTGAGAACGGGATGTCGACGCCGAGGCGATAGGCCTCCTGCTCGATCGCGTGGAGGAGGTAGCTCGCCCGGTCGCCGCCACGGCTTTGAATCACGTAGCGGAGGGAATCGAGCCACTCGCGGGTTTCCGAGGGATCGAGGTCAACGCTCCCCGTTCCGTCGGCCAACACGGGCTGCCCCCCCTCGCCGATCGACATCGGCCCTCCCTGGAGAGCCCCCGGGGCGTTGCCGAACACGGGGTCCGCACTTCCATTTGACACACTACCGCCAGCAAGACCGGCGTTCACCGCCGGCTGATCCGCGGCACTGCCGGCCTGATCGGGAACGCTTCCTGGCATGCGAGACTCCGCGGGGGGTGAGAGACTTTCCGCATTATTCCGCGGGTGCGGGTTAGCGTAAAGGCCGGTTGCGCCGGGCGGCATGGCGGCGTCGAACGGGTCCGTTGCTGCGAACCGCGGCGGGGCCGCGGTCGCAGAACGTCCGGGACCGTGAGAATGCTGGCCGCGGCAGGGCCCGCGGTCGCAGAACGTCCGGGGCCGTGAGGCCGCGAGAATGCTGGCCGGCGGGGCCCGGAGGGCGAGAACGCAGGCATCACGACCGCGGGCGGAAGATTTCGGTGGCGGTGCCGAAGTAGTTCTCGGCGGAGAAGGCGACGGTCTCGCCGAGGGTCGGGTGGGGGTGGATCGTCTCGGCGAGGTCGCGGGCCGAGCAGCCCATCTCGATCGCGAGGGCTCCCTCGGCGATGAGCTCGCCCGCGCCCGCGCCGACGATGCCGACGCCGAGCACGGCTTCCGTCTCCGGATCGACGAGCACCTTCGTCATGCCGTCGGTCCGGCCGATCGACTGGGCGCGTCCGCTCGCCGCCCATGGATACCGGCTGATTTCGACGGCGCGGCCCTGTGCGGTGGCCTCGTTTTCGGTGAGCCCCGCCCAGGCGACCTCGGGGTCGGTGAACACGACCGCGGGGATCGCCCGCGGGGCGAAGAGCGCCGGTCCGCCGTGGATCGCCTCGACGGCGACCTTCCCTTGGTGGCTGGCACGATGGGCCAGCATCGGCTCGCCGCAGACGTCGCCGATCGCCAGGATCTTGGGGTCGCTCGTCCGCTGCTGCCCATCGACCTCCACAAATCCCTTGCGGTCGATCGCCACGCCGGTGTTTTCGAGGCCGAGTCCGTCGGAATTCGGCCGGCGCCCGACGGCGACGAGCACACGGGAGAATGTCTCCCGCTCGACGCCCTGCGGAGACTCGAACTCGACGGCGATCGCTGTGCCGAGATCCTCGAGCTTCACGACCTTCGTTCCCAGCCTGATGCGGTGGAAGATCGACTCGAGCCGCTTCGCGAGCGGCTTCACGAGGTCGCGGTCGGCCCCCGGCAGGAGGGTGTCGGTGAGTTCGACGACGGTGACCTTCGCGCCAAGCTCCGCATAGACCGTCCCCATCTCCAGGCCGATGTAGCCGCCGCCGATCACGAGCAGCGACTCCGGCATCTCCGCAAGGTCGAGGGCCGTGGTCGAATCCATCACGCGGGGCGTCGGCAGGGAAAAGGCTGCGATCTTCGCCGGCCGAGAGCCGCTCGCGAGGATGCAGTGGTCGAACGTGATCGAACGCGGTTCTCCGCCGGACGCGCCGGGCGCCACGACCATGCTCCCCGAACCGGTGAACATCGCCTGCCCGTGGACGACTTCGACGCCACGCCGCCTGGCCAACTGAGCGAGGCCTCCGGTCAGCGTCGAGATCACCTTGTCCTTGCGGGCCCTCAGCCTGCCTATGTCGATCACGGGCCGAGGGAACTCGACGCCCCATTCCTCCATCTCGCGGCTTTCCGCGATGACACGGCCCACGTGCAGGAGCGCCTTCGAGGGAATGCATCCGCGCAGCAGGCAGGTTCCCCCGAGCCGGTCCTCCCGCTCCACGAGCGTCACGGGCATGCCCAAGTCTGCGGCCAGAAACGCGGCCGCGTAGCCACCGGGGCCTCCTCCCAACACCACGAGCGGACAATGCATCGACGGCTCCTCGAACGAAAACGATCCGGCCCACGAAGGCCAGGCCGACCCCCAGGAAAAACGTCGTAAAGGCCTTCGCGCTGGATGGATCGACGAGCCATGTTGTAGGCGTGCCTCGCCCGGGCATCAAGAAACGTCCATTTCTTCCGCCGAGAGGCGGCCGTTCGTCATGCGAATCCCCGGAATGATCCGACTCGCCGTCTTCCGGATGACCATCGGCGGCATCGTCTGCCTCGACTTCGACGCGGTCGATCGCTGGGAGCCTGACTCGCACTCGCGGCGGGAGGCGATCCCCGATGGACGCAACGCCACGATAGAATCGTTCGGCGGTCGGATCGTGCGAGAGTGGCGGAACTGGCAGACGCGCTGGATTTAGGTTCCAGTGCCGAAAGGCGTGCGGGTTCGACTCCCGCCTCTCGCATCGTTCGGCGGCTGGGCGGCGGATGCCTGCCGGTCGAACGATGTCGGACTTGGCTCAATCGCTCAATCGGGCCCGCCAGCCTCGATCCAGCGACGTCCGCAGGGGATTGGAGTCCTTCGAACCAGGCTCGTGTTCGTAGACCACCGGCTTGACCGCTGGAGCAGTGGCGGCCGCGGGGGCCGGGGGGTCGGCGTCTTCGGGAACCCCATCCTGGAACATCGACGTTCCCTCGGCGACGGGCCTGGCCGCTTCTGCCTCGGGGAACGGCACCGGCGGGACCACCGCGGCACGTGACTCCGAACGGATCACCGCCAACCGTTCCTGAAGACGTCTTCGATGCGCTGCCTCGTCGAAGAGGTTGTCGTTGGCCGCGGGGCGGGCCGGAACCGCGGGCGGCTTCACGTCGGGCTTCGTCTCGGGCTTCACTTCCTCTTGCGGTGCGGGCTTCTGCGGAAGTTCGGGCGTCTTCGGGGGCGACGGCCTCGCGGGAATGACCGGCTCCATCGCGGGCGGCTTCGGCTCCGCGGCAGGCGGCTTCGGCTGCGGCCGCGGAACGGGTAGGCCGAGTCCCGGCAGCGTCGTGGCATCCGGGCCCTCGGCGGGCTCGTCGACACCGAACTCGACGGCCGCCTTCGGATCGAGCGACTCCTCCTTTTCCTCAGGCACTTGGAGCCGCGGCGGCGATGCAGGCGTCAACTCCTCGGCGGCGGCCGCCTGAACGACCCGCAGCCCGGGCCACTGCCTCCACTGGGTTTCGTAGAAGCCAAACCGATCAGGCCGCACGACGCACTGGTCGTTGCAATGCCCGCCCCGGCAGGCGGCGCCGGCGTGGCTGCCATGCCCTTCGAGCGAATCGAACTGGCCGGCGTAGCTGCCACCGGCATGAACGACGAGGCCATCCTGGTAGTCGTTTCGATGAGCAGGCCGCTCCTCGATCCGCCGGTGCAACCGCGCGACGGGCCCATCGTCCCGCCGGGGCGTCACGGCGGTGACGACGCGTTTGAGGATCGACTCGTCGGCCTCGACGGCAAGGGGAAACAACGCGGCAAGAAAGGCGGTCGCGGCCATGCAGACCGCCGGGGTCACGCGCAGGAAACGGGATGTGTCCATGACGAAGGCCTCGGCTGGTGCGGGTGGTCGGGCCGAAACCACGGCACAACCCTCATGCTCGCGTTCATCGACAAGGTCGCCGCGAACCATGCAGTTTCTTTCCGGCTTCTTGCCCATCCCTCCCGACCTCCCCCGGCAGAGTTCGGAGGATTTTGTGAGCCGACCCGTCCGGATCACCGGCGGCTCAACCTTTTTTTCGCCCCCAGGAAAGCCGTTGTGATACCATTTCAGAGGTTCCGCACCAGGCCCGGCCCCGGCTGTTTGCGGCCCCGGTCCATGGGTGAATGCCGCCATGAAGCAGGTCAATCTCCGACTCTTCATCGTGCTCGTGGGCATGGCTGTCGTGGGGATCGCTGGAACGTATTTCCTGCACCGATTTCAGGTAGCCAGGAACGCGGGCGGGATCGTGAAACTCGCCCGCGCCAAACTCGACGAGGGCAAGTCCGACGAGGCGATCGCGCTCTACGGTCGGTATCTCGGCTATCGACGGGACGACGCCCAGGCCCTCGCCGAATATGCCAAGCTGCTACTCGATCGGGTCAACCGCCCCGGCGTGAACCGCGACGCCATCACCCTCGCCTTCCAGACCCTGGAGGAGGCCGTCCGAAAGAAGCCGGACGACCACGATCTGCGCCGCAAGCTCGCCGACTTCCAGCTCCGGATCGGACGACACGCGGACGCTCGCGCGCATCTGCTGATGCTTCGGGATTTATGCACCGAGGATTCGAAGCCGCCGCTCGACAAGGCAGGCATCGACCTGGCGCTCGCCCGCTCGTGGGGTGGCAGCGGCAACTTCGACGAGGCGGCCGGCATCGCGGCCGACATGATCGGTTTCGACCTTCAGCGCCGCTCGTTCCAAGACAAGTCGGCGTCCCAGGACGAGCGGGACGGGGATCGGGAAAAACATGGAAAAGAACAAGGGAAAGAAAACGACGCGGGTCAGCCCGCGAAGGCCGCGGCGCCCACCGAGGCGTACGTCCTGCTGGCGGCGATTTTCGACGAGAAGAAGGGGGATCGCGACTCCACCAAGAGAATTCTCGACCGTCTCCTGGAGGACAATCCAGCAGACTATTCGGCGTGGCTCTCCTACGCCAGATGGTGCCGACAACGAGGCGACCTCGCCGCGGCGGCCAGTGCGGTGAAGAAGGCGGCCGCCCTCGCCCCTGACGATCCCGAGACAATGATCGCCAGCTTCGAGATTTTTCTCGCCGAAAGGAAGCTCGATGAGGCCGCCGGCGTGGTACGGACGGCCATGGAGAAGCACGCGTCCGACGACCGGATGATCCGGGCCGCCGCGATCCTGGCGATCCAGCAGGCCGCCCCGGCGCGAGCGATCGAGATTCTGCAGGACGGCATCAAGAAGGCGGGGCCGCAGCCGGTGATCTCGCTCATGCTTGCCGATCTCCTGCTTCAGCAAAACCGGCTCGCCGAAGTCGAAAAGGCGTTGGACTCGCTCAAGGAGTCGCTCGGGGCGTCGAACCCAGCCGTCGGCATGCTCGAGGCGAGGCTGCTCATCGCTCGACAGCAGTGGCTCCCGGCGAAGCAGAAACTCGAGCGGGTGCGGCCGCTGGTGGTGGCTTCATCGGACCTGACCAGTCAGGTGGACCTTCTCCTCGGCCAGTGCCACGAGCAGTTGGGGCAATACGACGAGCAGCTCGAGGTCAACCGCCGGGTCCTCGGCGACGACCCGACGTCGCTCGCCGCGCGGGTTGGCGCCGCCAATGCTCTCGCTGCCTCCGGCAAGCCCGAGCAGGCGCTTGCCGAGTTCGAACTCGTGGCCGGCTCGATCGCCCCCGAGAAGCTGCCGGCGATTCCGCAGGTCTGGTCGCCTCTCCTGCAGCTGCGGATCAACGTCCAGTCCAGAAAGCCGGCCGCTGAACGCGATTGGAGCCGCGTGGACGAGCTGATCGAGATGCTGGGGAGCTCCGAGCAGATCTCCGACGAGCAGATCGCGATCATCCGCGCCGAACTCCTCGTGCGAAAGGACGAGCCGAAGGAAGCGTTCGATCTGCTCGAAAAGGCGTTGAAGGCGAATCCGAACAGCCCGCCGCTGCTCTCTTCGCTCACGACGTTCGTACTCCGCCAGAACGGCCCGGAGGCCGCCCAGGCGATCATCGACAAGACACCGCCGTCCGTCCGGGACACGCCGGCATTCATGCTTGTCGAAGCGCAGGTCGTATCGCGGCCTGGCCGACGCGTCCCCGACGCCGGCAAGGCCGATGGCGACGCCGGGGCGGCGGCCGTCGAAAGGCTCAAGGAGATCGAAAAACGGGCCATGAAGCTCGAGAGCAAGGACGAGGCCGCGAGGGTCATTTCGGGCCTCGCTTCGCTCTGCTTCGGCCTGCGGCATCGCGGCGAAGCGGAGCGACTGTGGGCCAAGGCGGTCGAATTGCGGCCCGACAACCTGGGACTGCGGATGGTGCTGCTCGACATGGCCCGTGAGGAAGCCGACGCCGGCAAGGTGAAGGCAGTGGCCACGGAGATCGCGAAGCTCGCCGGACCGACGACCGCCATCGGCCGGTTCGCGGAAGCAACGAGCCGGATCGTCGACACGCGAAAGTCGCTCCTGCAAAAGGCCGCCCGGTCCAACGAAGTCGTCGGGGAGATGGGAAAGGCGGAGCGGGCCAATCTCCGCGAGGCCCGAAACCTTCTCATCGAGGCCGAGAACGAGCGGCCCGGATGGGCCGCAGTACAGCAACTCTTCGCGGAAGTCGACGGTCTCGAGGGGGACATCCCCTCGTCCATCGAGCGGCTCCAGAACGCGGTCCGGCTCGGGTCGGGCAATCCGGAGGTCGTGCGGCAGCTCGTGACGCTCCTCTACGCCTCGAATCGTTTCAACGAGGCCCAGCAGGTTCTCGGCACGATCGGCCCCGACGGCCTCGGCGGGTTTGAGCGAATCTCCGCCGAGCTCAAGCTCCGCGGCGGTGACGTCGAGGAGGCCGTTGCGATCGCCGAGCGGACCGTCAAGGACGATTCCACGAACGCGTCGGAACTGCTCTGGCTTGGCCAACTGCTCAGCCGCTCCGGAAAGTCCGCTCGCGGGGAAGAAGTTCTCAGCCGCGCCGTCGAGGTGGCCAAGGACCGACCGGAGGCCTGGCTCTCGCTGATCGGCCACCAGATTTCCACGGGCCGCCGCAGCATCGCCGAGCGGACGCTCGATCGCGCCGGCGAATCGCTTGCGGGGCTCGAGCGGCAGCTGGTCCTGTCGCAGGGCAGCGAGATGCTGGGACGGCCCGACGACGCCGAGCGGTACCTGAAGGAGGCCGTCGCGGAACGAAAAGACGACCTGAACACCCTTCGTGCGTTCGCCGCTTTCCTCGTGCGTCGTGGCAAGGTCGTCGAGGGACGAGAGCTGCTTTCCAAAATCGTCGAATCGCCCGACCGCTCGGCAAGCGACCGCGGCATCAAGGTCTGGGCGCGACGCACGCTGGCAGAGCTGATCGCCGAGCGGGGAAGCTACGCCATGCTCCAGAAGGCCATCGCCATGCTCCAGCAGAACACCGATGCGAACGGCGAACTGGGCCCCGAGGACCACGCCATCGCGATCCGCCTGCTCGCGGACCGTCAGGAGCCCTCGAGCTGGCGGCGGGCGATCGAACTGCTCTCCGCGCTCCGCAAGTTACAGCCCCTTTCGATCGGTCAAAGACTGATGGTCGCCCAGCTGCGAGAGAAGCTCGGCTTCTGGGAGGATTGTCGCAGCGAGCTGTTGTCGCTCGTGGCCATGCCAGACTCGCCGCCCGCGATCCATGCGATGCTCGTGGAGCGGTTGATCGAGCACGACGAGACGTCGTCCGCCCGCACATGGCTCCAGCGTCTCCGACAGAAGGCGGGCGAGGCTCCGGTCACCATCGCCCTCGAGGCGAAGCTGGCGATGGCCGAGAAAGACCGGCCGAAGGCCGTCGCCGCCGCGAGGAAGCTGATGCCGAGCGGCCCCGTGGCCGCCGAGCAGTTACCGCAACTCGGCTCCACCGCCAAGCTCATGGAGGATCTCGGGTTTCCGAAAGCGGCTGACAAGCTGCTGACCGAATTTGCCGAACGGTCGCCCGACGGCATCGTGGCGCGAGCGGAATTTCTGGGCCGGCAGAAACGCCCGGAAGCGGGCCTCCCGCTGCTCGAGGCCGCCTGGGACCGCCTGCCACTCGAACAGCTGCTGCGAACGACCGTGCTGGTGGCCCGTGTGCAGGG
>DHLZ01000227.1:0-4109 GCA_002405515.1 Planctomycetaceae bacterium UBA4655
GTCGTTGTCGAACTGCCGGTCCGCGCGAACTGGTCCGACCCGGAATTACTTCGAGCTGGGCTGCGTCTTCGGGGCGTGCTCGATCCGGCCACCGGGCCCGTCGAAGCCGATTCCGTCGCGGAACGCCTGCCGCACCGCGGTCGTTGCGAACGAGCCCGCTTTCTCGACCGCTCGCCTCCAGAACTCGACGAGACACCAGCCGGCCTCCATCGCGTCGCCGGTCACGCGGTCGTTGCCGAACTCACTCTGGAATCCCTCGATCCAGTCGCGGTTGGCCTCGCCCTGAAGGCTCTGGAAGTAGCTCGACACCGCGTAATGCCCCTTCACGTGCTCGGGGAGCATGCTCCGCAGATCATCCTCCGCGATGCTCGTCGAGACGACCGGCAGCCGCGAGGCCGAGAGACGCTCGGCGGCGATCGCCGCGAAGAAGCCGATGTTCGACTCGCCGTTGATCGTGTTCAACACGCAGTCGGCCTCCGACTCTGCGATCGCGCGGACGGCCTCGCGGAAGTCGTGCTGCTCGAGCGGGTAGTAGGCCTCGCCCGCGGGCTGGAGGCCCTTCGAGGCGAGGTATTTCTTGGCGACGTAGTTGGCCGTCCGCGGGAAGACGTAGTCGGACCCGATCAGGTAGACCCGCTTCCGCGAGCCGCCCGCCTCCGAGAGCAGCCAGTCGATCGTCGGAAAGATCTGCTGGTTGGGAACGGAGTTGCCGTAGACGACGTTCTTCGACGACTCGTTTCCCTCGTACTGCACGGCGTAGAAGAGCAGCTTGTCGGCCTCCTCGAAGACCGGCAGCACGGCCTTGCGGCTCGCGCTCGTCCAGCAGCCGAAGACGGCCGCGGCGCCGGCGTCGAGGAGGCCTCGGGCCCGGACGGGGAAGAGGTCGTTCCGCGACCGCGGGTCGGGGGCCATCAGCTCGACCTGGTGCCCGAGGATGCCCCCCGCGGCGTTCATCCGCTCGAAGGCGTGCATCTGGATGTCGCGAAGCGAGGTCGCGCTGATCGCCAGCGGCCCGGTCTGCGAGTGGAGCAGGCCGACCGTGACCTTCCTCGCCTGCGGCGGGATGCCGAGCGAGCAGCCGGCGAAGACCGCGGGCGCAATCGACCTCGCCGCAGCGAGCGTCGCCGCCATGCCCGAACCGATCGCCTTCCGCCGCGTGACCTGCATGTCAGCTCTCACTCATCCTCCGGTAGAGCACCTCGAACGGCTCGGCCGTGATGCTCACGTCGCCGCGGAACGGCTGGTTCATGTCGACGATCAGGTAGATCATCGTCCCCAGGTAGGCCGCGAGGATGCCGCCGAGCAAGAGTTGCGTGATGAACCGCATCTCGAAGAGCCAGCACATCGCGACGGTGAGAACGGCCCCCAGGATCATCACGTACCACATCGACGCCGGCAGGCCCGACTTCACCGAGTAGAGCCGCATCCGGCGGCATTCGAGAAAGTGATTGAGCTGTCGCAGGGCCTCGGCGTGGAGGATCTCCTCGGAGGGGGTCTTCGGCTGGAAGTCGAGGAGTCGGTCGTGGAACGCCTCGGCCCGGATCGTTCCCTCCTGGGGAATGATGCCCTGCTGCTGGAGTGGCCAGGCGTACTTGATCACGTACCGCGTGTAGTCGCGGAGGAGCCAGCGGAGGTTCTGGCCGAATGGCTCTGGATAGCGGGAGACGTCCTCGTAGAGGGCCGAGAGCGCGGCCGCCTCGCGGGTGACGTTCGAGCCGGCCTCCGAGACGTTCTGGTACGCCGTCACGGCGATGAGGCCGAGCAGCAGGCCGTAGAAGACGCAGAAGCAGGAGAGCACATAGCCGACGATGTCGTTCGATCCCGGCATGTGCTTCACGAACTGCCGGAGGATCGGCCGCAGCAAGATCGCCCCGATCCAGTAAAAACCGACCGACACCGCGATCGCGAGCAACGCGAGCTTGTGGGAGGGAATGTCGTAGATCCAGAGCCAGTCGGCGAGCGGAAGCGTCATGGGATCGATGGTACCAACGCCGCGGGGCCGGTGCAGGCCGCGGGTTTCCCCGACGGCAAACCGTTTTCGGCCGCGAAAACCGGCCCGAGGAGCTGCCCTACCGGACCTCCTCCCCCTCCATCGCGTAGATCGCGAGATGCTTTCCGTCCGGGCCGAGGAGCTCGTCCACGCGGAAGGTGCCCGCCACCGCCACGGGCCGTACCGAGAAGTTGGCGGACTTGCCCGGCCGCATCCGGACGACGATGCAGTCGTGGAGCGCCGCCCCCGGGCCGAAGCAACACTCCATGTTGTCGCGGACGAGCACGAACTGCGTGAGGCCGGTCTGCTGGAAGCTCGGCAGGATGTAGCCCCGGATGCGGAGGCGTTCGCCTTCGAGCGCCGTCACCCGCTTCGGGAGGAGGTCGCGGGTGAACGGGGCCCCCTTCTCCATGTCGAGCTTGATGTCGTCGAACGTGACGTCGCGGGGCCTGCCTGGTGGCGTGGGAGCAGGTGGCGCGGTCGTGGGCTGCCGTGGCGGATCGCCCGCGGCGACGGCGGGAGATTCGTCAACACGCGCGGCGGGCTCGCGGCCGCCGCACCCACCGGCCGCGGCGGCGACGCACGCCGCGGCGAGAATCAGAACGGCGGGAATCGAGGGCAAGGCTGAGCTACCGCGTGAACGCATCTTCGATATGGTACAGCACGCCTCCTTCGAGAGTGGAGACGCCCGTGGGCCTCACCGCGAAACGACCGGCGATCTTCACGAGCCGCGGCGTGAAGTCGATTCCCTGGTGATCCGAGAGACGCACGAGCACCCGGTCGGTGATCTTCGGGTTGCCTCCGAAGCAGCAGTCGCCCTGGTCCCGCACCAGCAAAAACTCGGCGATGCCACGCTGCTCCTTGCCGGGATACATGTAGCCCTTGAGCAGCACGAGCTTGCCGTCGACGGCCGTCGCCGACTCCGGCACGGCCGTCGGCGGCTCCCCCTCTGCCGGTTGCAGGAGCGAGTAGTCGATCCGCGAGTACCCCTCGGGGAGTTCGGCCGCGTACTGGATCGAGAGCCACGTCAGGCTGCCGGCGAGCGTGCAGCTGGCGAACGCCGCCCCGCCGATCGCCAGCGGCAGGCCGGTGAGCACGTCCGGCCGCGACGCGACCTGCCTCCACCCGATCAGCCCGAGCAGGATGGCGATGATCGGCACCGCCGCCAGCCACCAGTCGAAGAACGCGATCGGTGAGAGCACCGCGAGGACGGCGGCCGCGATCGCGTACTGGCTCGGCGAGCGGTAGTCGCCGAGCGAATCACCTTCGGCCAGCGGCTGTCGCATTTCGGCCGCTCGGCCGCGGGGAAGCACGGCTGTCGAGTCGAACAGACTCGCTGACATCCCTCGACGCATGGCTATCCCGGACGCCTTAGCCGGATCTGGAGTCGGGGCGGAGAACGGCCCGCGACACCGCCGCCACGGCAGCCACGATCGCCGCCCACACGATCCATCGTACTCGTGGGAACGGCCGCGAGGAAGCGTCTTTCTTCGCCGTGAGATTTTTGTCGGCGGGAGCGGGACGATTCTCGGGATCGGTGTCTCCAAGCACGGGCGAGAGGCGTCCGGAGAGCGATTCGTCGCGACCTTCTTCGGTGGCGAGCGGCTCGGCGACGACCGGGAGGCCCGCAAGCGGGGCGCCCGGGATCTCCGAGGGAGAACCGTCTTTTTCGCCGTCCGACGCCTTCGGCTTCACCGCCGCGGCTCCGCTGAACGCGGCGACAGCGGCCGCCCGCTTCACCGCCTCAGGGTCGATCGTCTCGAACCGCTTGATCGCCTCGGCCGCCTCCGGCTTCGGGCAGGCACGCATGTAGTTCACGATCGGCTCGCGGACGAAGAGGTTGTCGCTCGTGGCCTTCTCGAAGATTTCCACGAGCCGCTCGAACACCGTCCAGTCCTCCCAGCGGGCGAGGTCGGCAATGACGAGATCGGCGAGCTTCGGCTCATCGAGCAGGAGCCGCAGCGAGCGGAGCAGCCGCTCCCTCGGAACGATCCCCTTTTCCTCGCCGAGAAACCGCAGCGCCATGACGGCCGCGTAGGTTTCCGTGAAGGGCACGTCCTTGCTGCTGCTGCGGTCGAGGAAGAGTCGGTCGACGAGGTCGAGCCCCTCCGCACCCATG
>DHLZ01000227.1:4303-8149 GCA_002405515.1 Planctomycetaceae bacterium UBA4655
CGCCCGTGAGGATCTTCGCGATCCTCGCGGCGTCGGCCTTCGTGCCGCAGACGCCGAGCATCGTCGCGTAGAGCCGCCGCCGGCTGGCCTGGACCTTCGGGTCTTCGATCCAGGCGAGCAGCTGCGAGGCGTCCATCCGGTCCTCGAGCCCCTTCAGGTCGGCGTAGGAGGCGATCGCGAACTCGTCGTAGGCGTCGCGGGCGAGCACCTCGTCGGGATCCTCGAGATGCTTCTGGAAGAATGCGAGACGGTCGGGGCCGGAGGCGGGCAGCGACGCGAGCTTTTTCAGGTAAGGGACGGCCTTCTCCGTGATCGCGATCGGGCTCGACCAGATTATTTCCGGCGGCTCGACCGCCAGGAGCAGGAAGAGCGACCCCACCGGCTTCTCGTCGAGGAAGATCGTCTCAATCGGCTTTGCGCCGCGGCCGGAATGCCCCGCCGCCTCGAGCAGGTCGGCCCCCTTGAGCGTCTCCACCACCTCGAAGAAACCCTTCGGCAGCGGCCCCTCGGCCCGCGGTGCGAGCGATCCCGGGGCGGGCCGCTTCACGAGCTTCGCGATCACGGCCACCTGGCTCTGCTCGATTTCCTGGGCGAACGTGAGCGAGACGGCCGAGCAGAACGGGCAGGCGAGGGTCTGCCGCGGCAGGGCGACCGCCGTGATCAGGAGCAGGCAGGCGAGGAATCGTCCGGATCGTCGCATGACCGCCGATTCTACCATGATCCCGGACGGGCGATCGAGGTCATCCCGGCCCCTGGAGCCAGCGGGCGACGTCGGTGCGGTAGGCCGCGACCGCCGGAAGGATGCCGGCGAGGATCGCGAGGCCGACGATGAACGGCACGAGCAGGAGCTCGGCCTGCGGAGCCGCCGAGAGCACGCCCGCCGAGACGCCGGCGTTCGTGGCGATCCAGGGACCGATCGCACCGACCAAAAGGTGCCCGAGCAGCCAGCCCGCGAGCCCGCCGGCGACCGCCAGCAGCACGGCCTCCACGAGCACCGTCGAGAGCACGTGGCCGCGTCGCGCGCCGAGCGCCCGCATGATGGCGACATCCCGCTTCCGCTCGAGCGTCGAGCCGACCATGCTCACGAGGATTCCCACCGCCGACACGACGACGACCATCGCCGTGATCAAGAGCAGGAGCAGCTCCAGCGGCCGCACGAAGAGGTCGAGCAACTGGCGGATCTCCCCGATCGGCAGCGCGGCCTGCGCGTCGCGTCCCTCGTTGATCGCCGTGCGGACGCCCATCGCGGTCAGTTCCGGAAGCAGTCCGGCGGCGCTCGCCGTCTCGAGGAGGATCGACGTCACCTCCCGCTGGATCTTCCGCAGGGGCTTCGTGCCGCCGACATCCACCGGGATGCCGGCCTCGGCGGTCTGGCCGCTCCCGGGCTCGGCGGGCTTGTTGGGCTTGTCGTCGTCGATCGGCTTGGCATGGCCGTCCTGGAGATAGAACCCCTCCATGTTCACGAACACGCCCCGGTCGACCGGCGTGTCGGTGCGTTCGAGGATGCCGACGAGCTTGAAGGGATCGTGCTTCGGGCCGTCGTCGGCGCCGTGGGTCGGAGAGAACTCGTCGCCGAGCTTCATCCCGTAGCGAGCGGCCACGGCGGCTCCGACCACGCCTTCGAAGTAGTTCTCGTCGCGGAGGTTCCTCCCGGCGGCGAAGCGGTAGGGGCGTCCGCCGCCGCGGGTGAGGCGGTCGAACATCGCGGCGTTCGTGCCGATCACGCGGTAGCCCTGCCAGTAGTCGCCCATGCAGATTGGCACGGCGACGGCGGTGCTCGACGCGAAGCGGCCGTCGCGGCCATCGTCGCGGCGATTCGCAGGCAGGAACTCCTCGTAGACGCCCCAGGGGATGTTTTCGATGGGCCGCGAGATGTAGTAGACGCTGTTGAGCACCAGCTGCAGCGGGCTCCCCTTCGCGCCGATGATCATGTTGTAGCCGAGCCCGGTGCCGCTCGCGAAAGCCTGCTGCACGACGTTGCCGGTGACGAGCGTCGCGACGACGAGCGCGACGCCCAGGGCGAGCGACAGCACTGTGAGCGCCGAGTTGAGGCCGCGCTGGCGGATGTTGCGCCAGGCGATGCCGAAGAGCGTCATTGCCGCCCCCCGCCTGCGGTGGCCGGCCGCCCTCCCGTGGCCTCCGGCCGCCCTGCTGTGGCCTCCGGCCGCCCTCCCGTGGCCTCCGGCCGCCCTGCCCTTGCGGCGCGGTTGAAGTCCTCGATGCGGATCCTCCGCTCGAACTGCGACGCCACCTCCGGCGAGTGCGTCACGATCAGGAGGGCGACGCCCTGCTCCCGGCAGGTGTTCCGCAGGAGGTCGATCACCTGCTGCTGGTGGGCCGGATCGATGCTCGCCGTCGGCTCGTCGGCGAGGATCGCCCGCGGCCGGTTGGCGAGGGCCCTCGCGACCGCCACCCGCTGCTGCTCCCCGATCGAGAGGTGAGCCGGCCGGTGGGAGAGCCTGTGGGCGAGCCCCACCGAGGCCAGGAGCGACTCGGCCCGGGAGCGGTCGGGGCGGCCCGTGCCGAATGACATCGCCACGAGCACGTTCTCGAGCGCCGTGAACCCGGGCAGGAGGTTGAACGACTGAAACACCATGCCGAGCTTGTCGGCCCGAATCCGGTCGCGGGTCGCCTCGTTGAACCGGGTGAGGTCGAGGCCGTCGACGACGACGCTTCCGCGGTCGGGCCGAAGGATCCCCGAGATCACGTTGAGCAGCGTCGATTTCCCGGAGCCGCTGCGGCCCTCGAGCGAAACCTGCTCGCCTCCTGCCACCTCGAAACGATCGACGTCGAGCACCGTGAGCGGCTCGCCCCCGGGCACGGGAAACGTCTTGCGAACGTCGGAAAGCGAAATGACGGAGGGCGCGTCCATGACCACGGCAATGATACCGCAATCGCCTTACTCGAGCTGGTCGCCATACCGGCGGCGGACCTCGGCGAGGAACGACCGGCACCAGCCGTCGAAGCCGGCGACGCAGCGAGATGCGTTTTCGGCGGCGGCCGTGACGCGGATGGGATCGAGGTCGAGATCGTAGGCATGTCGAAAGAGATGCCTGAACCCCTTCAGTTCACGAACGTCCCGCACCGCATCGAGCGGGAGAAATGCGGGGCGAATTCCCTTCAGATCGAGGGTCATCCTTTCGATGAGTGTGTCGTGGTACCGGCCCGTCTTCTCGAGATGGTTTTCGAACGACTCGCAGAGCCGCTCGAACGCTTTTTCGAGAATGTTGTAGATGCGGTTGATCTCGAAGGCCGCGGCAGCCCACCGGCCGTCGGTCGATTCGGCCAGCCGCTCCTCGAGAAGGCCGACCGCTCGCCGCATGACCCGGCCGTCCTGTTCCCAGCCATCCTCCAGGATCTGCAGTGCTATGCGATCCATCGTTCGCCGGTCCCTTCGATCACGGGCTTCAGCCGGGTGCGGTCGATGAGGCAGACATCCACCTCTCGGCCCACGTCTGCGGAAAGCAGGCTCTGCAGGTATTCAAGCGTCATGCCCGCGGGCAGCGATTCCAGCGCCACATCGACATCGGACCACTCATGGAAGCGGCCAGGCTTGACGAGCGAGCCGTAGACCCACACCCCTGTTTCCGGCACATGCCTCGCCAGGGATTCACGAAGAAGGCCGCGGGTCTTGTCGGCACGTGCCGCGTCGTCCCGCCGTCGCCGTTCACGTTGTGACGCCAATAACCACATGCTTTCAGGATACTACCCCGAGCACGATGTTGTTGACAGTGGTTTTCGGCTGACTGAGCGGCACCACGGTCCCACGGAAGCCCGAGGCGCGAGTTTCCCTGCTGGCGTTTGCTGGAAATGCCCGGAAGCCCGAGGCGCGAGTTTCCCAGCAGG
>DHLZ01000175.1 GCA_002405515.1 Planctomycetaceae bacterium UBA4655
CGTGCCCTGGTGCCGGCGTATGCCTACTTGTTATGCATGTTTTGCGAAGCTATGTCGGCATCCGTGCGAGTGTTGGGCAGGGAGGCCCGAAGCGAGCGTCCGGCGAGGGGCACGGGCAGCCCCGAACCGCGATCAGGCGGGCGCCCCCTCGCGGGCGAGCTGCTTCGCGAGCGATTCGTAGTGGGCGGCCGTGGCGGGGGAAACCTTCGGGAAGTCGAGGTCGAGCGAATCGACGTGGGCGGCGATGATGTCGGCGACGGCCGCGCGGGCGTACCACTTGTCGTCGGCCGGGATCACGTGCCACGGGGCGTCCGGCGTGCTCGTCGCCGGGAGCATCGCGTCGATCGCCGTCTCGTATTCCTTCCAGCAGGCCCGCTCGGCGAGGTCCCGCTCGTCGAACTTCCAACGCTTCGCAGGATCCTCGAGCCGGTCGAGCAGCCGTTTCCGCTGTTCTTCGCGCGAGACGTGGAGGAAAAACTTGATCACGCTCGTGCCGTGCCGCACCATCATCGCCTCGAACTCGACGATCTCGGCGTACCGTTGCCGCCAGAGGTCGTCGAGCGTGCCGAAGGGCACGAGCTTCTGCGGCTCGAGCAGCTTCGGATGGACGCGGACGACGAGCACCTCCTCGTAGTAGGAGCGGTTGAAGATCGCGATCATCCCGCGCTGCGGGAGAAACCGCATCGGCCGCCAGAGGAAATGGTGCCGAAGCTCCTCGGGGTTCGGTGCCTTGAAGCTCTCCACACGGCAGCCCTGCGGGTTGATGCCCCCCATGACATGGCTGATGAGGCCGTCCTTGCCGGAAGCGTCCATTCCCTGGAGCACGATCAGGATCGCACGGGAGCCGTCGGCGTAGAGCCGGGCCTGCGCGTCGCGGAGCAGCGAGACGTCGGCGGCGAGGGCCTCGGCGGCCGCCTTCTTGCCGCCGAGCTCGTCGCCGGCCGAGGTCGGCCGGTCGGCGATCCGGAACGGCTTGCCGTGCGGCACGCGGAAGGCGGCGGGGTCGAAACGGTGGTCGGAATGTTTCATGGCAGTGGCGTCAGGCAAGCGGGTTTTCCAGGCGGACCTTCGGAAAGCGGCTGAAGTCGGTGTCGGCGGATGCGACGGCCAGGCCATGCTCCATGGCCAGCGCTGCAAGGTGGGCGTCTGGGACGTGCTCGGCGCGAAGTCCCGTCGAGGAGAGGAGTTCGCCCAAGACGGATTGGTGGCGCGGAGTGGGATTCGGCACCCATGCCACCTCGCACGCCAGCCATTGGTTCACCTGCCGCCATGCCGTGGCCACGCTCACGGGTCGTTCGAAGAGCCGCTGGTTGCTCACGAGCCTCACGAAGGCAAGAAGGCTCTGCCATGGCATCCCGAGCGGTACGGCGTCGCTGAGCCTTTCATCGAGCCAGGCCCGGGCACGTTCATGCTGCGGGAACGACGTCGTGAACGCGTAGACGAGAATGTTCGCGTCAACGAGCCTCATTTGTGAGCTTCATCGGTGAGCCTCATCGGTGCCCTTCGCCTTCGGCGGCGGCAAGTGCGGACGCGACATCATCGACGTTTGGCAACCGACACCGGCCCAAATCGACCGGCTGCGTGCGGTACGGCGTGGGCCTGTGCGGCTCGTGCATGCCGGCAAGGCCACGGCGAAGCGCCTCGTTCACGAGTTCTTTGAGCGGTTTGTCGAGCGCCTGCCGCAACTGCTCGATTCGAGCCGCGACATCGTCATCGAGCGAGAGAGTCGTTCGCATGCATCAAATCATAAGACTGGTGGTGTCGTGATGTCAAGCAGCTCGCTCGTGGACATCAAGCGGGTGGAGAGCGAGGTAAGGGCCCGGCAATCGACCCGCGACGATTGTGGAAGGTTCGGGGCCCGCCCTATTCTGACGGGGCCATGCAGCCGACCACCGCGGCCCTGCTCTGCTTCGCCGTCGCCGGTTCGTTCCTCGCCGCCGAGATTCGCGGTGAGGAATTGACCGTCTTGGAAGGCTGCACGCTCGTCGATGCCCCGTGGGCCGACGGCGACAGCTTCCCCGTGCGGGCGGCCGACGGGCAGGTCTTCACCGTCAGGCTCTACGGTGCCGACTGCCTCGAGCACCACGTGGCCGGCGAGACCGACGCCCGGCGGCTGCGTGCCCAGCGGCGGTACTTCGGGATCACCACGGCCCGTCCCGACCCCGCGGAGTCGATCGCCCTCGCCAAGGAACTCGCCAAGCAGGCGACCGCGGAAACGCGGCGGCTCCTGCGAAAGCCGTTCACGATCCACACGAGCTTCGCCGACGCCCGTGGCGACGGGAGACACAAGCGGATCTACGCGTTCGTGTTCGACGCCGCGGGGGAAGACCTCGCCGCACGCCTCGTCTCCGCCGGGCTCGCCCGCGCCTACGGCGTGAGCCGCTCCACCCGGGCCGGCGAGTCGGCGGAGGACTACCGGGATTTTCTCGCCGACCGCGAACTGCAGGCCGCCAAGCGTGGTGCCGGCATCTGGGCCCATACCGTCTGGGACGCCCTGCCCGCCGAACGCCGGCTGGAACGGGAGGAAGAGCGGGAGCTCCGCCGCGCCGTGGACGGCGGCCCGCCGCCGGCCGGCTTCGTGCTCGACCCCAACACGGCCTCGCGGGAAGACCTGATGCGGCTGCCGCGGGTCGGCGAAACGCTGGCCAACAGGATCATCGAGCGGCGGCCCTACAGGCGGCTCACCGACCTGCTCGAGGTGGATGGCATCGGGCCGGCGACCTACCGGGAGTTGAAGCCGTTTCTGCGGCTCGGCACGGCCGAGTGAACGGTGGCCGCCGCAATGCGGCCAGCACAGTGCAAGTCAGCACAGTGCGAGATAGCCCGACCAGTCCCAGGGGAGCACCGGTCCGGCCCGCTCGACGGCCCAGCGGGCGAGCGTCGCCTGGAGGCCGTCGCAGGTTTCCGAATCGGCACCGCCGGCACGACAGGCGACGAGCGGCAACGGCGAGCCGCCGAGCCAGCCGTCGTGGGGACGCCCTCCCGCCGAAACCCGCACGACCAGAAAGTCGGCCGATCCCACGTCGGCGGGCGGAGGGAATCCGCCATCGATTGTGAGCCCCACGAGCGGGCCCGAAGGAACGCGCAGCGGCGCGAAGGCGTCGGCGGCCTCGCGGTCGCGGGCGATCGCGAAGGCGGCCGCAGGATGGAAGGCGGTGATGGCGGCGACCGACGCCGCGTGCCGCGCGGAGAAGACGACGACCACAAAGGTGCCGTCGCGGTCGGCCGCGTCGAGGAGTCGCTCCATGGCGGCGGCATCACCGGCCGAGGCGAGGTCGGAACGATCGGCATCGACGATGACGGCGTGATTCCACGACCTCGCCGCCGCGAGCGACGCCGTCGCCTCGGCCACCGCGAAGGCCGGCCCGCCCCGCAGCACGAACCGGCGGCCATCCAGCCAAAACGACCGCCCCCTCACGCCGAGCCGCCGCAGCGCGATCCATCCGCCGAAGGGCTGCCTCGACGACTCGTCGAGAGCGTCGCCGCCATCGAGCCGGGCCTCGAGCCGGTAGCGGTTCGGCAGCTCGGGCGTCCACGGCGCCGGCTCGGTGAGCACCGCTCTGGCCGCGACGCCACGGCCGCTCGCGACGGGCTGGAGCGGCACGGTCACCGGCAGCGTCGTGGCCCGCGAACAGTCGGGCCCGCGGAGCGATCCCGCAAGCCTCATGCCGGCGGACGACGGCAGACCCTCGACGACGAAGAGCACTTCCGCACCGAAGGCGTCGTCGCGGATCGCCTTCATGAGGAGCCGCCCCGTCGGCGGCGGTCGGAACGGCCCGACGGCCGGCCTCACGACGCAGGGTCCTTCCCGCCCGCCGACGCGGCCACCTTCTCCCTCGCCACGTCGCCGAGCCGCTTGAGATCGAGCTTTCCGGAGCCGAGCACCGGGATCTCCTCGATCTCGAAGAAACTGTCGGGCGACGGGATCCAGAGGTTCGGCAGGCCGCTTTCGGCGAGCTTCTTGCCCACTTCGAACGGGTCCCGCGACGTCGGCAGGTGGAGCACCACGAGCCGCTCCCCCTTTTTCGCATCCGGCACCGCCGCCACGACCGCCAGGACCGCCCCGTCCTCGGCGCCGAGCTCGCGGTTGAGCGCCTCCTCGATCGTAACGTGGGGCACCATCTCGCCGCCGATCTTCGAGAAGCGGCTCTGACGGCCCGTGAGCGTGATGAAGCCGTCGGCGTCGATGCGGGCGATGTCGCCCGTGCAGTACCAGCCGTCCTTCACGACGCGGCCCGTGAGGTCGGGCCGCGAGAGGTAGCCCTGCATCACGTTCGGCCCCGTGATCCAAAGCAGCCCCTCCTCCCCCTGCCGAAGCTCCCGCTCACCGTCGCGGTCGGTCACCTTCGCGCGGCAGCCGAGGATCGGCTTCCCCACGGAGCCCTCTCTCGCATCGACCGGCCTGCCAGGCACGTGCCGCGACGGGGGCACGTTCGCCGCCACGAGCGGCGAGAGCTCCGTGGCCCCATACGCCTCGCTCGGACGCACGCCGAACTTCTGCTCGAAGGCGTCGCTGACCTCCTTCGTGAGCTTCTCCGCCGCGACAAAGACGACCTCGAGCGACGCGAAGTCCTCGGCGGGCGTCCGGCGGATGTAGGTGCGGAGGAACGTGGGCGTCGCCATCAGGATCGTCGCGTGATGCTCCCGCGTGAGCTTGCCGACGGCGTGGGCGTCGAGCGGGTTGGTGTGGTAGCCGCACGCCGGCTCGAGCGCAAGCGGCGTCCAGAGCGTGGTCGTGTAGCCGTAGGAGTGGAAGAACGGCAGCACGCCCACCGCGACGTCGGC
>DHLZ01000053.1 GCA_002405515.1 Planctomycetaceae bacterium UBA4655
CCGCTGCATGTTGGATCCCATCAGGGCGCGGGTGGCGGCGTCGTGCTCGAGGAACGGAACGAGCCCTGCCGACACGCCCACCATCTGGCTCGGCGCCACGTCGATGTACTGGATCACGTCGGCGGGCACGAGCACGAAGTCGCCGCGATAGCGTGCGATGATCGTGTCCCCCTGCACCTTGCCGTCCACCACGGTGGCATCGGCCGGCGCGAGATAGGCGTCGTGCTCCTCGTCGGCCCGCAGCCAGACGACGTCGTCGGTGAGCTTCCCCTTCGAGACCTTCCGATACGGCGTCACGAGGAACCCGTACGAGTCGACGCCCGAGTAGATCGCGAGGCTCGAAATGAGACCGATGTTCGTGCCTTCGGGGGTCTCGATCGGGCAGATCCGCCCGTAGTGCGAGATGTGCACGTCGCGGACCTCGAAGCCGGCCCGCTTCCGGTTCAGGCCGCCCGGGCCGAGGGCCGACAGCCGGCGCTCGTGGGTGAGCATGGAGAGCGGATTCGTCTGGTCGACCACCTGCGAAAGCTCTCCGCGGCCGAAGAAATACTCGATGGCCGCCGAAATGCTCTTCGGATTGATGAGCGTGCGGGGCGACATCTCGGCGACGTCCTTGAGGCTCATCCGCTCCTGGACGGTGCGACGCAGCTTCAGGAATCCCTTGCGAAGCTCGTCGCTCGCGAGTTCGTCGATCGTCCGCAGCCGGCGGTTGCCGAGGTGGTCGATGTCATCGACCTCCACGTCGGTCTCCCCCTCCGTGAGCGCGATCACGTATCTGATGGCCGCGATCAGGTCTTCCGGACGGAGTGTCATCTCCGTTTCCGGCACCTGGAGCCCGAGCTTGCGGTTCATGCGGAACCGCCCGACACGGCCGAGGCGGTAGCGGTTGGTGTCGTTGAACTTTTCGTCGAAGAGCGCCTTCGCCTTGTCGAGCGCGGGCGGATTGCCCGGCCGCAGCCGCTGGTAGATCCGGACGAGCGCGTCCTCGTGGCTCGGCGCGACGCTCGTCCGCCGACGCGACTCGTCGATATCCTCGGCGAGGCTGTTGAGGATGAGCGGAATCTTCTGCTCCTGCATCAGCTCGACCGCCTTCAGCCCCGAGGTGCAGATGAGCTCAGCCTGGTCCTTGGTGATCTTGCGGCCGGCGTCGACGATGATCTCGCCCGCCCGCTCGCTGCCCTTGGGATACACGATGTCGTCGACGGCGATCTTCCCCTCGAGCTTCACGACGCTCCTCGCGCCGACGACCTTCTCGACCGAGGTCTTGTAGAACAGCTTGAGAAGTTCGCTGTCGCGGCCGTACTTCGGATCCATCGCCCGCAGCAGCGTCAGCGCGGAAAACTTGCCGCTCTGGTCGATTCGGACCTGCAGCGTGTCCTTCTTCGAGACGTTCAGCTCGATCCAGCTGCCCCGCTCGGGAATGATCCGGCAATTGTACGTCTTGCGATCGGTCGATTCGGTGTCGGCGACGAAGTCGATCCCGGGAGAACGGTGCAACTGGCTCACCACCACCCTCTCGGCGCCGTTGATGATGAACTCGCCGCCGCCGAGCATGATCGGGATGTCGCCGAGATACACCTCCTCCTCGATCGGCTGCTCGCGGGTGAGCCGCAGCGTCACCCGCAACGGCCGGCCGTACGTGAGCCGCAGCTGCCGGCATTCGTCCGGCTCGTAACGGGGCTTGCCCAGGTCGTACCGTACATACTCGAGCTTGACGGTCTTGTCGTAGCTCTCGACCGGGAAGATCTCGCGAAGCACGCCCTCGATGCCCTCGTCCTTCCGTTTGTTGGGCGGCGTGTCGTACTGGAGAAACCGCTCGTAGAACCGTGTCTGGATCTCGGTCAGATCCGGAATCGAATGACTGGCTCGTCGGCTCCCGAAGTGCCGGATTTCAGTTGGCATGAGTCGGCGGACGGCGGGCGTTGCCATCAGATAGGACCTCCTGGGAGGGAATCGCGGTGTATGGGCGAAGGCTGTGACAGAAACGGCCGGACACGAGACTCACGAAAACGAGATCGACGAAAACGAGACCGCGCAAATCTCAGTCCTGCGCAAATCTCAGTCCTGTGCAAATCTCGTTCCTGGGCAAATCTCATTCCAGCGCGTACCGCGGCGAACTGCGGCACGAAGGGAAACTGGGAGGGGGGGCGAACCGGATCTCAAAATATAGCCAACCGCTCCCGGAACGCCAAGCGGCCCGGGCAGCGGTTCGCAGTTTTCCGGGAAAACCCCGGAAACCCAAGGCTATTTGATCGAAACGGTGGCCTTCGCCTCTTCCAGTTCCTTCTTGAGCTTCTCGGCGTCGGCCTTGGAAATACCTTCCTTGACCTTCGACGGAACGCCTTCGACGAGATCCTTCGCCTCCTTGAGGCCGAGGCCGGTCGCCGCTCGCACCACCTTGATCACGCCGATCTTGTTGTCGCCGAAGCTCTCGAGGACGACGTCGAACTCCGTCTTCTCGGCCGCGGCTTCGGCTCCACCACCCGCACCGCCACCCGCCGCACCGGGCGCCGCCATGACGACCGCGCCACCGGCTGCCGCCTTGATGCCGTGAACCTCGTCGAGGTAGTCGGTGAGTTCCTTGGCCGCCTTGAGGGTCAGGCCGACGATCTTGTCGCCGAGTTCCTTCGTCTCGGGGGAAAATTCACGCGTTGCTTCAGCCGTTGACATCGCTTCGGATCCTTTCAGTGGAAATGGGGAGGTCGTTCGGAATGGTTCGTTTCGGAAAAAATTCGGTCGCAATATCGTGTCGAGGTGAGGTCAGCCAGCCGCCTTTTCGAGGTCTTCGGCCCGAGACTTGATCTGGCCGGCGAGCACGCCGCCCGCGGAGCCGATCTGGCCGGCGAGGAGTCCACCCACCCCGGCGATCTGCCCCGCGATCAGCGAGAGAACCTCGGCGCGGCTGGGCCACTTCGCGACGAGCTTCACGTCGCCTGCTTCGAGTCGGGCACCGTCGAGGGCACCGCCACGGAACTCGACTCCCTCGAAGTCCTTGCCGGAGGCGATCCGGTCGAGTTCCTTCGCGAGATCGACGACATCTTCGCCGCCCCAGGCGACCGCGAGCATGCCGTCGGTCTTCGTGAAGGCCGGCGCCAGCGGAGTGTCGGCGGCCGCCCTCCGGGCGAGACTGTTCTTGATCAGCTGCAGATGGATCCGCTTCTTGCGGAGCGCCTGTCGCAGCTTGGTGGCCTGATGGCCGTCGAGCGATCCCAGACTGACGACGATCACCTCGCCGACGCCTTCCCAGCGCCGCTTCAGGTCGTCGATCAACATGTTTTTGACGAGCTTGCTCATGGAAATCCCGTTCCTTACGCCGCGACCATCACGCCCGGCGTCATCGTGCCCGAGATCGAGATGCTGCGGATGTACTGCCCCTTCACGCCAGAGGGCTGGATGGACGTCATATGGTCGATGAAATGGCGGATGTTTTCAACGAGCTTGGAGGAGTCGAAGCTGATTTTTCCGACGACCGCATGGACGATCCCGGTCGGGTCGTTGCGAAACTCGACCTTGCCGGCCTTGTATTCCCGTACGGTCTTGGCGATGTCGGCCGTCACCGTGCCGGCTCTGGGGCTGGGCATCAGCCCCCGCGGCCCGAGAACCTTTCCGAGCGGACCGACCATGCCCATCATGTCGGGGGCGGCGATGCAGACGTCGAAGTCGGTCCAGCCCTCCTTGATCTTCTTCGCCAGGTCGTCGGCACCGACCTCCTCGGCCCCGGCGGCCTTGGCGTCGTCGGCGAGATTGCCCTTGGCGAACACGACCACTCGTTTCGACTTGCCGATGCCGTGAGGCAGCACGATCGCCCCGCGGACGATCTGGTCGGCCTGCTTCGGATCGATGCCCAGCCGCATGTGGATCTCGACCGTCTGGTCGAACTTCGTCGGCGGAAACTTCTTCAGAAGCTCCACCGCCTTCTCCACCGGCATCGCGTCGGCCTTCTCCGGCTTGATCGCGAGCATCGCCTTGGTTCGTTTTCCGACTGCCATTTCAGCCCTCCACCACGATGCCCATGCTGCGGGCGGTGCCTTCGATCATGCGACGGGCGTGCTCGCCGTCGCGGGCGTTCAGGTCCGATCCCTTCTTCGCGACGATTTCGTCGAGCTGGGCCTTCGTCACCTTTCCGACCTTGTCCTTGTTGGGAACTCCCGACCCCTTCGCCAGGCCCGCGGCCTTCTTCAGGAGCGCCGCGGCCGGCGGGCTCTTCGTCATGAACTCGAAGGATCGGTCGTTGTAGACCGTCACGACCACCGGGATCGGCATGCCCTGCATCTCGGGGTTCCGCGTGCGGTCGTTGAACTGCTGCACGAACTGCCCGAGATTGATCCCGAACCGGCCGAGCGAAGTGCCCACCGGCGGTGCGGGAGTGGCCTGCCCACCCGTCACCTGAAACTTCGCCTGACCGACCATCTGTTTCGCCATCGCTCAACCTGCCTGTTTCGTCTGCCTGTTTCGCCGTCGTTCAACCCGATCAAATTCAAACCGATCAAATCTGTTCGATCTGCCAATACTCGATATCCACGGGCGTCGAGCGGCCGAAGATGCTGAGCATGACGGTCACCCGTCCGTTCGCCTCATCGATCGCCTCGACCTCACCCTCGAAGTTCTCGAAGGTGCCTTCGTTGATCTTCACGCGGTCGCCCTTCTTGAAGCTGATCTTCAGGCGGGGCGCCTCCTCGGCCTTCTCCTCCGTCTTGCGGAGCAGCTTGGCCACGTCCTGAGGGAGCATCGGGCTCGGCCTGCCGGCGGAGCCGGTGAAGTCGCCGATGCCCGAGGTCTCGCGGACGAGGTACCACGTGTCATCGTTCAAGATCATGTTCACCAGGATGTATCCTGGGTAGAGCTTGCGAGAAACAACGCGTTTTTTGCCACTTTTGAACTCGGTGACCTGCTCCTTGGGCACCACCACCTCGCCGAACCAGCGATCGAGCCCGGCCAGGCTGATCCGCCGAAGGAGCGTTTCCCGCACCGAGTCTTCCCGATTGCTCTGCACCTTGAGGATGTACCACTGCATGTCGCCGGCCGGGGCGACTTGCACCTCATCCGCGACCGAGACCGGCTTGGCATTTTCGTCGCCCGCGAACGGATCCTCGAGCACCGCCGGGGTGCCGTCGTCGTCGCCTTCCTCCTCGACCGCCGCCGATCCGCCGGCCGGCCGGACTTCATCGACACCGGTCGCGGCATGACCGACACCGGTCACGGCCGGTGAGCCGTCATCACGCACGGCGGCGGCGTCATGCAGGGGCTCGAGCGGATTTTCTTGGGGAGTTTCGATGGACATGGGAAGACTCGATTGCCCGCTCGTTTGAAGCGGCTCAGTTGAAGCCCTGGAGGGAACGAAGCACGGACCACCAGAAGAGATCGTATCCGGCGAGAATCGCGGCGAGCGCGAAGATGAGGAAGATCACCACGGCCGAGCTGCGGATGACCTCGTCCTTCGACGGCCAGGACACTTTCGTCATCTCCGATTCGACGGCGATGAGAAAATCGGCGAACCGGGGCACGTTGACGATGCGGTAGCAGACCCACGCGGCGAGCAGGCCGATGACGGCCGGCACGCCGATCCGCAGCACGCCCAGATCGACCCCGCCCAGGCTTTCGCCCACCGGCGAGGCCCCGCCCCCGAACCAGATCGGCAGCAACTGCGAAAGCCGCCACACGCCGAGAAGCAGAGCGATCGCGAGCGCCGCGAACGTCACCTGCCTGGCGACCTTGCCCTGGTTCCGCTTGTAGATGGAAACGCTGAACAGTTCCCGCCAGAGGGATCCGCCCGCCGTTTCCTGGTGTCGTGTGGTTGCCACTTCAGTCGCTTCCTTACCCGTTCGTCCCTGAACCGCCGATCGTCCCTGAGCCACGCTCTGCCGAAATACGCTATCTGCCGAAATAAACTGCCGGTCGAGTTGAACTGCCTGCCAAGCAAACGGATCCGATCACCTTCATTCGAGTCGCGGCCCCGGCCAGCCTGCCCCGCCCTCCACCTGGCACGGCCGGTCCGGCACGGCTCTTCACCGTGCCGGACCCGGCCCGCAGGCAGGGGCGGCGGGGATCGAACTCGCAACCTCTGGTTTTGGAGACCAGCGCTCTGCCAGTTGAGCTACGCCCCTAGCTTCGCTTACTCGAGGATCTTGGTCACGACGCCCGAACCGACGGTCTTGCCGCCTTCGCGAATCGCGAAGCGGACGCCGTCGTCCATGGCGATCGGGACCATCAGTTCGACCTCCATCTTGACGTTGTCGCCGGGCGTGACCATCTCGACGCCGCCGAGCAGCTTCGTCGATCCGGTCACGTCGGTGGTGCGGAAGTAGAACTGCGGCCGATAACCGGCGAAGAACGGCGTGTGACGCCCCCCCTCCTCCTTCGACAGCACGTACACCTCGCACTCGAACTTCTTGTGGGGCTTGATCGAGCCCGGCTTCGCGAGCACCTGGCCCCGCTCGATGCCCTCGCGGGCGATGCCGCGGAGGAGGCAGCCGACGTTGTCGCCCGCCTGCCCCTTGTCGAGCAGCTTCTTGAACATCTCGACGCCGGTCACGGTCGTCTTCTCGGCCTTTTCCTTGAGGCCGATGATTTCGACTTCGTCGCCGACCTTCACCTCGCCCCGCTCGATACGGCCCGTGGCCACCGTGCCGCGGCCTTCGATCGAGAACACGTCCTCGATCGCCATCAGGAACGGCTTGTCGAGCTCGCGGACGGGCTCGGGGATGTAGCTGTCAACCGCATCGAGCAGGTCGGCGATGCACTTGTTCGCCTTCGGGTCGGACGGGTTGTCGTAGGCAGGCTTGCCGGCGCCGCGAATGATCGGCACGTCGTCGCCGGGAAAACCATACTTCGTGAGCAGCTCGCGGATTTCCATCTCCACGAGGTCGAGCAACTCGGGATCGTCCACGAGATCGACCTTGTTGAGGAAGACCACCAAGGCCGGCACTCCGACCTGCTTCGCCAGCAGGATGTGCTCCCGGGTCTGCGGCATGGGGCCGTCGGCCGCGCTCACCACGAGGATCGCGCCGTCCATCTGGGCGGCGCCCGTGATCATGTTCTTGATGAAGTCGGCGTGACCCGGGCAGTCGATGTGGGCGTAGTGACGCTTGTCGGTCTCGTACTCCACGTGGCTGACCGCGATCGTCACGGTCTTCGTCTCGTCGCGAACCGTGCCGCCCTTGGCGATGTCGGCGTAGCTCTTGGCGACGGCCAGGTTCTTGGCCGCCTGTACAGCAACGAGCGCCCCGGTGAGCGTCGTCTTGCCATGGTCGATGTGACCGATCGTGCCGACGTTGACGTGCGGCTTCGAACGCGTGAACGTATCCTTTGCCATCTTTTCTCCTGCTTTCTCCTCGGAAGTGGAACGGAACCTGAATAGTGGACGGGCGGAACAACAGTGGACGGGTGAAACTGCCTCGGCTGCCTGAAAAATCGTGCGGGTGCGAGCGTGACGGTGCGGAAGAGCTGCTGATGGGACTTGAACCCATGACCTCGTCCTTACCAAGGACGTGCTCTACCAACTGAGCTACAGCAGCGTTGCACCTCTGCGATTCATGATGTTGTCAAGGATGGTGTTTTATCGACTGTTTTCAAGGATCTATTTTCGGTCGAAGCGGGTGAAGGGAATCGAACCCTCGTCTTTAGCTTGGAAGGCTATTGCTCTACCATTGAGCTACACCCGCATTGAGCTTTACCGGCATTGAGCTCCACCGGCATTGAGCTCCACCGGCGTTGAGCCACGCCCGCACTGGGCACACCCGCGTGCGGGGGGCCGGTGAAGTTCGCATGCGGCGGAAGTGGGGAGTGCAGGATTCGAACCTGCGAAGGCAGAGCCATCAGATTTACAGTCTGACCCCTTTGACCGCTCGGGAAACTCCCCCCGGCAGATGCAGTACGGAATGTGCCTGAATGGTGGTGGTTTGTTCGGCGGTGCTGAATGACTGGGTGAGTGGATGACTGGGTGGGTGGCGAAACCGTGGATTGCGCTGCTGCTATTCTCTGTCGACGGAGCTAGCGGCGGGAGTTGAACCCGCAACCTGCTGATTACAAATCAGCTGCTCTGCCAATTGAGCTACGCTAGCGAACGAGCCCTCGGGAACCGCTCAAGTCTACGGATTCACATGGCCCGTGCAAGCGGGACGAAAAACCGGCCCGACCGGCAGTCTCAATCCCCCCGGAACACCAGTTCAACCATTGAAAAATCGTCGTTGAAGTCGTCCCGTTCCGAGATTCTCCGAATCTCGGAAACAAGCCGATCCATGCGGTTTTCCGGGCCGGAGGACGCGGCAGACATCGTCGCCACGAAAGCGTCGAAGGCCCACATCGAGCCGTCCGGCCGGCTGATCTCGAACGCCCCGTCGCTGTAGATGAAGAGCCTCGCCCCGGGGGGGATGGCGGCCTCGCTCGAGGTGAACTCCAGCCCCTCGACCGCCCCGATGAGCGGCCCGTCCGAATCGAGCAGGCGGGGGGCGACGCCGTCGGAGGGCAGCAGGAGCGCCGGGGGGTGCCCACCACCCGCCCATCGGAGCATCCGGCCCGCCACGTCGTAGACGGCGTACCAGATCGTGAAGAACATGTCGTTTTGCCGCTCCATCGGAAACGCCTTGTTGAGCGCCGCCAGCACGCTGCCGGGATCGAAAAAATCGGTCTGCGGCAATGATTCGCTCCGCAGCGCGTTGAGGGCGGAAACGCTCAAAAGCGCCGCGCCGACCCCGTGACCACAGACGTCGAGCAGATAGACCGCGACGTGCGACTCGTCGAGAAGGTGATAGCCGAAGGCGTCGCCGCCGAGTTCGGCCGACGGGATGAAACGCCAGTCGGCCGCGACGCTCGCGAGCGACTGCGGGGGGGGAAGGAGCGACCTCACGTACTGGGCCGCCGTGTCGAGATCCTTCTGCAGCACCTCGCGGCTCGCCCTGAGCGCCTCGAAGGCCTCGTTTCGCTCGACCAACGCGACGTATCCGCGGGAGTGGTACCGCACCCTCGCGATCAGTTCGAGCCGGTCGGGGAGCTTCACGATGTAGTCGTTGGCCCCGAGCGCGAACGCCTCCGCCTTCACCGCTGCCTCCTCCTTCGTGGAGAGGACGATGATCGGCACGTCGCGAAACCGCTCGTCGGCCCGGAACCGCCGCACGAGTTCGAGCCCCTCGATCTGGGGCATCACGAGATCCTGAAGGATCACCGTCGGCTGCACCTCCGCGGCGGTCTCGATCGCCGCCGGGGCGTCCTTGCAGTAGTGAAATGCGATCCCCTCCTCGCCGGACAGCATCCGGCGAACCGCCTCGCCGATGATCGGCTGGTCGTCGACGAGAAGAACCGTCGCGGCACGGGATGTCGGTGAGGTGACTGCCACGTTCGCAGCATAACGCGAGCAGCAGGATCGCAAAACCGTGGCAACGTCACGCCTCGCCCCAGTCTGAACGACGCCGCATTGCCGCCGGGGGAGCAGACGCATCGTCGCTACGGCGAGGATACGCCTGATGCTCCTCCGCGTTTCCCGACCCCCCGAACACGCCCCCCCGGGAGCGTTCAGCATCCATGTGCCTGCGTGACTCATTGAGCGCCACGCTGGACCGTTCGGGGCTGCCCGTGAGCCCGCGGCGGCGTAGCTGCCCAGCGCAGGCCGGCGGCCGAAGCGCCAG
>DHLZ01000151.1:0-2581 GCA_002405515.1 Planctomycetaceae bacterium UBA4655
TTCCCGATGGCGAGCGCCGTGACGGCCCGCCTCAGCTTGTGATTCGGCGCGAATACTCCGTGGTAGCGATGCCGGTGCTTCCGCGGCGGCGGGACGAGATCGGCGAGCCGGTCGAGAAACTCAAACGGCGTGAGTTCGACGACGCCATTAGCTCCCGGCCGCTTGGACTTCCGTCCGCGGCCGGGCCCGACCCAGTTGGCCGCTTTGTGTCTGGGCAGCACGTAGCGGATGCGGGCGATTCGGCCGTCTGGGCCGCGGATCAAACGGGACGACTACCGGCGCTGAAACCGCACTGATCGTCACCCGTCGCTTCGGCGCACAACCGTGCGGTTTTCTGCAAGGGGAGGATCGGGGCGATGGCCCCGACCACACCCCTCTACGGAGAGAGGCTCGCGAGTCGCTCATCAGCCGGAAGACCGTTGCCGAAGTGCCATTGACCGGGCTGTCCTTCGTCCCGCGTGCCCCACAGTTCGACCCGCATCCGGGCCGATGATCGCCCGGCTCGTCGAGCCGCACATGTGGCTGGGACCATTACCCCGTCATTTTCGCTCTGCGATGGCGTTCACGGTTTCTTTTTTTTGGTTCGTCGTTGCCAATGCTTCACACCGTGCCTGCGGGAACGGGAAATCGGCTCCCGTCCCCGATTTCACTTCACCTCGAGGTTCACGCTCACGGAGTGGGCGTTGAACTCGGGGGCGTAGCGGCTCTGGATCTTCGCGAAGCCGCTCGACGCCGTGCCCCGGTGGGCCGCCCGCAGCGAATACGTCGAAGACGTGCGTGCCCCGCGGCAGCCGCTCGAAGAACAGCTGCGTCGCGGCGTCGCGGATCGCCACGTACCAGGCGGCCCCGTCGCCATATCGCCAGCCGGAGAGCACGTCCACCGGCTCCGTGATGCTCGGCCGATGGTCGGCGAGCTCCAGGAACTCGTAGTCGCGGTCGCTCGTCACCACGAGCCGCACGACCAGCTCGTCGCCGAGCTCGACCTTGGCCTCGCCGCCTTGCTTGATCGGCACGAGCTCCGGCCCGGCCGAGGAGGGCCCCGACGGCGTCGGCCGTCGTGCGGCTGTTCTTCCAGCGGCTGGTCCGCTTCTGCGAGAGCAGCCAGACCTTCATCGCCTCCACCGAATCCTTGCCAACGCGGCGGATTTTTATTCCATCGATGGCGGGCGACCTTCGCCGTCGAGCCATCGTTCCGCTTTTTTGCGGGTTGCCGCCGCATTGCGGCGGTCCAAAATGACGGAGCGCACCATGCAGTTCACCGGGAGGGATCGATCCACGATCGAACCCTGCGAGTGCGGTCCGGCGCATCTTCCCGAATCGATCCACGCGGCCCCGGGGGCCGCCGCCCGTGCTCAGGACGACGAGCAGCCGGTCCATCGCATCCGCCCATGACAGTCGCTCCGGCCTGCCCCATCAGACCTGGTCGCGCAGCCAGAGCATCCGCGGGTCGTCGGCCGTGAAGACCGACTCCCACTCGTGCCTGATCCAGTCGAGATCGAGCGTGTCGCGGTTGGCTGCCAGCAGCGCCTCGATGTCGGTCTGATCCTGAAGCCGGAACGCCAGCAGTTTGAGGAGGATCAGGCCTTCGGCTGTCGCCACGCGGATGGGACTGGCAGGGCCCGGCTCGATCACGGCACGTTCGAGCACGTGCCGGTACGCGGGAAGCACGGGCTTCAGCACGTCCACCCGCACGCCGTCTCGCCAGAGAGCGGCCATGTGATGCCGCGTGAACTCCTCGATGACCTGACGGGCGTCGAACGTGAACCCCCGATCGTGCAGGCGGTCGAGCAGGGCCGGCAGGGCGACCTGAGGGACATCGACCAGCAGATCGATGTCCTTCGTGTACCGGGGACGGGCCCGGAACCCCGTGGCCAGTCCGCCGATCAGGGCGTATGCGATGCCGGCCCGTGCCAGCACCTCGACCAGGTCGTCGAGGGCTGAGGAAAGCGGGTCGCGTTGGTCGTCAGTCGGCTCCGCCATGACGCGCGAACAACTCCCGTTGAATGGCCTGCCATCGTGCCTCCGCCTCGGACTCGAGTTCGCGTGTTCTGCGGCCCTGAGGCGTGGACGCAGCGAGCCGGTTGGCCCAGGCCCGCAGCGCGAACAGTTCCTGCCACCGCTGCCGCGGCGGAAGGCGGCGAAATCGTTCCGCGTCCTCGCGAATCACGGCCCGGTGGTCGGGAAACGCAGGGCCGCGGTCGTCGTCAGATGCTGGTGGAGAGGGCATGGGATGAAGTGTCGCCCGGCAGCGGTCCCATGGCAAGCACCGGGCCTCGCGACTGAACGGCCGCCGGGCCGGTCTCTTACCGTCGAATCCTGGCCGGTAGCTCCTCAGCCCGCATTCGCAAGCCCGGAGGCTTGCGCCACGGGGGCGATTGCCGCACCACAAGGATAAGCCGGTCAATGGCACTTCCGCACACATCGCAGGGTTGACGAGCCTTCGACGAGCCTCGGCCGGGGCGGGTGGCGAGTCCGTCGCGGCTGGCACTGACCACTGCAACGCTTCCACATCGCCGTGGAGCGACCGGTTTTTCATGCTCGGCACAGACCGTCTTCGCATCCGGCCGTGAAGCTGGACGTA
>DHLZ01000151.1:2907-3113 GCA_002405515.1 Planctomycetaceae bacterium UBA4655
GGCGATGAGGATGTTTGTATCGAGAAGAAACCGCATGTCATCGTTCCAGATCGCCATCGTCCAGCGGCAGTTCGACGCTCAGCGGCAGATCAAGACCGCCAAGCGTCCAAGCCGCCCGAAACACGTCGCCCGCCGTGCGGCTCGTTCGCGGCTCCGGCACGAGCCGGGCGACCGGCTTGCTCCGCCGCGTGATCACGATCTCCACC
>DHLZ01000051.1 GCA_002405515.1 Planctomycetaceae bacterium UBA4655
CCGGGAATTTCCAGCAAACGCCTGCAGGGCAACTAGCGCCTCGGGCTTCTGGTTGACCGTGGTGGCTCGCAGTCAGCCGAAAACCACTGTCAACAACATCTTGCTCCCGGTAGTATCAAGAGGATGGAAATGTTCACCCGAGGCGAACTGGTGCCTCATACGGAAGCCCGAGCCGCAAGTTGAGGGAGTTTGACGATGCTCCGACGCCTTTGGGAGGCGGCTCGGTAGACTCACGGGCTCCTGCAACACCCGGAGACTCGTCCGTGTCGAATTCCTGCACCGCCCTCGAACTGCTCGCCGATCCGCCGGGAGCGGAGTGGGCCGCGACGGCTGCGGTCGTGGCCATCACCTCGACGGAGCCATTTTTCGTCCACCACGTGCTCTCGCTCCTCCGCGAACGGCTCTGCCCCGACGAGGAGGATCGGGCGTGGGCCTGGCGGGAGTTCGTCGGCGACGATCTCGAGGATGGCCGCGACGTCTTCGACGAGGCGGCGACGATCCCGATGTTCGCCACCGCGACTCGCGCGGCGGTCGTGCGGGCGGCCGACGGCTTCGTGAGCCGGTTTCGCGAGCCGCTCGAGAAGCTCGCCGGCACGCCACGGGGCCGCCGCGGGGTCGTGATCCTCGAGGTGAAGAGCCTGCCGTCGAACACGAAGCTCGCGAAGGCGATCGCGAAGGCGGGGATCATCGTCGATACGGCGATCCCGCCGCGGGCCAATCTTGCCTCGTGGCTGGTGTCGTGGGCGAAGTCGCACCACTCGAGGCCGATCCAGAAGGCGACGGCCGAGCGGCTGCTCGACCGGCTCGACGGCGACCTCGGCCAGATCGACCAGGCGATCGCGCGGCTCGCGGCGGCCGGCGGAACGGGGCCGATCCCTCCGGAAGCGGTGGACGAGATCGCGATGGGGCCCAAGGAGCGGTCGGCGTGGGAGATGGTCGACCTGGCGGCGAGCGGCCGGGCGGCGGCCGCGATCTCGCACCTCGCCGATCTCATCGAGGCCGGCGAGAGCCCGATCGGCATCGCGGCCCAGTCGGCATCGGTGCTCAAGCGGGTTTCGACGGCCGCGAGGCTGCTCGGCCTGCCGGCCGGAGCGGGCCGGCCGGCGGGCATCAACGACGCGCTCAAGGAGGCCGGGGTGGCCGCATGGCCCAAGGCGATGGACCAGGCGGCCGCGGCGCTTCGGCAACTCGGGCCGAAGCGTGCCCGTTCGCTCCCCGTCTGGCTTCTCGAGACCGACCGGGCCCTCAAGGGGGAAGCCTCCCGGGGCCTGCGGGCGCAGCTGGCACTCGAGCGGCTCTTCTGCAAGATGGTGAACCTGTCATCGACCCCGAACCGCCAGGAGAAACCGAGAGCGTGACCGCTTCCAGCCCGAACACCGCGACCAGCCCGGCGTCCAACGCCAGCTCGCAGGACCACTGGGACAATCCCCTCGCCGCCCGCTATGCGTCTGCGGAGATGGCGTCGATCTGGAGCAACCGCCATCGTTACCGGCTGTGGCGGGAGGTGTGGCTGGCGCTCGCGGAGTGCGAGGCGGCCCTCGGCCTGCCGATCACGCCCGAGCAGATCGCGGAGATGCGGGCGAACCTCGAACCGATCGATTTCGCGAAGGCCGCGGAATACGAGCGGCGGGTGCGGCACGACGTCTTTGCGCACCTCCACACCTTCGGCGACGCCTGTCCGAAGGCCCGCGGGATCATGCATCTTGGCGCGACGAGCGCGTATGTAACCGACAACGCCGACCTGATCCTGCTGCGGGAGTCGCTCGATCTCTTGATCGCGCGGCTCGCGACGGTGATCGAGCGGCTCGCGGAACGGGCAAAGGAGACCCGTGCGATCGTCTGCCTCGGCCGCACGCACCTCCAGCCCGCGCAGCCGACGACGGTCGGCAAGCGGATCTGCCTCTGGATCCAGGATCTCCTGCTCGATCTCGAGGAGTTGCAGCACCGCCGCCGGCTGCTCCGCGCCCGCGGCGTGAAGGGCACGACTGGCACGCAGGCGAGCTTCCTCGAACTCTTCCAGGGAGACCATGAGAAGGTCCGCCGGCTCGACCGGATGGTCTCGAAGGCGCTCGGCTTCGACGCGTCGTACGACGTCACCGGGCAGACCTATTCCCGCAAGGTCGACACGCAGGTGCTCTCGGCCGCGGCCGGAATCTGCGAGTCGGCCCACAAGGCGGGCAACGACCTCAGGCTCGCGGCCGCCTGGGGCGAGCTCGAGGAGCCGTTCGAGCAGGAGCAGGTCGGCTCGTCGGCGATGCCCTACAAGCGCAACCCGATGCGGGCCGAGCGGATGTGCGGCCTCGGCCGGTTCGTGATGGGCCTCGTCGCCACGGCCGGCCAGACGACGGCCGTGCAGTGGATGGAACGCACGCTCGACGACTCCGCGCCGCGGAGGCTCGTGCTCCCGCAGGCCTTCCTTGCGACCGACGCCGTGCTCGTGATCTATGCGAACATCGCCGGTGGCCTCGTGACGATGCCCGGCATCATCGCCGCCAACCTTCGGCCCTACCTTCCATTCCTCGCGAGCGAGAAGATCCTCATGGCGGCGACGACGGCCGGGGGCGACCGGCAGGAGCTCCACGAGGCGATCCGCCGTCACAGCCACGCCGCGACCGCCGGCCTCCGCGAGGGCCGGCCCAACGATCTCGCCGAACGGCTCGCCACCGATCCGCTCTTCGCATCGATCGATCTCGCAAAAGCCATGGACGGCCTCGATCTCGCCGGCCGCGCCCCCGAGCAGGTCGACGAGTTTCTCGCGGGCCCGGTTGCCGAGGCGCTCGCGTCCTGCCCCCGCCGTGCTGACGCGGGGCAGCTACGGGTCTGACCGCAAAGCCCGCGGTCCCGGAAGCCCGAGCCGCAAGTTTCCCTGCAGGCGTTGTGTTGAAATTCACGGAAGCCCGAGGCGCGATTTTCCCTGCAGGCCGAGTTGCGAAAAACCCGGAAGCCCGAGGCGCAAGCCGAGAGGGGTGTTGACGTGGCCCCGCGAGTGGATGGCAGGTCACGAGCTCGCCTGCACGACACCGCATTGCCGCCCGGGGGGGGGCCCCAACGTCGCTACGGAGAGGATACGCCTGGTGCACCTCAACGTACGCCCCGCGGGCG
>DHLZ01000250.1 GCA_002405515.1 Planctomycetaceae bacterium UBA4655
TGGTTTACGCGCACGGCGTGCCTGGGCGTGGCGACTTGGAACGTTGAGGAGCATCAGGTGTATCCTCACCGTAGCGACGATGCGTCCGCTCCCCCGGCGGCAATTCGGCGTAGTCCAGGCGATTCATGACCGGGCATCCATGCACGCGGCCGCGTCAACGCCCCTCTCGGCTCGCGCCTCGGGCTTCCGGAATTTTCCAGCGACAGGAGTGGGACGGGAGCTGATTTCCCGCGACACGAGGGGCTCAAGCGAGATGGAAACGCTGGAAATCAGCTCCCGTCCCCGATTTCCTGTGCAACACCCGAGTCGTCTGGCCGTTATCTGAGGTCGACGCGTAGATTTTGCGGTGCGGCATCCCCAGACCGCCCACCCCTCCGGAGACCCGTCCCATGCCCGCCGCCGTACGAGAGATCGTTTCCGGGAGCCGCGGCCCCGGTCCCGGCCGCACGGCGGCCGTCCTCTGCCTGCTTTTCGCCCTCGGAGGTCACTTCGCGATGCAACACTCCGCCGGCGACGAGAAAGTGCCCGTCCCCGCCGACCGGCCCGCGGCCTGGAAGGCCGTGCAGAAGGCGCTCGACGAAGGCAAGCCGAAGACGGCCCTGCAGGCTCTCGCGGGAGTCGAGGCCGCGGCCGTGCAGGCCCAGGCCTGGGACGAGGCCGCCCGGGCGATCGCCACGCGGGTGCTCGCCGAGACGGGCGACCGGCCCGGTGACGATCCGGAGCGGGTGATCCGCCTCGCCGCCGCGATCGAGAAGGCGCCCGCCGAGACCAAACACGTGCTCGAGGCCATCCGGGCCAACTGGACCTGGGGCTATTTCCAGATGAACCGGTGGCGGTATCAAGAGCGGACGCAGGGGGGCGCCGACACCAAAGACCTCGCGAAGCTCGCCGAGTGGGACCTGCCCGGCATCGTCGCCGAGATCCGCAAGCGATTCGCCGTCGCGGTCGGGGCTCCCGGCAGCCCGGAGCGGGCCGCGCTCCAGAAGCTGCCGGTCGCCGCCTGGTCGGCGGTCATCGAGAAGGGCACGATGGCCGACGCCTACCGGCCCACGGTGTGGGACGTGATCGTCCGCGACGCGATCGAGTTTTCGAGTTCCGGCGAGCGCGGGCTCGTGGCCCCGGAGGACGCCTTCGAGGTCGCCGGCACATCACCCGCCCTGGGTACGGCCGAGGAGTTTGTGGCGTGGCAGCCGGAAGCCGACAAGACGGTCACCGACACCGACTCGCCGCTCCTCGACACGATCCGGCTCTACCGCGACCTGATCGCCTTCCACAAGACCGACGCCGACCGCACGGCCTTTCTCGCGGCCGACCTCGACCGGATCGTGTGGGCGAGCGGCGTGGCCGTGGCCGCGGGCGACGCGGGCGACCTGTTCGACCGCAAGGAGGCGGCCCTCCGCGGCTTCGTCGAGCGGGCGGGCGACCACGAGACGGCCTCGCTCGGCCGCTTTCACCTCGCGAGCCTCATCCGGCAGGGCGACGGCCAACCTGACGGCCAGGGCGAGCGCGGCGACCTGGTCGAGGCGCGGACGATCGCGCTCGCCGGGGCTGAGTCGCATCTCAAGAGCCCGGGAGGCGCGATGTGCCGCAGCCTGGTCGTCGAGATCGAGAGCCGCGAGCTGTCGCTGGCCACGGAATCGACCTGGGCCGCGCCGTTCCCCGTGATCCGCGTCAACTACCGCAACCTCGCCAAGGTCCACCTCCGGCTGGCGAAGGCGGATTTTCTCGCCCGGCTCAAGGCGGGCAAGCCGCACGCCCAATGGCTCGACGACGCCGACCGCAAGGCGATTCTCGCCCTGCCCGCCGTCAAGGAGCACGCGGCCGACCTGCCGGCGACCGACGACTACCGCCAGCGACACCACGACCTGCCGGTGGCGGCGACGTTCGACGCCGCCACACTCGAGCCCGGCGACTACTGGGTGATCGCCAGCCACAAGGCCGACTTCGGCGAGAAGGACAACGTCGTGTTCGCGACCCTGGTGCGGGTGACGAACCTGGCGATCGTGGCCGAGCAGGGAGCCGGCGGGTTCATGGCCGACGTGCGGGCCGCCGGCGGTGCACGCCAACTCGCGGCCCGGCAGGGCGGCCCTGTTTCCCTCGCGGGCCACGTCGTCAACGTCGCCTCGGGTGAGCCCGTGGCCGGCGCGACCGTGAAGCTCTTCGTCCGCGGTGAGCAGGGCGGACCGCCCCCCTTCGCCGAGGCCGCCACCGCCACCACCGACAAGGATGGCCGCTACGAACTCTCCGCCCCGCAGCATAGGGAGATCATCGTCGTCGCCACGTCCGACCTCGGCGGCAAGCGGCACGCGACCGCCACCGACTCGATCAACGCCTGGCACAACGAGCAGCCCTCGGGCACGAAGTCGCTCGTGCTCGTCACCGACCGCGGCATCCACCGCCCCGGCCAGATCGTCCACTACAAGGGGATCGCCTGCGCGAGCGACTTCGAGAAGGCCGACTACCACGCCGTGGCCGACCGCACTATCGAGGTCACGTTCCGCGACGCCAACGGCCGCGAGGTGGCCAAGGCCACCCACAAAACGACCGCCAACGGTTCGTTCCACGGCAATTTTCCGATCGCCACGGGGGCCCTGCCGGGGCAGTGGTCGATCCAGGCCCAGGCCACCGGCAACGACGGCTTCGGCGGCGGCGTGGGCGTTCGCGTCGAGGAGTACAAGCGGCCGAAGTTCCTCGTGAAGCTCGCGGCGCCGGAAAAGTCGCCGCCGCTCGGCGGCGAGGTTTCGCTCTCCGGCACGGCCACCACCTACACGGGCCTGCCGGTGGCCGCGGCGAAGGTGAGTTGGCACGTCACGCGGCAGGTCCGCTGGCCCTTCTGGTGCCGCTGGTTCTTTCCCTGGCTGCCCTTCGACGCGGGCGGCCAGCGGATCGCCCGCGGCACGGCCGTGACCGACGACGCCGGAAAGTTCACGGTCACGTTCACGGCTCGGCCCGACCGCTCGGTGCCGAAGGAGTCGCTGCCCGTCTTTACGTATGCGATCGTGGCCGACGTCACGGACACCAGCGGCGAGACCCGCAGCGACACGCGGAGCGTGAGCGTCGGTTACACCGAGGTCGAGGCGAGCGTGTCGGCCGCCGAATGGCAGGCCACGGGCGAGAGTGGCAAGCCCGCCGCCGTGAAGCTCACGGTCGGCACGACCACGCTCGACGGCCAGCCCCGCGAGGCGGCCGGCACGCTCACCGTGTCGCGGCTCGTGCAGCCGGCCGAGGTGGCCCGTGGCGGCCTCTTGGGCGGGCACGGCGGTCCGGTGCCGGTGCCGCGGCCTTTCCGCGGCCGTGGCAAGGGCGCCGCCCCGGCTGA
>DHLZ01000037.1:0-681 GCA_002405515.1 Planctomycetaceae bacterium UBA4655
ATGGGCCGACTGCCCGCGGGAGCTTTACCGCACCGAGCCGCCAAACCTGCGGAACCTGCCCTGGCGGGGCAGCGTCAAAAAACCGATCGTCTACTTCCACTGGGATGCCGACCCGCCGCCGCCCGAGAAGGGTCTGACGATGAAGGTACGGTTTCCCGACGGCCGGCCGGTGATCTGGTGGCCGGCCTCGGAGGAGGGTGAGGGGATCAAGCCCCCGGGACAGGAGGTGACCGACTCGCTGTCGTGGCGGCTGTTCCTCGGGCGACAGCCAGACAGACGAGGCCGACTCGGCGCACAGCCGCGGACGCCCGCCGTGGCGGCCGACCACTGGTATGCCAAGGCGCGGATGGTGAAGGCCGAGCCGGTGTTTTCCTACGGCGGGCATGGCAGAGGCGGCACCTTGATCGACGCCGAGCAGTTCGTCTACTACGACGGCCTCATGAAGCCGCTGGCGTTTCTCGAGGCGCGACGGACGGCCACGGGCGACCTCGTGCTCGACAACACCGCGCCGTATGCGATTCACGACCTGTGGTGCGTCGATCACACCGGCGACCCGCGCACCGGAAAGGCCCCGCGGCTGGCCCGCGTGCCGCTCGTGCCCGTCGGCACGAAGGAGATCGTGCCCGAGTGGCGGGCCGTTCCAGACGCCGACTGGCGGCAGGCCACGGCCGAGCAGCTGGC
>DHLZ01000037.1:826-6677 GCA_002405515.1 Planctomycetaceae bacterium UBA4655
CGCCGACGAGGCGAAGTCGCTCGTCGCCATCTGGCAGCCGGGCTTCTTTCATGCCCCGGGCCTGACGCTCTTCTATCGGCTGCCGCAGCGGGAGTACGACCGCGTCACCACGATCGCGCTCGACCCGGTGCCCGAGACGCTCGTCCGCGTCGGGATCGTGCTCCACGCGCATGCCGAGCCCGAACGGGCCGCCGCGAAAATACAGCTCGGCGGCGGCGAAGCCCGGCCCGCGGAGCCCGTCGTGCCGGCGGGACCGGCGATCGAGCCGCTGCGGCTCGAAAAACGGCTCACCGTCGCGGAGGCGGAGAGACTGTCCAAGGCCGATCACGACCTCTGCCTGTTTGGCCTTTCTGAAATGTCAGTCGAGGTGGCGGCGGCGATCGAGTCGCATCGCCGTACGCTGCGGTTACCCGGCTTCACCTCCCTCGACGTCGACGTCGCCGCGGCCCTGGCCCGTCATGCCGGGCCGGTCGTTCTGCCCGGCCTGCAGCGGCTCGACTCCGTGGACCTGGCCCGCAAGCTCATAACGCACGAAAACGCCTTCGCCCTCGCCGCGGTCTCGGCGACGCTCACCGATGTCACCCCCGAGGTCGTGGCCGTGCTCGCGGCGAGCCCGCATTGGAGCGGAAGCCTTCCGCGGCTCGCCGTCCTCGCGCCTGAGGTCGCCGCCGCACTGGCGGCCGCGCAGAAGTGGGACGGCCAGCTCCCGGGCGTCACGGCCTTCGAGCGGCCCGACTCGGTCGCCGCCGCCACGGCCCTCGCGAAGCGGCAGGGCCCGCTCGCCCTGCCGAACCTCGCAAGGATCTCCCCCAAGACGCTCACCGCGCTCATCAAGAAGGAAGACGTCGTCATCCCGCTCGTCGAGACGCTCGAGCTCATTCAAGAGCCCGACGGCAGCGCGACCGACGACTTCGTGATCCCGAAGGAGTTTCAGGAGCGGCAGCAGCGGCGGTGACGGAGGCTCGCGGGCCCATCGGGCCTCCGGGCGTCATGGCCGGCTCATGAGCCGGTCGGTTTCGGCGGGATCGCCACCGGCATGTCGAGCAGTCGGGCCAGTGCTTCACGCACCACAGCGCTGCGGCCCGGCAAAAGCGACAACACCAACGTCGGCGGCGGCTCCGGCACGGGCGGCTGTTGGATCGACGAGCCCTGGATGCCGCCAGACCTGAACGACGCGCCGCTCACCTGTCATTGACCGGGCTCGCCTCAGTCAGTCGCGCAGCCGGAGTTCGCCCGTGTCGGCTTTCGCCGGCACGGCGGGTTTGTCCGCTGCCGGAGCCGGGTGCGGAGCCGCATGGCGAAGCGACGGCGGCAGGTTGTCACCGGCCTCGACGAACGAGACGAGGGCGAGAACCTCATCTCGTGTGAGCACGTTCAGCAGCCCGCCCGGCATCGCCGAGACCTTCGCCGGCGCGGCCTCCTCGATGTCGGCACGGGGGATGGTGGTCGTCTGGTCGGGGGCGGCCAGATTCGTGACCAGCGTGATCGCCTCGGGATTCTCCCGGCGGACCAGGCCCGAGAGGACCCTTCCATTGCCCAGCACGTACTGCATCGTCCGGTACTGCTCGTGAATCACCTTCGAGGGCTCGAGGATCTGCTCGAGCAGGTCCCGGCCGCGGTATTTTTTTGCGGCCTCGGCGAGATTCGGGCCGAGGTTTACGCCGTGCCCGCCGACCACGTGGCACTGCGTGCACTGCGCCTTGACGGCGGCATGCATGCCTCGGGTCAGCGTGGCCTCGTCCATGGCCGACGAGACGGTCGGAAAGTCGTCGAGCGTCCAGGCCTTCACGATCTTCGGCTGGCAGGAGGCGAGGATCTCCTCGGCCTCGGCCGCGTTCCGGGCAACCACCATCCGTCCATTCATCACGATCCAGTGGCCCGGAAACGTGCATACATACGGATAGACGCCAGGCTCCGTCGGCGAGGTGAAGCGGAGCACGTGGGCGAGGGATTTCCGCGTGGGGCCGATCATCGGCGTGGCGGCGATGATCAGGCCCCGCTTCGTCTCGGGGACGAAATCACCGGCGGCGTTCGTGGGATCCTTCGCCATGTCGTTGGCGGCCATGCCGACCTCGGCGAGCGTTCCTGGCTTCACGATGACGAGGTTGTGGTCGGTGGCGTCGGGGTTGGTGAACACGAGCTTCACCGGCTGTCCGGGTGCCACGGTGAACTGCCGGTTCGTGAACAGCATCCGCTCGGGCTCGCACGACACCCGCACCTCGCTCACACCGGGCTGCTGGTCGAACGACAGCTCCGCGGCGGTCGGCTGCGGTTCGGTGATCTGCAGGCTCCGGCCGGCCTTCGCGAGCAGGCGTGGTACCGGTGATGCCGGGTCGTTTTCCCAATGCCGGCGGAGCAGCCTCGATTCGAGCGCGCAGCTGGCCGCGTAGGCGAGGTGGCCGCTGAGCGGCTGCTTGCAGATCTCGAGGACGGCGGCCAGGGCCGCGGGCGTGCCGATCCAGGAGGCGGTGAGCGCGGCTTCGAGCCGCACGAGGCCGGAAGGGTCGCGGGCCGCCCGCTGGAGCAGTTCATCCCGATCGGGCACCGCCTCGTGCCAGAACCGCAGCTGCCGAATGGCCGCGGCGCGGGCATGGTGATCGGCGGCGGCGGCAAGCTCGGCGAGCAGGCCCGGCCGCACTTCTCCGATCGACGACACCGCCCACATCGCGGCCGCCTTGTCCCGCAAAAGCCGAGGGCTCGCTGGATCGAGGCCTGTAGCCCAGCGGTCGATAGCCGCGGCGGCCGTCTCGCGATTGCGCGACGCGAGTTCACGGGTCGCGAGGGAGCGGATGCGAAACTCACCGTGCCCGAGCAGCCGAGCCACGTCGTCGATCGGCGCGCCGGCGATCGCGGGCATCGCGGCGGGCGTGTGGCCGGCCGACACGATCCTCCAGATCCGGCCCGACTCACGATCGCGGCGGCTGTCGCGCAGCGAATACTGCGCGTGACCCTTCACGGGGTTGTACCAGTCGACGATGAACAGGTCGCCCCGCGGTCCGAAGTGGCAATCGACGGGAATGAAGCTCAGGTTCGTCGAGAAGAGGATGTCGCCCACGTACTGCTCGTTGAAGCCCGAGTCGCCCTCGAGCCAGCGGAGCAGCTCGATGCGGTTGGTCGGCTTGTACCGCGCCCTCACGAACCCGCCCTGCAGGTCGGCGGGGAAGGCGGGCGAGTCGATGAAGGCCTGCCCGCATACGCCCGAATACGCCTGGAGTCCGCGCGGCGAGCGAAACTGCTTGGGGTATGGAGGATCGATGGCGTGAAACGCCTCGGCGAAGACGGGGTGGCTGGCGGTGTGGTTGCCCCAGGGGTCGAAGGCCACGCCCCAGGGATTCGTGCTCGGGTAGCTGCCGAAACTCACCAGCCGATGCGTCCGCGGCTGGTAGTGGAACCAGCCGCTGTTCCGCTGCCGCACCGGCCCGTAGGGCGTCTCGACCTGTGAATGGTGGAACAAGCTTTCGCGGAAGATGAGACCGCCGTCCGGTGCCCAGATGAAATCGTGCAGGGAGTGGTGGGAGTCTTCGGTGCCGAAACCCGAGAGGATCACGTCGTGGACATCCGCGCGATCGTCGCCGTCGGTGTCCTTGAGAAACGTGAGGTGTGGCTGCTCGGAGACGTAGACCCCGCCGTCGCCGAACTCGAACGACAGCGGCAGGTGGAGATCGTCGGCGAAGACCTTCGACGCGTCGGCCGTGCCGTCGCCGTCGGTGTCTTCGAGAATCACGAGCCGATCGCGCGGCTCCATGCCGGGATAGACATGGGGATAGGCCTGCGAGGTGCTCACCCACATGCGGCCGCGGGAGTCCCAGCGGCACTGGATCGGGTTGGCGATTTCCGGAAACCGCTCCTCGCCGGCGAACAGATTCACCGCGAACCGCGGATCGACCTTGAAGGCCTCCCGTTCCTTGTCGGCCGGCAGCCACTCGTTCGCGCCGCGGCTTTCGTTCACGGCCGGCATCTCCGGAAGGTTCGAGTCGTCGGGCTTCTCGGCCACCGCCCGCCCGCGGGCGATGTCCCAGATCCGCCTGTCGCGGGTGGCACACATGATGTCGAAGTTGCGCATCGCCGGCAGGAAATCGAGGTAGCCGTAATCCTTGTTGCGGTCGCCGGCGTAGTAGAACGTGTTCAGCGGCCGGTACCGACGGAAGAACTGCCGGTCGAGATCGACGACGGCCTGAAGGAGCTGCCTGCTCACCGCGGGAGGCTCGGCGGCGAAGCAGCCGCGAAACAGCTCCCGCGCAAAGAGGTCGTAAGCCAGGCTCGTAAGGTGGCAGCCGTTGATCGTGAGGTCGCTCGCCGGATCGCCCATGGCGGCGAGGAGCGGCGTGAATGCGTCGACGAAGCCCACCCCCTGATCGCGGGCCACATCGCGCATCGCGGCGACGTAGGCGGCGATCCGCCGATTGTTGAGATCGGCCGCGGCGACTCCGGCAACGTTTTCATTCGGGATCGGGGAGACGAGCACGACCCGCGGTCCGGTCCGGCCGTTGAAGGCCTTGCCGACGAGCGTGCGGAGGAAGGCGGCGAGTTTCTCGCGGAACGCAGGCAGGCCCTCGGGCCCGGCGAAGGATTCGTTGAATCCGTAGGCCGCGAAGATCACGTCGGCTTTGCAGAACGTGAGGTGCTGATCGATGTCGGCGAAGTTTTCCGGTCGGGGGGCGAGGTCGATCTCGTCGGCCGACCAGGCAAGATTGCGAATCACGAGCTCATGTTCGGGAAAGCCCGCCTGGAGGATCGCCGACACCTGCCCGAACAGCTGCGCCCGCTCGAAGAGCGTGTTGCCGATGAGGCAGACGCGGTCACCACGCCTGAGCTGCAGTGGCAGCGACGTCGTGGCCGCGGCACAGGCCGCTGCCCGCGGCGCCGTGGAGGCGAAGATCGCGTGGCGGGAGAAATCCTCCTGTGCCGCGGGAACGGCCTCTGCCGCGAATCCTGCCGCGGCCAGTGTCCACACGCCGACGATCGTCATCAAACCGCACGACTTCATTGGATGTGCTCCTTGGACGCATAAAAGATACTTCAGCCTACAGAGAGCACGAATGCGGTGCTGAAGGGCCGCAGGAATCCATCAGGATTGCGTTTCCGCCGCGCCGGCCGTGATGCCCGGCGTAAGACCGACCCGGTGTCGATGGCGGTTCCACGAGGCTCGCAGAGCGATTGCCCGTCGGCCTTTGGTTCACGTATCCTCACGGGCTATCCTTCGAGACTCCGGGAAAAACGCATGCGCCTCGCGATCGCCCTCCTGATCCTGCCGCTCGCCCTGACCGCGCCACCGGCCCATGCCGCCAAGCCGCGGATCGCCATGATCCCCAAGGGCACGACCCACGTTTTCTGGAAGACGGTCGAGGCCGGTGCCCGCGAGGCGGCCGCGGAACTGGACGTCGAGCTCGTCTGGAAAGGGCCGCTCAAGGAGAACGACCGCGGCCAGCAGATCGCGATCGTCGAGCAGTTCGTCACCGAGGGCGTGGCGGCGATCGCCGTGGCCCCGCTCGACGCCGCGGCGCTCCGCCGCCCCGTGGCCCTGGCCGGCCAGCGGAAGATTCCGGTCGTGATCTTCGACTCGGCGCTCCAGGGGGAGGCGGGCAAGGATTTCGTCGGCCTCGTCGCCACCGACAACCGCCGCGGCGGCGAACTCGGCGGCGCCACCCTGGCCGACCGGCTCGGCGGCACGGGGAAGGTGGTGCTGCTCCGCTACCAGGTGGGCTCCGCGAGCACCGACGAAAGGGAGGCGGGCTGCGCCGCGGCCTTCGCCGCCCGGCCGGGGATCGAGGTCATCTCCGCCAACCGCTATTCCGGCGCCACGGCCGGCGAGGCAAAGACCGTGGCCCTCAACATGCTCGACACGCTGCGG
>DHLZ01000037.1:6899-8992 GCA_002405515.1 Planctomycetaceae bacterium UBA4655
GAAGTTCGTCGGCTTCGATACCTCTCCTGCGCTCATCGAGGCGCTCCGCAAGGGGGAGATCGACGCGCTCGTGGCTCAGGACCCGCGGCGGATGGGACGGGAGACGGTGACCGCCGCCGTCCACCACCTGCGGGGCATGCCGGTCGCGCCGATGATCGACACGGCCGCCACGGTTGTGACCCGCGAGAACGTCGACCGGCCCGAGATCCAGAAGATCCTCCAGCTGCCGTGACCGCCGTGTCGCCACCATCCGACCGCCTCGTGATGCAGGGCGTCCGCAAGTCGTTCGGCGCGACGGTGGCGCTCTCCGGCGTGGACCTGCGGGTGGCCGCCGGCGAAGTGCTGGCCGTGGTCGGCGAGAACGGGGCCGGCAAGAGCACGCTGATGAAGGTGCTGGCCGGCGTGGTCCGGCCGGATGCCGGCGGCATGCGGCTCGATGGCCAACCCTACTCGCCCCGCTCCCCCCGCGAGGCCCGGGCGGCGGGCGTGGCCATGATCCACCAGGAGCTCGCCCTCGCGCCGGACCTCACCGTGGCCGAGAACATCCTCCTGGCCGCGGAGCCGGTGCGGGCGGGCTTCCTCCGGCGGGCGGCCATGCACGACACGGCCCGGGCCGCGCTCGGCCAGCTCGGGCGGCCCGACATCGCCCCCGGGCGGCGGGTGGCCACGCTGCCGATCGCCGACCGGCAGGTGGTGGAGATCGCGAGGGCCGTGGCCGTGGGCTGCCGGGTGCTCGTCCTCGACGAGCCGACGAGCAGCCTCACCCGCGACGACGTGCGGCATCTCGCGGCGGTCGTCAAGCGGCTGCGGGCGGCCGGCCAGGCGATCGTGTTCATCTCTCACGTGCTCGAGGAGGTGCGGGACTTCGCCGACCGCGTGACCGTGCTCCGCGACGGCGCGACCGTGGGCGGCGGCGACCTCGCCACGCTCGCCGATGCGACGATTCTTGAATGGATGGTCGGCCGCCCGATGACCGAGCTCTATCCGCGCTCGCGGCGGACGCCGGGCGACGTCGTGCTCGAGGTGGAGGGGCTCGCCGGACGCGTGCGGCCGGAGTCGGCGTCGCTCGCCCTGCGGCGGGGCGAGGTGCTCGGGATCGCCGGGCTCGTGGGCGCCGGGCGGACGGAACTCCTGCGGGCGGTGTTCGGGCTCGATCCGGTCCGCCGCGGCACCGTTCGCGTGGCGGGCCACGTGGGGGCGGCAGCGCCGGCGGCCCGTTGGTCGCAGGGCGTGGGCATGGTGAGCGAGGACCGCAAGCGAGAGGGGCTCGCGGTGGCCCTTTCGATCGCCGACAACCTCACGCTCTCGCGGCTCGGCGGCCTGGGCCCCCTGGGGCTTATCCTGCGTGGCCGGCAGGCGGCGGCGGCCGGCCGGTGGCTCGCGCCCTTGCAGATCAAGTGCCGCGACGTCGGCCAGCCGGTGGCCGCCCTCTCGGGAGGCAACCAGCAGAAGGTCGCGGTGGCCCGCCTGCTCCACCACGACGTGGACGTGCTCCTGCTCGACGAGCCCACCCGCGGCATCGACGTGGGGGCGAAGGCGCGGATCTACGCCCTGATCGACGAGTTGGCGGTGAGCGGCCGGGCGATCCTGCTCGTGAGCAGCCACTTGCCGGAGCTGCTCGGCGTGTGCGACCGCGTGGCCGTGATGAGCGGCGGCCGGCTCGGAGCGGCGCGTCCGGTAAGCGAGATCGACGAGCGGACCATCATGCAGGAGGCGATTGCACGCGGATGAAGACATGGCTCACAAGGCTCGGCCCGCTCGCGGGCCTCGTGGCGGTGGTGATCCTGTTCTCGGCCCTGCGGCCGGGGCAGTTTGCGACCGCCGCGAACGCAGAGATCATGCTGTTGCAGACGGCCGTCGTCGCCACGGCGGCGGTCGGAATGACGCTCGTGATCGTGAGCGGCGGCATCGACCTCTCCGTCGGGGCCCAGGTGGCGCTCGCCACCGTGACGATCGCCACGCTCGTGTCGCGGGGCTGGTCGCCCGCGGCCGCGGCGGTCGCGACGGTGCTCTCCGGCGCCGCCTGCGGCTGCCTCATCGGGGGCCTCGTCACCGGCCTGCGGCTCTCCCCGTTCATCGTCACGCTCGGCATG
>DHLZ01000081.1:0-482 GCA_002405515.1 Planctomycetaceae bacterium UBA4655
GCAAATCCACCGATGCTCACGGCAACATCACGTTCACGGGCTACGACGACGGCAACCACTCCACCCGCACCGTGCCCTTCCGGCAACCCTCACGCCGCCGAGGATTCGCAGGCTTGCCGGAAGGACACGGTCATTCACGGCCAGTTTGCGGAGCAAGTTCTGGACGTGTTCTTTCACGGTCTCGACGCTGATTTCGAGCGACCGGGAAATCTCTTCGTTGGACAGCCCGAAAGCCACATGGGAAAGAACCTGGCTTTCCCGGGGTGTAATCCTCGCTTCGCTCGTCGCTGCATTCGGCCTGCCCGTCATCGAAGCCACAACCCTGCGGAACGGCCCGGCTTCCATGGCACTCGTTCCGGCCGCTGCGTTCTCGATGGCCGTAGCAAGTTCCTTCTGGAAAACGCTCTTCAATAAGAAGTTCGAGGCCCCGGCGGCTTTTGCTCGCGCGATGTAGGTCGGGTTACTACCCCGAGCACGATGTT
>DHLZ01000081.1:813-3375 GCA_002405515.1 Planctomycetaceae bacterium UBA4655
CGTAGTGGGCAACTGTTCGCCTGCAGGGAAACTCTCGCCTCGGGCTTCCGTGAAAGTCAGCGGCCCGAGTTGCCTGCAGAATAATGTCAACTACTTGATGCTCCCGGTAGTATCAACGGCCTAGAGCGTGATCACCTTCGTGGCGGGCATGCTCTGCTGGATTTTCCCTGCCAGCTCGAACGCATCGCCGCCCGGAATGGCCGCGTCCAGAAGAATCACAGCGGGCTTGTGCTTCTTGGCGAGCGTGAGGGTACCGGGGGCGTCACTGGCTTCTCCGATGATCTTGATGCCGGTTTTCTCCAGCATCGCCCGTAGGCCCGCCCGGATGAGTTCCTTGGGGTAGGCGACGAGCAGGGAAATCGGGGCTGGCATGGGCAGGTGGGAGGTGAGGCGGGGGACAAAGAACGGAAATATCCCCGGCCGGTCACCGTTTCGCCAGCAATCGGTCTTTCTCGGCCCAGCGCAGCCTCTTGATGGCCGCTTCCCGCTTCAGGGCCGCCGATTTCGACTTCTGGTGCTCGCTGTAGGCCAATGCCACGGCGAGCCGGCTGCGACCCGGCCCGCCTGACCACGCGGCGATCACCTGCCAACGTGCTCCGACACGAGTTCGACGATCTGCTTGCCCGCGTCGGGAGCATCCTTCCACTCGCCGATATAGGGCGTTCGTCCGCTGGACCACTTCCGGCCCCGTTCAGCGCGGATTCGGGCGAGGTCCAGTGCATCCTGACCTTGCGGATTGGCCTGCTTCACGTCCGCGCCGCCGGCGAGAAGCGCCGCGACCACGTCGGGCGATCCGCGCTCGATCGCGACGTGCAGGGCCTGCGGAACCTGCCCGATGGCATTCGGGTCGGCACCGGCGTCGAGCATCCTCGTGATCGTGGGAGCGGAAACATGGTTCCAGACGGCCTGCGGGAGTGCCGCGGTCAACTCGGCGGGCGAGTATTCGACCTTGTCTACGAGGATCGCCACGAGGTCCGGCCTCAGCATGTAGGCGGCAAACTGGAGCGGCGTCTCGATGGCGGCACCGCAGTCCACGTTCACCTTGTTGTCATTCATCCTGGCATGCGGATCAACGCCGGCAGCGAGCAACCGCTCGAGGATCGCGGCCTGGTCCTTTCCAGGGCCAGCATCGTTGGCGACCGCATGAAGGGCGTTCCGACCGCGGTCATCGACGATGTTCAGGTCGGGAAAAAGCGAGGCGACGATTGTGAAGGTCTCCAGGTCGCCGCTGGACGCAGCGAGGTGGAGGAGCGTGGTTCGCCCTTGCGGCAGGCCAAAGCCGCGGGCCGGACGGGCATTGGCCTTGCGTTCAAGGAGCGCCCGCACGAGGTCTGCTCGACCGCGCGACACGGCGATGCCGAGCGGGGTGAACCCGTCGTCGCGGCAGTCGACGGTGGCTCCTAGTTCGAGGAGCGCGAGTACGGCCTCATCCTGATCGGCCTTCGCGGCCCGGATGAGGAGCGGGGGAACGTGCCAGCCGATTCGCGCGCCTTTGCGGACCAGATAACGAATCATCTCGACGTGCCCACGCTCGACGACCGCCCCGAGCGGCGTACCGCCCAGAACGGACTCGCCATTGACGTCGGCACCTTGGGCGATGAGCCGATCGACCTCGGAGACGTTGCCGTCGACGGCAGCCAGAGCCAGGCCGGTGTTGAGGCGACGTTGCTCATCACTCACCAAGCCGCCGCAGCCGTGGGCTGTGAAGGTGGCAAGGATCAGGAGACTGACGGCGATCCGACGCATAGACACGCAGCCATGGAGGAACTCGTTGGCGACGAGTGTACCTCCTTCTCGGAAGGGCGACCAATTGCCGGGAGCATCAAATCGTCCGTCGGGCCCGGCGTCGCAAACCCAACAACGTCGCGGCGCAGCCGATGCCGCCGAGCACGAGGCCGCTCGGTTCTGGGACCGCGACGTGATCCGGCGAATCCAGGTGGTCGTTCTCTGGAACAAGCCAAGCTTTCGGCGGAAGGAAGGAATCCTCGTCGGCAATCGCTTCGGTCACCCGAGCGATGTTTTTGTGGAAGCGACGCTCGGTGCGGACCTTCAGCAGGCCGAGCTTCTCATCGAGCGGCCAGAGAACCGAGACGACGCTGATATGCGGCTTGTTCATGACTGCCGCCTATTATCAGCCATATAACCCGTAGTGCGAGGGGTGCCATTGGCGGCTAGAAACCGGCTCCCTAGTGGAGGGCGACTCTCGGTCGGCGGACTGACACAGCGAGCCTAGTTGCCAGCCCACCCGCAATCCCATCCCGCCCTGAACCCTCGCAGAAATCCAAGATGCAACTCGGCGGGGACCTCGTCCACCTCGACCTCACGGGCGGCGAGCGTCTCTATCAGCGACGCCGATATCGGGAAGTCAATCGAGTTAGGAGCCGACGTTCCGCCGATGAATCCCTTCCGGAAACCAGCCTCGAAGCAGGGTTCGGTGACCTGCTCAGCACGAGTGGTGTTCTCCTGCTTGCCCGCCTCGATCCACCTCGACAGGCCATCCAGCAATTCATCCAGAGTGCGGCGGGCTTCCTACCGCTCGACTTGCTGCTCCGCTTCAAACTA
>DHLZ01000107.1 GCA_002405515.1 Planctomycetaceae bacterium UBA4655
CGCGAAAAGCAGAAGGTCAAGCACTACTACGGCGTGCTCGAGGCGCAGTTCCGAACCTACTTCCGCCGCGCCGAGCGGGGCACCGGGAACACCGGCGAGGCTCTCATGACCCTGCTCGAGCGGCGGCTCGACAACATCGTGCACCGAGTCGGCTTCGCCCAGTCGAGATCGGCTGCGCGGCAGATGGTCGGCCACGGTCACATCACCGTGAATGGCCGGCGTGTGGACGTTCCCAGCTACCAGGTCCGTCCAGGCGACGTGGTGAGGGTCAAGAACCGCAAGAAGAGCCTTCAGCTCGCCCACGCCTCGCTCTCGGATTTCCGTCGCGAGGTGCCTGATTTCCTGTCCCGGTCGGAGGGGGCGGTTCCCGAGGTTCGGGTCGATCGCCTGCCGTCGAGCGACGACGTTTCGATACCCGTCCAAGCCAATCTCATCATCGAGCTTTGCTCGAAGTAGACCTCACCCGGAAACGGCCGGTCCGAAAGCAACAAGCCCGAAAGCAAATCGTCAACGCGCACCCCCAACGCATGGTGCTTCGGAAGGCCTGGCGCGTGGCCGTTTGAAGCACCCCATCAAGGAGTCCCTGAAGATGCACGTTCGCTGGAGAGGTCTGGAGCTGCCCGGAGTCGTCGTCGCCGACCGCAAGACACTCACGCCCACGTACGGAAAGTTCACGGCCGAGCCTTTCGAGAGGGGTTTCGGCACCACGGTCGGCAACAGCCTCCGCCGCGTGCTCCTCTCGAGCCTCGAGGGCAGCGCCGTCACGCAGATCAAGATCGGCGGCGCCCTCCACGAGTTCACGACGATCAAGGGGGTCCTCGAGGACGTCACCGACATCGTGCTCGCCATGAAGAGCCTGGTCGTGAAGAACCACAGCGAGTCGACGCGGGTCCTGCGGGTCGAAAAGAGCACCAAGGGGCCGGTGACCGGCGGCGACATTCAGACCGACGAGGCCGTGGAGATCGTCAACAAGGATCTCGTGCTCGCGACGCTCACCGACGACGTGCCGTTCGAGATGGAGATGGTCGTCGAGAACGGCCGCGGTTACGTTCCCGCCGTGGAGCACAGCCCCGAGGCGCAGGAAATCGGGATCATCCCGATCGACGCGGTGTTCAGCCCCGTGACCCGGGTCCGTTACGACGTCGAGGAAACTCGCGTCGGCCAGAAGACCAACTACGACAAGCTCACGCTCGAAATCTGGACGAACGGCACCGTGACGCCCGACATGGCGCTCGTGGAGGCCGCCAAGATTCTCCGCAAACACCTCAACCCGTTCGTGGCGTACACCGCCCCGGGCGAGGGCGTTCACCTGCCCGCCGCCGCAGACGTGTTTGCCATTGAAGCCCCGCTTTCGAGTCGCCTGGGCATGCTTGCCAGCGACTTGAAGCTGTCGCTGCGGGCCGCCAACTGCCTGAAGGAAGAGGGGATCAGCACCCTTCGTGAGCTCGTCGGCAGGACCCGGGAGGAATTGCTCGAAGTCAGGAACTTCGGCGAGACGACCCTTCATGAGATCGAGACCAAGCTCCGGGAACTCGGGCTCGAGCTGGGCATGCAGGTTCCCGAAGACGCAGCGGTCTGATCCGCGGCTTCGCCGGAATCCGCCGGTCGATTCCATACCCCCAACCGATTCCAAGAGGACACATCCATGCGACACCGTAGGAAAGGCCGAGTGCTCGGCCGAAGCCCGTCCCACCAGCGGGCCCTGTTGCGAAATCTCGCTTCTGCTCTTTTCCTGACGGAAAGGGAGGCGGATGCGGACGAGCCCGGACGGCCCAAGGTCGCCGGAAGGATCGTGACCACCGTTCCAAAGGCGAAGGAGGTTCGTCCGCTCGTCGAGAAATGCATCACGATCGCCAAGCGGGGGCTCGCTGCGGCGGAGGCCGCGAAGGCGTTCGCCGCGCCAAGCGACCGTGACACCGCCGAGTGGAAGCGGTGGCGGACCAGCGAATCCTGGAAGAAATGGGCGGCAGCCATGTCGCCTGCCGTCACCGCACGGCGGAGGGTGGTGACCCTGCTCGGCGACAAGAAGGCGGCCCGGGTGCTCTTCGAGAGGGTGGCTCCCCGGTTTGCCGACCGGCCGGGCGGCTACACGCGGATCCTGAAGCTCGCCACCCCGCGGCTTGGCGACAACGGGCCACGGGCGATCCTGGAACTCGTCTCCGGCGAGGCCGTGACCGCTGCTGCGGCCCCGAAAATCGAGTCCAGGAAGCGGTGAGATCCGCTCGCCCGCCGGATTCTCGCTGACGGAATCCCCGGGCGAGTCATCCGCGCAGAGTGGGGAGATCCTCGCGGATTGGGTTCGTGCACGCCGCCCTCCGTCGGATGAACGTGGATCGCCCGGTAGTCGGACGGCCCTTCCCCGGGGCGGGAGCCGTTCCGGGGGCGGGAATAGCCAAGGGTGTGTTCCGCGAATGAAGCATCGCGGTACAATTTTTGACGATTGGTGCAGGTGGGCTCGATTCTCCCCGATGGAATTCGTCCATGAGCATCTGCGAGGGGCCGCCGAAGATGGCAGAAAAGCCCTTGGTCTCGCCCGTTTTCCCAGGGCTCTTTCCTGAGACCACGCAGGTCGTTCTGCAACGGCCCTCGGTTCGCGTGCGGAAACGGTTCTCCGTCCGGGGAAACCGCCAATTCCAGGCCGGGCGGCGATTCGCATCGCTCCCGGCCCTCTCGTTTGGTCTCTTCTTCGGCTTTGCCTCAGCCGCCGTTGCCGCGCCGGAGGACTTCGGCATCCCGCAGGTCCGGACCATCAACGAACTGGTGGCGGCGGGATGGCAGGTCGCGGGCGTGAGCCCCTCGTTGGCTGCGACCGACGGCGAGTGGTGTCGCCGAGTCCACCTCGACGTGATCGGCCGGATTCCGTCGCTCGAGGAGTTGAGGGCCTTTTTGGGCGATTCCACGAAGTCGAAGCGTCTCGCGCTCGTCGAGCGGTTGCTCGGCAAGGAGTACGAAGACGAGTACGCCCGGCACTGGACCGACGTCTGGACCACCATCTTGATCGGCAAGGACGTCGAGAACGCGATGGTCAGCAGGCCGGGCATGCGGCAGTATCTGCGGCGGGCATTCGAGAAAAACATCCCCTACGACCGATTCGTGATGGAACTCGTCACCGCGACGGGCGTGAACTCGCCGGGCGCCGAGGGCTTCAACGGAGCCACGAACTTCCTCACCGGAAAACTGGATGAAAACGGCGTCCAGGCCGCCGCCAGGACGGCCCAGGTGTTCCTCGGGCTCCAGGTGCAGTGCACGCAGTGCCACAACCATCCCTTCAACAAGGGCAAGCAAAACCAGTTCTGGGAATTCAACGCCTTCTTCCGCCAGACCCGGGCCCTGAGACGATTCGAGGGGGGGATGTACGTTCGCTCGGTCGAACTCGCCGACGAGGACTTCGCCGGCGAGAGGGGCAATCCCGAGGAGGCGGAACTCTTCTATGAACTTCGCAACGGCATCAAGAAGGTGGCCTTCCCGGTGTTCATCGACGGCACGGCGATCTCGAAGAGCGGCTACCTGCCGGGCAAGCTCGACGATGGCAGCGTGTACGGCGTCAATCGCCGCAGGGAGCTGGCGTCGATGATCGTCGCCAGCCCCCTGTTGGCGAAGGCGATCGTCAACCGCTTCTGGAGCTTCTTCCTGGGCTACGGATTCACGAAGCCGGTCGACGACCTCGGCGACCACAACGAACCCTCGCACCCCGAACTGCTCGACACGCTCTCGAGACAGTTTCGCGAGCAGAGCTTCGACATGAAGACGCTCACGAAGTGGATCGTGCTCTCGCAGCCCTACTCGCTTTCCAGCAAGACGACGGCCGGCAACTCCAAGGACGATCCCTCGCTCGGGGAGAAGCCCGCCTTCAGCCATTTCTACCTGCGGCAGATGACGGCCGAGCAGCTCTACGACTCGCTGCTCACGGCTACGCGAGCCGACCGCGTCGGCGGCGGAGGCGAGTCGGCGGCGAAGAAGAAGGACGCCTGGCTCTCGCAGTTCGTGATTGCGTTCGGCACCGACGAGGGGGACGAGGCGACGACCTTCAACGGCTCGATACCCCAGGTGCTGATGATGTTCAACGGCGAGCTCATCAAGACCGCCATCGGCACGGGCAAGGGCGGCTTTCTCGACTCGGTGGCGAGTTCGGGGGTCTCCAACGCCGATAAGATCAATTCCCTCTACCTCGCGGCCCTGGCCCGTCGGCCGACCGCACGGGAAGTGGACGTCGCCAACGCCCTGATGATCGCCAAGAACGGAAACGCGACCGCGGCCCTCCAGGACGTCTGGTGGGCGGTGCTCAACTCGAACGAATTCATCCTCAATCACTGAATGTGGTCGAGGAGGAATGAGCGATACTGCAGGAAGAATCGAAGACGGCAGGAACGGTCGGAACCGGAACCCACGAGCCGGAACCCACGAACAGGAACCCAGTGGAGGCCAATGTCATGTCGATCGACTTCGGGATCCCTCGCGGAATGAATCGCCGTCACTTCCTGTCCCACATGGCGGGGGCGGCCGCCATGGCCGGGCCGGCGACGGCCTTCACGAACACGATCCTCGCGAATGCTCCGGACATGACGAAGCGACACAAGTCCGCGATCCTGCTCTGGATGGGAGGCGGCCCGAGCACGATGGACATCTGGGACCTGAAGCCGGGAGCGGCGACCGGCGGTGAGTTCAAGCAGATTTCCACGAGCGCCGACGGGGTCGCCATTTCCGAGCACATGCCGCTCATGGCGAAGCAGATGCACCACATGGCGATCGTGCGGTCGATGAGCACCCGCGAAGCCGACCACATGCGGGGCCGCTATTACATGCACACCGGATACGTGCCGAACCCCAACGTCGAGCATCCGGGCTACGGGTCGGTGATCGCCCATGAGTTGGCAGGCCGGGTTCCCGACCTCGACATTCCGCCGTTCGTGTCGGTGGGCGGCGGCAGCGTCGGGCCGGGCTTTCTCGGGATGACGTGGGCCCCATTCACGGTCGATTCCAACGGCAACATCCGCAACATCGACATGGGGCTCGATCCTGCAAGGCTCGCCCAGCGGCTCGAGATGCTCGGCACCGTCGAGAAGAAGTTCATCAGCGAGAAGCGCGGCGGGGCGGCGGCCGACCACATGAAGGTCGTCGACCGCACCGTCCGGCTCATGACGAGCCGGCAGATGGAGGCCTTCAAGATCTCGAAGGAGCCGGCGGAAGTGCTCGAGAAGTATGGCACCACGGGCTTTGGCCGGGGCTGTCTGCTGGCTCGCAGGCTCGTCGAGGCGGGCGTTCCGTTCATCGAGGTCGATCTCGGCGGCTGGGACAACCACTCCGGCATCTTCCCGACCCTCAGGGACACGAAGCTGCCCGAACTCGACAAGGCGATGAGCGGCCTCGTTTCGGATCTTGCCGACCGCGGCCTGCTCGACGACACGGCCATCATCTGGATGGGCGAATTCAGCCGCACGCCCAACATCAACGGCGGCGGCGGCCGCGACCATTGGGCCCGCAGCTGGAGCGTGGTGGTCGGCGGGGCCGGCTTCAAGCGGGGCGTGGTGGTCGGCGCGACGAGCGACGACGGCAGGGAGGTCGTCACCGAGCCGTATACATCGCAGGACATCATGGCGAGCGTGCTGAAGTCGCTCGGCATCGGGCTCGAGACGACCTTCATGGCCAAGAACGGCCGGCCGATGAAGATCGCCAACTCCGGCAAGGTGATCACGGAACTGTTCGCCTGAGGCTGCGTCGACTCTGCTGGTTCGGGGCCGCCCGTGCCCATCGCCGGACGCTCGCATAGCACCTCCAGTGCTCCGCGATCTAGGATGCCGCCATAGGAAACCAA
>DHLZ01000006.1 GCA_002405515.1 Planctomycetaceae bacterium UBA4655
GCGCAAGTTTCCCTGCAGGCGAATAGGTGCCCAATACGGAAGCCCGAGGCGCAAGCCGAGAGGGGAGTTGACGATGTGCAGAAAAGCGGCGTCGAGGCACTCAAAAACACTCGGAATGGACACTGTTTTGCCAAATCACCCGGCTCTTGGCGCGACCCTGACGCCCCTCTCGGCTTGCGCCTCGGGCTTCCGGGAATTTCCAGCGATCGCCTGCAGGGAAACTCGCGCCTCGGGCTTCCGTGGGACCGGGGTGGCGCTCAGTCAGCCGAAAACCGCCGTCAACAACATCGTGCTCGGGGTAGTAGGCACTTTGATGCTGACCGCCGAAGGAGCGGACGTTGAGGAGCATCAGGTGTATCCTCACCGTAGCGACGATGCGTCCGCTCCCCCGGCGGCAATGCGGCGTCATGCAGACTGGCTTGGGGCCGCCCTCTCGCGTCACGGTCGTCGGTCGATCGGTTTTGTCTCGCGTTGGGCGTGAGGTACTCTTGGGAGTTGAATGCAGTTCATTCCCGCCAGGAGCCTTGCGATGAGCCGTCGATCCGATTCCGAGCTTTCCGTGACCCGTCGTGATGCGATCCGCGTCGCGGGAGCCCTGGGTGGCGCGATTGCCGCCCATCAGGCCGTCCACTCGCAGACTCCCTCGACCGAGGTGATCCGGGTGGGCCTGATCGGGGCGGGCGGTCGCGGGACGGGCGCCCTCAAGCAGACGCTCTCCGTGCCGGGATCGAACGTCAAGGTGACGGCGATCGCCGACGCGTTCGAGGACCGCATCAAAGCCGCCCTCAAGGCGGTCGAGAACATGGAGGGGAAGGTCGACGTGCCGGAGGACCGGCGGTTCAAGGGGCTCGACGGCTACCAGAAGGTGCTCGAGCACTGCGACATGGTCATCCTCGCCACGCCACCGGGATTCCGGCCGTACCACTTCGAGGCCGCGATCAAGGCCGGCAAGCATGTCTTCATGGAGAAGCCCGTCTGCATCGACAGCTTCGGCGCGAGGCTCTGCCTGGCGGCGGCGAAGCTCGCCGACGAGAAGAAGCTGAAAGTGGTCGTCGGCCTGCAGCGGCGATACGACGGCGTCTACCGTGCCACGTTCGAGAAGGTTCGCGAGGGGCTTGCCGGCGACCTGATCGGCGGTCAGGTCTACTGGAACGGCAGCGGCATCTGGTACCGCGCACGCCAGCAGGATCAGACGGAGATGCAGTTCCAAGTGCACAACTGGTACCACTTCAACTGGCTTTGCGGCGACCACATCTGCGAGCAGCACGTCCACAACATCGACGTTGCCAACTGGTTCCTCGGCAAACTTCCCGAGTTGGCCTTCGGAGTGGGCGGCCGACAGAACCGTGTTCCAGGCCAGCCGAGCGAGATCTACGACCACCATGCGGTCAATTTCACCTACCCCGGCGGCGTGAAGATCGCGAGCCAGTGCCGACAGTTCCCCGGCGGTGACGGCCGCGTCAACGAGGAGTTCCAGGGGACGAAGGGCTACGTGCGGATCGGCCATATCACCGATTACGCCGGCAATACCCTCTGGAAGTACGACGGACCCAAGCCGAACGCCTACCAGATCGAGCACGACGCACTGCACGACGCGATCCGCAACGACAAGCCGCTCAACGACGCCTACTACGGCACGACATCGAGCTTCTCGGCCGTGCTCGGACGGATGGCGACCTACTCCGGCAAGGAGCAGAACTACGCGAGGGCGCTCGAGCAGGATTACCGCACCATGCCGGAGACCCTCACCTGGGAAACGACGCCTCCGGTGGTGCCCGACAAGGACGGCAACTACCCGATCCCGATGCCGTCCAGCTTCAGGATCACGTGAGGTTTTCGCACGTCATCCCGAAGGCGTCTGCGACCGCCCGGCAGGTGAGCCTACCGCGGAAGATGTTCACGGCCGAGCGGATCGCGGCGGACCCGGCAGCGGCGGCCTCGACGCCGACTGAAGCAAGCTGGAGCACGTAGGGGAGCGTCGCGTTGCAGAGGGCATAGGTGCTCGTGCGGCCGACGGCGCCGGGCATGTTCGTCACGCAGTAGTGGACCACGTCGTCCACCACGTAGGTCGGGTCGGCGTGGGTCGTCGGTCGGCTGGTCTCGACGCATCCTCCCTGGTCGATCGCAACGTCGATGATCACCGCACCCGGCTTCATGAGGGCCAGGTCCGACCGTTCGACGAGGTGCGGGGCGCGGGCGCCGGGGATGAGCACGCTTCCGATCACGAGATCCGCCCTGGCGAGCTGCTCCCGGATCGTGTGGCGGTCGGAGTAGAGGCAGTCGATGTTCGGAGGCGTCACGTCGTCGAGATACCGCAGTCGCTCGAGGTTCGTGTCGAGCAGGCCGATGTTGGCGCCGAAGCCGGCGGCCACCTTCGCGGCGTTCGCCCCGACGGTTCCCGCTCCGAGCACGAGCACGTTGGCCGGGGCCACGCCGGGCACGCCTCCGAGCAGGATGCCCCGGCCCATCTGTGGCCGCTCGAGATACTTGGCCCCCTCCTGGATGCTCATCCGTCCCGCGACCTCGCTCATCGGGATCAAGAGCGGCAGGCGTCCGCGTTCGTCACGGAGCGTCTCGTAGGCGACGGCCGTCGCCCCGGTCGCCAGGAAGCCCTCGGTGAGGCTGCGGCTCGCGGCGAAGTGGAAATAGGTGAAGACGGTCTGCCCCTTCCGGATCAGCGGCAGTTCCGGCGGCTGTGGCTCCTTCACCTTGACGATCATGTCGGCCTCGCCGAAGACCTCCGCGGCGGTCTCGACCAGACGGGCACCGCAGGCGGCATAGGCCTCATCGGGGAGGCCGGACCCGCTGCCGGCGTTCCGCTCCACGACGACGCGGTGGCCAGCGCGGACGAGTTCCTCCACCCCCACGGGCAGCATGGCCACGCGGTATTCGTCCCGCTTCGTTTCCCTTGGAATGCCGACGATCATGGATTCCGATTGTATGCTGCCGGCTCCAGGAGGTCTTCCCGTGCACGCCGCCGACGCCCGCTCCGCCGTTTCCATCGCCGCCGTCCGCTGGGAGGGCCGCGAAGAGGGCCGGCTGGAACTCCTCGACCAGACCGGGCTTCCCAACGTGGCCGCGTGGGTTTCCTGCGGCGACGTCGAGACGGTCGTCGAGGCGATCAGGAGCCTGCGGGTTCGCGGGGCGCCCGCGATCGGAATCGCCGGGGCCTATGGCCTCGCGGTGGCGGCGGGAGAGGCGGTCCGTGGCGGGCTTTCGGCCGATGCGGCGAGGGCACACGTGCTCGCCCGTGCGGAGGAACTCGCGACCGCGAGGCCGACGGCGGTGAACCTCCGCTGGGCCGTGGAACGGTGCGTCGGCGTCGTCGACCGCCTTCCGCAGGCCACGCCCGCCGCAGACCTCGCCGCCGCGATCCTCGCCGAGGCCCGCGAGATCCACGAAGAGGATCGGAGGTTGTGCGATGCGATCGGCCGCCACGGCGCGGACGTCCTCCCCGAGGGCAACGTGCTCACGCACTGCAACACCGGGGCCCTGGCCACCGGCGGTGAGGGCACGGCGATCGCGGTGATCGTGGAGGTGTGGCGGCGTGGCCGGCGGTTCACCGTCTACGCCGACGAGACGCGGCCGCTGTTCCAGGGCTCGCGGCTCACCGCCTGGGAACTCCTCGAGCGGGGCATACCGGTCACCGTGCTCGTCGACGCCGCCGCGGCGCACCTCATGCGAACGGGTCGCGTCGCGAGCGTGATCGTCGGGGCCGACCGGATCACGCGAAACGGCGACACGGCCAACAAGATCGGGACGTACGGCCTGGCCGTGCTGGCCGCCGCCCACGGCATCCCGTTCTACGTGGCCGCGCCGTCGAGCAGTTTCGATCTCGCGCTCGAGTCGGGCGACGAGATTCCGATCGAGGAGCGGTCGGCCGCGGAGGTCACGGCTCCCGCGGGCGTGCCGACGGCGGCCCCAGGCGCCTCCGCCTTCAATCCCGCCTTCGACGTCACTCCTGCCCGGCTCATCCGCGGGATCATCACGGAAAAGGGCGTCATCGAGCCGGTCACGGCCGAGCGGGTGGTCGCGGTGCTTGCAGGCCCTGGGCTTGCAGGCCGTGGCGGCTTTTCAGACGGTGGGGCCCGCGGCTGACTGCGCCCGCCACCACTCGACCGTGGCCGCGAGACCCGTGCTGAACTCGACCTTCGGCTCCCATCCGAGCAGCGTCCTCGCCCGGGAGATGTCGAGCGAACGCCGCGGCTGCCCGTCGGGCTTCGTCGCATCCCATTCGATCCGGCCCCGGTAGCCGCAGGCCTCGGCGATCTCCCGCACGAGGTCACGGATGGCGATCTCGCGTCCGCCGCCGAGGTTGATCGGAACCGGTTCGTCCATCGTCTCGACCGCGCGGACGACGCCTTCGGCCGCATCATCGACGAAGAGGAACTCGCGGGTCGCGGCCCCCGTGCCCCAGCATGTGATCGAGTCGGCCCCGGAGACCTTGGCCTCCTCGCACTTTCTGACCAGCGCGGGGATGACGTGGCTCGTTGCCGGGTCGAAGTTGTCGCCTGGGCCGTAGAGGTTGACGGGCACGACCACGGCGCTCGCCAGGCCGTACTGCCTGCGGTAGGCGTCGAGCATCACGAAGACCGACTTCTTCGCGACGCCGTAGGGAGCGTTGGTCTCCTCCGGGTAGCCGTTCCAGATGTCCTCCTCCCGGAAGGGAATCGGCGCGAACTTCGGGTAGGCGCAGACCGTCCCGGTGTGCACGAACTTGGCGATGCCTCGCCGGCGGGCGTGCTCGACGAGGTGGAGCCCCATCGCCATGTTGGCGTAGAAGAACCTGCCCGGCTGGACCAGGTTGGCGCCGATGCCGCCGACCTCGGCGGCCAGGTGGATCACGACGTCGGGACGGGCGGCATCGTACATCCGCTCCACGTCCCTCTCCTGCGTGAGGTCAAAGTCGCGGCGGCGTGGCACGAAGAGATCGGAGACTGCGACCCCACGGGCGAGAAGAAGCCGGCAGACGGCACGGCCGAGGAATCCGGCACCGCCCGTGACGGCCACCCTGCGCCCGGCGAGGCTTTCGATGGCTTGCGTTTTCATGTCGTTTCGCCGTCGCGAGACGGACCAGGCGGCCGCGTCAGCGATTGGGCATGCAGGCGTCGTGGCCGGCGGCCACGAGCACCTGCTCCTTGCGGGCGAGGTCGAGGTCGGCATCGACCATCATCGCCACGAGTTCGTCGAAGGAGACCCTCGGCTTCCAGCCGAGCTTCTGCCTCGCCTTTTTCGACGTACCGAGCAGCAGATCGACCTCGGCCGGCCGGAAATACCTCGGATCCACCTCCACAAATTCGCGGTAGTCGAGATCGAGCCGCCCGAACGTCTTCTCGCAGAACTCGCGGACGGAATGGGTCTCGTCGGTCGACACCACGTAGTCGTCGGGATCGTCCTGCTGGAGCATCAGCCACATCGCTTCGACGTAGTCGCCGGCGAAGCCCCAGTCGCGAACCGCGTCGAGGTTGCCGAGATAGAGCTTCCGCTGGAGGCCCAGCTTGATCCGCGTCGCGGCCCGGGTGATCTTGCGGGTCACGAACGTCTCACCCCGGCGGGGGCTCTCGTGGTTGAAGAGGATCCCGCAGGAGGCATGAAGGCCGTAGCTTTCCCGGTAGTTGATCGTGATCCAGTGTCCGTAGAGTTTCGCGACTCCGTAGGGGCTTCGCGGGTAGAAGGGGGTCGTCTCGCTCTGGGGCGTCTCGACGACCTTGCCGTACATCTCCGAACTGGAGGCCTGGTAGAACCGGATCTGCCCGCCGATGGCGTCCTGCACGTCACGAACCGCCTCGAGGAGCCGGAGCACGCCCACGGCCGTCACGTCGGCGGTGTAGATCGGCTGGTCGAAGCTCACCCGCACGTGGCTCTGGGCGGCGAGGTTGTAGACCTCGCAGGGGCGGATCTCGCGGATCAGTCGCGCCAGGCCGTTGCCGTCGGCGAGATCGCCGTAATGGAGCACGAGCGTGCGGTCGGTGTCGTGGATGTCGCGGTAGACGTGCTCGATCCGCTGCGTCCCGAACGTGCTCGAGCGGCGAACCACCCCGTGCACCTCGTAGCCCTTGTCGAGCAGGAACTCGGCGAGGTAGGAGCCATCCTGCCCAGTGATTCCGGTGATCAACGCCCGCTTGCAACTCACCAATGCCTCGGCTTTCCTGCTGATTCTCTCGATGGAGTTCTCTCGATGGAGCGGGCCCATGGCGATCGGAGCCGTTCCGGCGAACTCATGAAACCTTACCGCAATCGATCGCCACGATCACCCCCCAACTGCCTCCGTCTCCGCGGCCGGCTTCTCGTCGGCCTGCGCGAGCGACCGGTCGATCTCCGGCAGCAGTGAGGCCAGGAAGTCAGTGCATGCGGCCACTGCACGGGCCTTCGGGGTGCGTGATTCGTCGATGATCGCGTAGAGCTTGTTGACCGACGCCGCCCCCGCCAGTTCGATGCGGGCGACCTGGGGCGCCACCCACTTCCCGTCCACGCCGTAGGTCCAAAAGATCCGCAGCGTCGTGCCGCTCTTGCGAAAGGTGCCGGTGAAGGTATTCGCGGTGCGGCCGTCTTCGAGTTCGATGCTCTGCCGGTGTTCGGCCTCGGCGATCTCGAAGCCGGCGCCCGGGTAGCAGCGGTCGGGCGTGTGGCCGGAGGCATCGTGCGGGGCGGCACACACCACGAACGCGGAAATCTCCTCCTTCGTGTCGATGTTGCGGAACAACCGCGAGACGTGCCCCACGGCGCCGGCCCGCGCGAGCTCCTCCTGATTTCCGCTGATATCCTGCACGTGTTCCCAGTTGCCGAACCGAGTCGGAAACCGCTTCTCGAGCAGGTCCGCCGCCTCGATGAGCTCCGCCTTCACGTTGCGGCCGGCCCAACGGTCGGTCCAGAGACCCTGGACCACGGTGACGCCTCCCATGAGCACGACCCCGAGCAGCAGCGTCACGAGGCCCGATACGGAAATTTTCATCGTTCAGCCCCCTTCCGTTTTTCGGCGTGTCGCCGTGGCCTCAGGCATCAGGTCGGCAGCGGCGAGGCGTAGAGCCTCCGCGGTCCCGACTGCTTCATGCCATTGATGACCGTCCCCACGACGCGGATGCCGACCGCCCGCAGCCGCTCGATCGCGGCATTGATGGTCGGAACCCTGCTGGAATCCTTGAGGGCGGTCACGATCGCGATGTCGCTCTGCTGTCCGAGCAGCAGGGCGTCGGCGAAGGCGAGCACCGGTCCGGCGTCGATCACGACATGATCGAACGACTCGCGGAGCTGCTTGAAGGCCTTGGCAAGCTCGGGCCTGGAAAGCGCCGTCACCGCCGCGTAGTCGCACTGTCCGGCGGTCATCGCGAAGAGCCCCTCGATGGCGGTGGGCTGGATGGCCTCGTCAACCGAGATTTCGGTGCGGAGCAGTTCGGAGAGCCCCATGCCGATTTCGAGCTCGAGGGCGAGGTGAACGTTCGGGTGCCGAAGATCGCCGTCGAGCAGGAGCGTTCGCTTGTCGGAACGGGCCAGGCTGGCGGCGAGCCGCGAGGCGACGGTCGTCTTGCCCTCCTGTTCCACGGCGCTCGTCACGAGGATCACTTTCGGTGGCTGCCTGCCCGCCTGCAGGACGAGCGTGCGAATGGCATCCATGCTCTCGGCAACGACCGCCTCGCTGGCCGACCTTCGGCTGCGACTGAGCGTCGGCAGCGTTCCCAGCACGCGGATGCCGACCCGCTGCGTCATCTCCTCCGCGGAGCTGAGACGATTGCGGATGTATTCGAGGAGCACGATCCCGCCCCCGCCGGCCACGAACGCCGCGCCGCCGGCGAGGATAGACATCATCATTCGAACGAACTGGTCGCTGCCGCCGGGCACGCTCGCCTCCTCCATGAGCGTGACCCGATTCGGCATCGAGATGTCGATCGACGTCGTCTCGAGCTCGTTGCCGATCCGATCGGTGACGCTCTGCAGGTTCGCGATCTCGCTTTTTCGAAGTTCGAGATCGGCGTTGAGGTTGCCGAGCACGGTCACGTCGTTGGCGACCTTGTCGTACTGCCCCTTCGTTTCCGCGAATTCGGCGGCGATGAGCTTCCGCCGCAGCTGCAGCACCGCGGGGCTTTCCCGAGTCCGCCCGGGCTGGTCTCCGCGCGTGTCCAAGGAGAGCTGGCTGGCGATCATCGGCCGAAGCTCCGCCTTCCGCAAGTCGATCCGCTCGACGACCTCGTTCCGCTGGGCCCGCAGCCGCTTCACGACAGGCTCGTTCGCGCCGCGGGCGCTCCGCTGCTCCTGCAGGGCGATCTGCCGATCGATTTCATTCCGCTGTTGATTGAGTGAAACGATGTCCGGGTCCCGGGCGATCGTCGCCTCGATGATTTCCTCGGGGACGAGCATGTCGGCACCGGCCTTGGCGTCTTGGCGGGCCTCGTTCAGTGCCAGCTCCGTGTCGATCGCAGTGATGTCCCGCTGGAGCTGCGTCATCTGGGACCGCAGGGTGCCGAGGTGATCGAGCAGCAGGCTTCGCTGGGTCGCCACTTCCGACGAGTCGCGGCTTCCAAGCTCGCGGGCGAGCTTCTGGAAAGTCTCCCGCTTTTCCCGCAGCTCGGCCTGGTTTTCCTTGTGCTTCCGCTCCAGGATCTCGCGGCGGCCGAGTCGGTCGGCCCGATCCTTGTTGACGACGTCCTCGAGATAGGCGCTCGTGACGGCGTTGACGACCCGGGTCACGTCCTGGGCAACCTTGCCCCGCAGCTTGATCAGCAGCACCTGTGACTCTGCGGGGGCGACCACCTGCAGCGAATTCTGAAGCCAGCCGACGGGATCCTCGACTTCCTTGAATAACGACAGTTCGGCGATCCCGGGCCGCCGCAGGGCCGACGTCAGCACGAACGGGCTCTTGATCACCTGCAGCTGCGTCTTGCGGAACGATTCATATTCGCCGCCGCCGCCGGAGGCGGCCGTGAGCATGCCACCGCCGCCGCCGATTCGCAGCCATGCCACCGCCTCATAGCCCCGCGGGAGAAACAGCCAAGTAACCACCGCCGCGGCCGTTCCGAGCAGGAGGCCGACCGCGATCGACGACAGCCAGCGGCGGCGAAAAGAATGCAATACCCGGAGGTAGTCGATGCCGCCGGCGAGAGGATCTTCGGCACGACCGAACGGGCCATGGCTCGGGGGCTGGTAGGGAGCGATCGACGTCTCGCGGACCATGAGCGTCCCGGTCGCAGCGGCCGGCTGGTTTTGCGAATCGGCCGCGTCCATGGTGGGGATAGAGTCACTCATGAATTCGTTGCTGCCCAGCGCGAATCTCATCCGATGCGAAGTCTACGACATGCGGCACGTCGCAGTCCTTCCGCGGATAAAATTCCGGGGCGTCATGGCTCCTGCCGTGTCTCGAATTCCTGTCATTACTGTAACGAATTCTCCTGCCGATTTCCCGACGCTCGCCGCTCCCCCGGCACTTTTTGCCTCGGGCGGTCGCCGGGTCGGGACATTTGAGCGGAAAACCTGCGGCTTGTACCGATTCCGCAGGCTGGTGCCCCCGTCGTTCGCGGTGCATGTCGTCAGCGGGGAACGCGGCTGAACTGCACCTGCCGACGCGGCCTCCATGAGGGCCCCGCGAGCCCGGCTACCCCTGACGCGGCTGCGGCGGAGTCCGAGGCGGAACGATCGGCGGTGGCGGTGAGAACGCCTGTTTGGGCTTCGGTGGAACCGGCGGTTGCGGGGTTCTTCCGGACGCGAGATTCTGAATCGGCAGCGGCCCCTTCCCGGCCTGGGTGCCACCGCCCGCAAGCAAGGTGGCCGGCGTTGCGGGCCTCGTCGCAACCGGCCGCCGTGACGGCGTCGGATCAGGCGTCGGACCAGTTGACGTGATCGGTGCCAATTCGGTGCTTTCCGTGAAGAACAGCTTGGCGAGCGTCTGCTGGAGCAGGAAGAGCATCCCCAGGGCCAACGGCATCATCACCCAGCCGGCGAGGTCGTGGAAGACCATCTCGGCGACCTCCGAGCTTGCGATCTGGTAGAGCAGGCCGGTGACGGTGATCCGGATCGAGTTCACGATCAGCGCGATCGGAATGGCGCTCGCGATGATCACCACGTTCTCCCACCAATCGCGATCGCCCAGCATGACGAGCGCCACCGAGAGCGCGACGAAGATGGTGAGCATCCGCAGCCCGCTGCATGCGTCGACCACGCCGAGGTGCATGTCGCCAAGGACGATCTGGTTGCCTTCGCGGTAGGCGTCGAGGCCGAGCGTCTGCAGCGCGTAGGTGCTCACGATCGTGGCGAGGGTCTGCAGCGGCCCGAGAAGATAGCGGGTCGCCTCGTCGGGCAGCGGGAACATGAAGATCAGGAACGCGATCGGCGCCCACGCCCAGCGAAACATCCTCCACCCACCCACCATCAGGAACACGCCGGCGATGGCCGGGACGAACGTGTACATGTCGATGGTGACGATTCGGTAGCGGGCCACCGCCAGCCGCAGGGCGAACGACGCGGCGAGCAGGCCGAGCCCCGCCATTCGTCCCGACAGGGGGATCTCGTCGGCGACGGGCTGCCGCCACGAGAAGAGCAGGCCGAGCGTGAACAGCGGCACGATCCAGCCATGCGAGTACTGCGGGTTGTCCCAGCTCGACCGCGCGTTGAGGAGCCCGGGCCAGTAGCTGTAGACGAGCAATCCCGTCAGGACGACGATCCCGGTCCATGCCGTCGCCTCCTCGGGCCTGCGGAGATCATGGAGCAATTGCCGGAGCCTCCCCATGAACGCCGAGACGAGCCCAGAGTCTTCCGCCGAGATTTGGTCCATGTCGTCATAATATACGGCCGCCAAGCCGCCTGCGGCATGCCTCGAGGCAGCGGGGCAGGCTGTGCCCGGCCGGCCCGATCGTGTACCGTTCGGAAATGGTTCATCGCTCCCTTCACCCGGCCGCCAAGTTCGCCCTGCGGGTCGCGGCCACGCTGGGGCTGGGGTGGTTTCTGCTCCAGCGGGTCGAACTGGATTCCCTCGGCAGCACGCTCCGCTCGCTCGACTGGCGGTGGTGGTTTCTCGGCCTCGCCGTCTCGCTCGGCGTCCAGGCCTTTGCCGGCTTCCGCTGGGCCAGGCTTGCCCGGCCGCTCGGCTTCGACTTCTCCGTTCCGTCGTTCGTGTTGCGATTTTACGAAGGATCTTTCTTCAGCCTCTGCCTGCCGACGTCGATCGGGGGCGACTTCGTGAAGGCCTACCGCTTGAGCGACACTTCGCACGGTCGGCTGCTGGCCGGCTGCAGCGTCATCGCCGACAGACTCACCGGCCTGGCGGCCCTCGGCGTGCTCGCAGGAACGACGATCGCCGCCCGCAGCTTCGCGCTCCCTGGCTGGGCGACGCTCGCCCTCGGCACGGTCCTGCTGGCCGCGGCGGCCTGGATGTTCATGAAGGCCGTCGGCTCGCTCGACCGGTTCATCGAAGCGGTTCCCGAGCAGCACAAGGCGAGGCAATTTCTCTCGAACCTTCTGCCCTACCAAAAGCGGCCTCGGCTGATGGCCAAGGCCGTCTTCTACAGCATGGTCGTTCAGGTCGGCGGCGTGGTGGGCGTGGCGCTCGTCGCGCGGGGCCTCGGCCTGACGGTTCCGCTCGGGGCGTGGTTCTACATCGTGCCGCTCGTGGCGCTGGCGATGGTGCTGCCCGTGAGCATCAGCGGCGTGGGAGTCCGGGAGGGAGGGCTCGTCTTCCTGCTCGCGCCGTTCGGCGTCTCGGCCGAACAGGCGGTCACGCTCGGCCTGCTCTGGTTTCTCACCAGCATCGTCTGCGGCCTGCTCGGTGGGATCGTCTTCCTCTTCGACGCCGCCCGGCCAGGCCCGGCGGTGTCACCAGGCTCGGCTGTGTCGTCCGACGCGGCGGTGTCGTCCGACTGAAGTAGGTGAGGGCTTCCTCGAACCTCACCGCGGCCGTTCGGACCGCCTGCGGGCCTCTTCGAGCAGGATCGCGGCGATCGACTTGGCGTCGTCGATGCGGCCGTCGAGGCACATTGCGACCGCCTCGCTCCATGCCACGAGCCGAACCACGATCCTCTCCCCCGGCTCGAGCGCCTGCTCGCCGGCCGCGAGCGACTCCGCGCGGAACACGTGCATCCGTTCTCGGAGGATGCCCGGCGACATCCAGAAGCTGGCCGCGTGCACGATCCGGCCGGCGCGGTAGCCGGTCTCCTCCTCGAGTTCCCGTCGTGCGGCCTCTTCGAGCGGCTCGTCCCGGTCGAGCGTGCCGGCCGGCAGCTCCAGGAGCGGCCCGCCGACGGCGACCCGCCAGTTTTCGACGAGGCAGAGCCGTGGCTGGCCCGATTCATCCTCGACGATCGGCAGGATCACGACGCTGCCGGGGTGCTCTACGATCTCGCGGGTTCGATGCGAGCCGTCGGCGAGCGTCTCGTCCACGCTCGCGACGCGGAATCGGCTCGCTTCGAAGACGATCCGCCGCGAGGCATCCTCGCCTCCACCGACCCCGCGGACCGGGAGATCGACGAACCGCGCCGGCCGGCCGCCGACCGTCAGGCCTCGGGCGGAGGCCGCCTTCTCGTGGACGATCGCGAGGGCGAGAGCGGCGCCGAGCCGGTGTGAGTGGCAGCTGCTGGTGACGAAGCCGACGGGCTCGCCATCGGCCGCGACGGCCTCGGATCTCTGCGGCGCCGGCCCATCGACGGCCAGACCCCTCAGCCTTCGATTGACATGCCCGATCGCGTCGATGCGGGCCACGGTCTCCTGTCCGAGATAGCAGCCCTTCGTGAACGAGATCGCAGTCGAGTCGCGGCCGAGCTCCTGTGGAAGCGTCTTGTCGGGAATGTCGTCGGTGGACGGAAAGCCCTGTTCGATGCGGGCCGCGTCGATCGCGTCGGCCGACATCCGCGGAACGCCCTCGGCGGCCAGGGCTGCCGCGATCGCCTGGCCGTCGTCGGCGCCGGCGAGCAGCAGCACCGCCTCGCAGCCGAGCCACGGGATGCGGACCGCGCGAACGACCCTTCCGGCGATCCGCCCCACGGCATGCTGTTGTTTTCGACCGTCGTCCGCCCCGGCGGCCGGGATCGGGATGCCGAGCCACGCCGTCGCGCCGTCGCCGGCGAGCACGATCGCCGACCGCCCGTGCGACAGGTCCTCGATATCCACCTTCTCCCGGATGTGGTAGTGCTCGAGGTGCGCCCGCAGCCGTTCCCCGAGCGGCATCGGGCCGTCGTCCGCCCCCGGCCTGCGTCCTGCATCCGGCCGCCCTGCATCGGCGTCGAGCAGCACTCCATCGCCCGTCCGCAGGATCTGCACGAACGCGAGAACCCATCCCTTCGCGTCGGTGACGAATCCCTCGGTTCCCTCGCCGTCGGCGAGACTCGAAACCGCCGCCGTGACGAAGTTGTCGAGGAACCTCGCCGCGTCGGTCCCCGCGAGCCGGACCGCCGCCCTCGGACCCGAAAAGCCCCATCGCAGCCCGGCGGCGGCCGCCGCCCGGAACTCCGCCCGGACACCCCGTGTTTCGCCCATCTCGTTTCTTTTCCGACGTGGCAGAAAAAATTTCGTTCGCCGCCGAACGAACCCGGCGCCACCAGCGTACAGCACGGTGTTGACGTCGTTGATGGAAATCGACGGAAGGAGGCGGTGCGATGGCGACTGTGTGCTGCGAATCAGGCTGTCAGGATCCGTTCGACGACGGTCCTGATCACGACCGGCGAGAGATCCCCGACGCCCCGCAGCCGACCTTGAGGAGGGGAAGGCCGGTACGAGGTTTCCATCGCATCGCGGAAGTGCGTCGCCAGCAGGGCGTGACGCTCCGCAACGTCGCCAGGCGGCTCGGCATCGAGATGGGCGTCGTGCGTCGGCAGGAGCTCCCCGACGCCGACCTGCGGATCTCCGACCTGCTCCTCTGGCAGCAGGTGCTCGAGGTGCCAGTCGCGGAGCTGCTCGTCGAGGGGGAGGGACAGCTCTCGGGGCCCGTGCTCGAGCGGTCGCGCATGGTGAAGCTCATGAAGACGGCCGCGGCCATCCGGGAACGCACGGGCGGCACGCCGGTCGGCCAGCTCGTCGATATGCTGATCGCGCAGATCCTCGAGATCATGCCGGAACTTCGCGACGTGACACCCTGGCACACCGTCGGCCAGCGACGCACGCTCGACGAGGTCGGCCGCACGGCGGCGTGGCCCGTGCCGGAGGAGATCTTCCGCCGGCAGTCGTGACGGTGGTAGTTGCTGGGTTCGGGGCTGCCCGTCACGGTCAACTCTGGTCAACTCTGCTGGTTCGGGGCAGCCCGTGTGCCGCTCGCCGGACGCATAGAGAACCCCAACAAGGAATAAAAAAAAAAGAGAGAGAAAGGACAAAGAACAACAAACATAAAAAATAAAAAAAAAAGAAAAAGAGAAACC
>DHLZ01000213.1 GCA_002405515.1 Planctomycetaceae bacterium UBA4655
ACCACCCCCCCTCTCGCGGTGCGCCCGGGGCGTCCGTATGGGGCACCTGTTCGCCTGCAGGGAAACTTGCGCCTCGGGCTTCCGTATTGGGTATCTGTTCGCCCGCAGGGAAACTAGCGCCTCGGGCTTCCGTATTGGGTATCTGTTCGCCCGCAGGGAAACTTGCGCCTCGGCCTTCCGTAGTGGGCAACTTTTCGCCCGCAGGGAAACTCGCGCCTCGGGCCTCCGTGAAAGTCAGCGGCCCGAGTTGCCCGGAGAGTAATGTCAACTACTTGATGCTCCCGGTAGCAACGCCATGCTGGCAATCGCGCAACTCGCCTCAATTATCCTGGCTTGCCTGCTTCTGGGTGCGCAAATCCCGTGCCGAACAGGATTGCCTGCGGCGTCTCCGCGGATCAGATCAGGAGGGCTTCGCCACGCAGGGCTTCGTTCCGGCGACGGCCCTCTCGACGGTGTCGAGCAGCTGATCGATGCGGAAGGGCTTGAACAGCACAAGCTCGATGCCCGCCTGACGGGCCTTCACGATCGAATGCCCGGGGTCGTACCCGAAACCGGTCATGAGCACCAGGGGCACCTGGTCGAGAATTTCCTGGAGTCTCACGAACAGGTCGTAGCCCGACATGTCGGGCAGGCGGATGTCGGCGATGATGACGTCGTAGCCCTCGTCGCCGCTGGCCCGGACGAGTCGGCAGGCCTCCGTCCCGTCCCGGGCGGTCTCGACGATGCAGCCGTACCGCTCGAGCAGCGAGTGGGCCGCCGCCCTCACCTGGTCGTCGGCATCGACCACGAGGATCCGGCGTCCGCCGAGCGTGGAACGCCGCTCACCTTGCCGCAATTGGGCATGGGCCGCCGTCGGGGTCATCTTCTCGCCGACCTTCTGGATCACCTGCTTGATGTCGCGGGCGTTGCGAAGGATGCGTTGCAGCCGCTCGACCACGTCGTGATCGTGGCCGATGTACCGCTCCATCACGCTCACGGCGTCGCTGAGGATGCGGTCGACTGGCAGCGCCACCGCCCCGTGGATCGCCTCGACGCTCTCCGCCGCCGTCGAAGCCTTCTCCGCAACGAGCAGCTCGAGCGTGTTCAGGGCGACCGCGACGTCGCGGGAGAAGATCTCGAGGAACTGCAGGTCGGTGTCGGTGAACCCCGCCCGCGGGGCCCCGGGGTTGAACGGGCTTTCGACGTTGAAGGTCCCGATCACCTCGTCGTGGAGGACCAGCGGCACGGTGAGCGAACTCTTCGCCCCCTTGCAGCCCTCGAGGTAGAGCGGATCCTTCGTGGTGTCGGCGCAGAGGTAGCTCTTGCCGGTCGCCGCCACGTAGCCGGTGACACCGTTGTCCTGAGGCAGCGCGTAGAGAACGCGTGACTGCGCCTCGGGCTCCATCCCCTCGGCGAGCAGCGGCTCGAGCCGTCCGGTCTGCTGGTCGAGAAGTCTGATCTCGACCACGTCGAACTTCAGCAGGTCCTTGGAGTAGTGGAGGATGTTGCTCTTGAGCAGCTCGATCCGCTCCTCGACCGACATGTCCGCCAGTTCGTCGGGGGCCAGGTCGGCGAGCGTCTGGCCGGCACGATGGATCGCCGCCCGCTTCTGCTGCTCGAGGATGTCTTCGGTCACGTCGCGGGCCGTGGCCAGGACGTACGGAACGCCCTCGATCGCCGTCGGCTCGGCGATGACGTGCAGATAACGGTTGTCGCCGACCCGCAGCGTGGCGCTCGTCATCCGGCCGCCGGCGAGGGCCGCCCGGAAGGGGCAGGGATCGCTCCCGAGCACCTGCGGGCCACCGATCGCCGCGTAGAAGTCGCGGCCCTCGACATCCGGCGTGGTGCACCATTCGACGAGCCGGGGATTGGCCCACCGGATCGTGTTTGCCGCGTCGAGAAGGGCGACGCCGTCGGGAAGGAGAAGAAGGATCTCCCGTTCGCGGCCATCGAGAATGGAGCGGGCCACCGACACGCATGCCCTCCGTGCAATCGTCCCACAGCGTCGTCGGAAGTATAAAATCAGCAGGGTTCCGAGCCAAATCGGCGGCCGAAGCATCGCGGCGGACCCGATGACAGCCCGCCCGCGTTGCCCTGCCTGCGGGGCCACCTATACTGCTGACAAACCGAGGTTAACCCGTTGAGTACGAATCCTGCGAGCGGTCCCGAGTCGATAGATTCGTTTTTCAGTCGCCACCAGTTTCTCATCTACAGGCTCTTTTCCCTGTCAGGGCTCATCCCGGTCGGGGCGTTCCTCGTCGTCCATCTGCTGACGAACGCCTCCGTGCTCTTCGGTCCGGAGTCGTTCCAGTCGCGAGTCGATCTCATCCACTCGCTGCAACCGATCCTGCCGTTCGTGGAGTGGGCGTTCATCTTCCTGCCGATGCTGTTCCACGCCTCGGTCGGGTTCGCGATCATCGCCGGAGGGCTTCCCAACGTCGGCTCCTATCCGTACGTCGGCAACGTCCGTTACACGCTCCAACGGGCGACCGGGATGATCGCGTTCGCCTTCATCCTGTGGCACGTCTGGCAACTGCACTCGCTCGGGAAGTCGTTCGGGGGCGGGGCTTTCAAGCCCGAGCAGGCGACGAGCACCGCCGCGACTGCGATCCAGTCGGCGCCCGTCGCGATCCTCTACGCGATCGGCGTGCTTTCCGCCGTGTTTCACTTCGCCAACGGCCTCTGGACGCTCGGCATCACCTGGGGCATCTGGACGAGCCCCGCGGCGATGCGACGGGCGAACTGGGTGAGCATCGTGGTGGGGGTGGCGCTGGCCGCGGCCGGCCTTGGCGGTCTGGCCGGCATGCTCACGACGGATGTTGACGAGGCCGAGCGGATCGAGTCGAAGCTCCACCCGAAGAACGACGCGGCGGCTCAGGACGGCCGCTAGCGACTGGTTCACGAAAAGACTGGTCCAAGAAGGAATCCGGAGTCAGGTCATCATGTCGCAGCCGCGTGTGCTCGTGATCGGTGGAGGGCTGGCAGGCCTGTCGGCCACGATGCGGCTGGCGGAGCTCGGCATCGGCGTGGATCTCGTGAGCCTCGTGCCGGTGAAGCGGTCGCACAGCGTCTGTGCGCAAGGGGGCATCAACAGCGTCAACTCCCTCACCCGCCAGCAGGGCGACAGCGAGTGGAAGCACTTCGACGACACGGTCTACGGCGGCGACTTCCTGCAGCACCAGCCGCCGGTGAAGGAGATGGCCGAGTGGGGCCCGAGGATCATCGACCTCATGGACCGTCTCGGAGTGCCCTTCAACCGGACTCCGGAGGGCTTTCGCGATCAGCGGCGGTTCGGCGGCACGCTCTACAAGCGGACGGCGTTCGCCGGCGCGACGACAGGACAACAGCTGCTCTACGCCCTCGACGAGCAGGTCCGTCGCTACGAGGTGGAGGGGAAGGTCAAGAAGTGGGAGTTCTGGGATTTCCTGGAGCCGGTGCTCGACGAGAGCGGCCGTTGCCGCGGAGCGATCTGCCAGGATCTCGTCACGATGCAGTTCCGGGCCTTCCCGGCCGACGCGGTGATCCTCGCCAGCGGAGGATGCGGACTGTTGTACGGCCGTTCGACGATGTCGATGGTCTGCACCGGCAGCGCCGTCAGCCGCGCTTACCAGTCGGGCGCCGCGTACGGCAACGGCGAGTTCATCCAGGTGCATCCCACCGCGATCCCGGGTGCCGACAAGCTGCGGCTCATGAGCGAGAGCGCGCGGGGCGAGGGGGGCCGCGTCTGGGTTCCGCGGATCCCGCAGGATTCCCGCGACCCGCGGCAGATCCCCGAGGCGGAGCGGTGCTACTTCCTCGAGGAGCGGTATCCAAAGTACGGCAACCTCGTCCCTCGCGACATCGCCACGCGTGAGATTTTCGACATCTGCACGAACGAGGGGCTGTCGGTCGAGAAGGACCGGCTGTGCGTCTACCTCGACCTCACGCACCTTTCCCGGGAGACGCTCGACCGCAAGCTCGGCGGCATCCTCGAGATCTACGAGAAGTTCCAGGGGGTCGATCCCCGGTCGGTGCCGATGAAGATCTTCCCCGCCGTGCACTACTCGATGGGCGGCTTGTGGGTCGACTACGAGCGGAGCGGGTCGGGCGGGATGGTCGAGGGATCGCCCCGGAACCACCAGACGACCATCCCCGGGCTCTACGCGATCGGAGAGTGCGACTACCAGTACCACGGCGCCAATCGCCTCGGAGCCAACTCGCTGCTCTCGTGCATCTTCAGCGGGCTGTTCGTGGCGCCGAGCGTGATTTCCTCGTTCGATCTCGCGAGGGGGTGGGGCGGCGGCGGCCACTCGGGGCAGGTGTTCGAGCGGGCGACCGGCCGTCAGGAGGAGCGGCACGAATCCTTCCTCTCCCGGAGAGGTGGGCGGGAAAACCCCTACTCGCTCCACGGCGAACTCGGCGACATCATGACCCGGGCCGCGACGGTCGTCCGCCGCAACGACCAGCTCCGCAAGGCGTACGACGACGTCTGCCGTCTCGAGGAGCGGTGGCGGGAATGCAGCCTTTCCGACACCGGCAACTGGACGAACCAGAATGTCGTGTTCACGAAGTCGCTCGGCGACATGTTCCCGATCGCGAAGGTGATCCTGAAGGGTGCGCTCCTGCGGGACGAGTGCCGTGGGGCCCACTACAAGCCAGAGTTCGCGATGCCGGGGATCGCGGCGACCAGCCCCGACGAGCAGCGGCGGGAGGCGGAGGCGTGGTGCGATCGCTTCGAACGAAACACGGCGAAATGGCTGAAATCGTCGATCGCGAAGGTGGGGCCCGACGGCCATCCCGAGATCTCGTATGAAGACGTCGACAGTTCGCTCATCCCGCCGCGGCCCAGGCTCTACGGGCTCGTCGGCGCGGAGTTGATCGAGGAGGTCTGGAAGGAGCGGCAGGCAGCGAGGACGCCGGCTTCGGCGGAGGCGGCGGGAAGGCAGCCGATGACGGTGGGTGCCGGCTAGGGAACGTGCGGGCCGTGAATCCATGAGCGGTCAAAACTGGAGGAGCGAAACGATGATTCGAGCGGTCGAGACCGATGTCGCGGCTACGGATGCGGACTCGTCCGTCGCGGTGAAAACGATCCGCGTGAGGGTGCTCCGACAGGACGCGCCGGGGCGGGAGAGCTACTGGGAGCGGCACGACGTTCCCTACGAGCCCAACATGAACATCATCAGCGTCCTGCAAAAGATCGCCGCGAAGGCGACGAGCGCCGATGGCAGGGCTGTGCCGCCGGTTGCGTGGGACTGCAGCTGCCTCGAGGAGGTCTGCGGCTCGTGCACGATGCTCGTCAACGGCCGGACCCGCATGGCGTGCTCGGCGCTCGTCGACAAGCTGCTGGTGGAGAATGCCGACGAGATCGTGATCGAGCCGATGACCAAGTTCCCGGTGGTGCGCGACCTCGTGGTCGATCGCCGGCGGCTGTTCCGCTCGCTCGAGCGGGTGAAGGCGTGGGTGCCGGTGGACGGCTCCTACGACCAGGGACCGGGCCCACGGATCTCCCCGAAGGAGCAGGAAGACGCCTATCCGCTCTCGACCTGCATCAGCTGCGGCTGCTGCCTCGAGGCCTGCCCGCAGTTTACGAAGATCGAGGTGATCCGCCGCGACGACGAATCGCAGGAGGAGTTCGATGCCCGACGGAAGGCCGCGTTCGACAAGGGTTTTCTCGGGGCCCACGCGATCAGCCAGGCGATGCTCTTCAATGCCCACCCGACCGGCGGCATGATCGCCGACGAGCGACTCAAGGCGGTCACATCCCAGGGGGGCATCCAGATGTGCGGCAACGCGCAGAACTGCGTGGCCGTCTGCCCGAAGCAGATTCCGCTCACCCGCTCCATCGCCCGGGCCGGCCGGGCTGCGACGCTCTGGGCCATCAAGAGGCTGTTTGACCGATAGTCGCCCGGGGATATCCGGAGGGCCGCTTTGAGTGGGCCGCGTTTCGGTGGTACACTTTGCCACCGAAACAAGAAGGGTGATGCGAGGTGATCGTTTCTGAATCTGCCGGACCGTCCGGCGGCGCCGGTGATGCGGCCGCCGCGGGTCCGTCGTTCCGCACGCTGGGCCTGTCGGACGTGACCCTGGCCGCGATCGACCGGGCCGGTTACACGAACGCGACGCCCGTCCAGGCGGGACTCATCCCTCGTGCCATTCTCGGCGGCGACGTGCTCGGGCAGGCCCGGACGGGCACCGGCAAGACGGCCTCCTTCGTGATCCCGATTCTCGAACGACTCTCGAAGCCTTCCCAGGCCCAGGCGGGGCGGCCCACGGGACCGAAGGCCCTCGTCCTCGTGCCGACCCGCGAGCTTGCCGTGCAGGTTCGTGACGAATTCGAGAAGCTCGCCCATGGCTCGCGGATCCACTGCGTCGCCGTCTACGGTGGCAAGCCGATCAAGGGGCAGATCGACAAACTCGCCAAGCATCCGGCCGTCATCGTCGGCACTCCCGGTCGCGTGCTCGATCACATGAGCCGCGGCACGATCCAGTTCAATGCACTCGAGATCGTGACGCTCGACGAAGCGGACCGGATGCTCGACATCGGATTTCGGCCCGACATCGAGAAGATCCTGCGGCGTTGCCCCGCGAGCCGACAGACGCTGCTGCTCTCCGCCACGGTCCCGCCGCCGGTGGCGAAGATCGCGGAGCGGTACATGCACGACCCGGAAAAGCTAGATTTCTCCACACGCGACATCGCCGTGGAGACGATCGAGCAGTTCTATTTCACGGTCGATCCGAAACGGAAGTTCGAACTGCTCGATCGGCTGCTTCAGAGGGAGCAGCCTCGGCAGGTGATCGTCTTCTGCCGGACGAAGCGGGGCACCGACAAGGTCTTCGAGCGGCTCGCCCGTCGTCGGGGCCGGGAGAACGACGTCGCCTGCATCCACGGCGACCTCGCCCAGAGCGTCCGCGACCGGGTCATGCGGCAGTTCCGCGAGGGGACGGTGCGGATCCTCGTGGCGACCGACGTGGTCGGCCGCGGCATCGACGTCTCGAGCGTGTCGCACATCGTCAACTACGACATCCCGGAGTTCTGCGACGACTACGTCCATCGTGTCGGTCGAACCGGCCGGATGGGCCGCGAGGGAGTGGCCTACACGTTCGTGACCCCGGAGGAGGGGCCGCAGCTGACCCGGATCGAAATGCGGATCGAGAAGCTCCTCGAGCGAGACGAGATTGCCGGTTTCGCGGCGATCGACCCGAATGCCGACGGCCGGCCTGCGGGCGGCCCCGGTGACGGGGAAACCGCAGCCCAGGAACCGCCCCCTGCGGAGCCGAAGAAGCCGACTGGGCCGCCATTGCTCGGCAAGGGCAGGGCTCCGAAGCGGTTCCGTCGCGCGCTCTAGTTCATGCAGCCTGCCCCCGAACCGCGGCCGATGGTGCTGAAGCAGAGGCTCGAGAGCCTCGCGATGGCCGGGGTGCAGCAGCTGCCGAAGCCGCGGATCGCCTCGACGCCTCCCGCGGCGGTCGCCTCATCACAGCCGGTCGCCACGTTCCAGCCGCTCGTGGTGCTCGATCCCGCGGCGCTCGCCGATCGGGAGCGACGGCTCGACGAGGTCCGGCAGGAGGTGGCCGGCTGCACACGGTGCTCCGAACTCGCCGCCGCGAGGACGCACACGGTTCCGGGAAAGGGGCATGCCGCCGCGAGGATCTGTTTCCTGGGCGAGGCTCCCGGCGCCGATGAGGATGCCAGCGGCGAGCCGTTCGTCGGCCGTGCCGGGCAACTGCTCACGAAGATCATCGAAGCTTGTCGCCTGTCGCGGGAGCAGGTCTTCATCCTGAACGTGCTGAAGTGCCGTCCGCCCGGCAATCGCGTTCCCTCGCCCGAGGAGGTCTCGCACTGCCGGGGATACTTCGAGCGGCAGTTGGGCATCATCGATCCTGCGTTCGTCGTCTGTCTCGGCACCACCGCCGCGCAGTCGCTCCTGAAGACCACGGAAGCGATCGGCCGGCTCCGCGGTCGCTGGCATCGCCACGGCAACGCCGACGTGATCTGCACCTACCATCCCTCGTACCTGCTGCGGAACCCCGCCGCGAAGCGTGACGTCTGGGACGACATGAAACGGCTCATGGAGCGGGCCGGCGTGGCACTCTGACGGCGACCGCGGACGGCCGAACTGCAATCCTGTTCGGCACGGGATTTGCGCACCAAGAAGCAGGCAAGCCAGGAGAATTGAGGCGGGTTGCGCGGTTGCCAGCATGGCGTTATCGTGCCCGTCATGGCCGAACGAACACGTCGCGAACTCCGGGCCGAGGAAGTCCAGGGAGTGAAGTACCTGCGGAGTCTCGGTCCGCTCCTGTCGCGGCTGCGTGCAGTGGGGACGGAACGTGACAGGGCTGGGAATCGCCGGTTGTCCATGGATCAGTACTGCGCGGCGATCCTCTTGTCACTTTTCAGCCCGGCGATCAAGATCCCGCGCACCAAGGCCAGGCGGTTCGAAGCGGTGGGGCAGAAGATCACGGCTGTCGATGGGACGGTCGAGCCCGACCGCTGCTCTATCCTGGATCGCGGATACATCAGCTACGCGCCGTGGAACGAGCTCAACGACGCGGGCAGCAGATACTACCGGGAGCATCAAGTAGTAGCAATTGTTCTCCGGGCAACTCGGCCTGATGACATTCACGGCAGCCCGAGGCGCGAGATTCCC
>DHLZ01000236.1 GCA_002405515.1 Planctomycetaceae bacterium UBA4655
CTCATGAGCCGGCCATGATGCCCGAAGGCCCGATGGGCCCGCGAGCCTCCGTCACCGCCGCTGCTGCCGCTCCTGAAACTCCTTCGGGATCACGAAGTCGTCGGTCTCACTGCCGTCGGGCTCTTGAATGAGCTGAGCATTTCGATGCCGCCTTTCTGCGCATCGTCAAACTCCCTCTCGGCTTGCGTCTCGGGCTTCCGTAAGCGGCACTTGTTGGCCCGCAGGGAAACTTGCGCCTCGGGCTTCCGTGGAAAGTCTGAGGTAGACCCCGGATTTCGGGCACCCTGATAAGGGTGGAGCCTCCGTGCTGGGAGACCGCCTCTCAGGAGGATGACGATGCGGGCGACGCCGCGCGTAGCCGCGCCGCCCCGCGGCTTGTTGCGCGAACGTTACCGATCGCGACCCATCTCGCGTGTATACCTTCTTCGTGCGATTCACCCATCCCGGAGACCGTGCCATGGTTCGACATGCTGCTTCCACGATCGCCACCCTGATCATGCTTGCGTCGTCGTCGGCGGTGTCTGCCGCCCCCGCCTCGCTCCCCGCCTCCGCCGAGGCCAATCCCCATCTCTGGAAGCCCTCGGTCAAGTCCGTGGCGGTGTTCAAGAACGGCCTGGGCTTCTTCATGCGCGAGGGGGACGTGCGGCTGCGGGACGGCTGGTGCGTCGCCGCGGAGGTGCCGCCTGCCGCGTTCGGCACGCTGGCCATCTACGCGCACGCCGCGGACCAGGCGGTGGACATCGTCGGATCGGGTCCCGGCGAAGCCGTCGACTTCGACGGCCGCGACGCTGCCGACGACCCGGCCATCCGCCGCGAGCGCCTCCATGCCGCCCATGGCCTGAAGGTACAGCTCACCTCCGTCAGCAAGGGCGTCGATCGCACCGCGGCCGGCAAGCTGCTCAGCGTCGGACCGGAGTATGTCGTGCTCGATGCGGAGGGGGGCAAGCTCGCCGTGCCCGTCGACGACGTCACCCGCATGCAGGTGCTCGAGCTGCCGCTCCGCGTGCATGTGATTCAAGACTCGGGGAAGCCCGCCGCTGCCTCCACCCTTGGCATGGCCTACCTCCGCAAGGGCATCACCTGGATTCCCGAGTACACGGTGAAGGTGCTCGACGACACTACCGCGGAGATCACCCTCCGCGGCACGCTCATCAACGAAGCCGAAGACCTCGTGCACACCGACGTGAACTTCGTCGTCGGCGTGCCCAACTTCGTGCACAGCGACTTCCTCGCGCCCATCGCGGTGGGGCAGATCATCCGCACCATCGGCGGATCGGTCGCGGCCCCCCAGATTCAGGCGCAGGTCATGAACCGGGCCGCCTTGGCCAACGACCGCCGCGGCGACCAGTTCGCCGGCCACGGCCCGGGCGTCGTGGATCGCCCCGCCGACGATCAGGGGGGCGACCTCAACCGCGTCCTCGGCGGGCTGCCCCGGGTCGATACCGCCGGCAGCGACTACACCGTCTACACCCGCAAGGACCTCACCGTCCGTCGCGGCGAGAAGGCGATCGTCACGCTGATGGTCAAGCAGGTGAAATACTCCCACCTCTATCGATGGAATGTTCCCGAACCGCTCCGGCATTCGCTGGTGCTCCACAACCAGACAGACGCCGCCTGGACGACCGGACCGGTGCTGCTGGTCAGCGCCGGGCAGCCGCTGTCGCAGGACCTCCTCCCCTACACCCCGATCAAGGGCGCCGCGGAGATTCCCGTCACCGCCGCCATCAACGTCTCCCACGATCGCACGGAGAGCGAGTCCAAGCGAACCATGAAGGACGTCACCATCGGCAAGGAAACCTTCCTCGACCTGGTGACGATCGACGGCACGCTCAAGCTGAAGAACTTCGAAAAGCGGGCCGTGCGGGTCATCGTCACCGTGCCCGTTCCCGGCAAACCGATCGCGGCCGGCGACGGCGGGGATCTCGCCATCGACCCGGGCAAGCTGATCCTACGCGACCGCAGCGGCTCTGTCCGGTGGGACGTCACGCTCGCCCCCGACGAACAGAAGGAGCTGACGTACCAGTACGACCGCTACGTGCCGTCAAACTGAAGTGGGCGTTGCCATCCACGCAGCGGATGGCGACGGTCATTTCTCCGATACCAGCTCCGCCTCACGCGGCGCGAGTTCGCGAACCCACTCCCGATAGGCCTCCGGCACCTTCGCGAAATCTTCGGCGGTGTCGAGCGGGCCGGCGTGGACCTGCTTGCCGGCGGGATCCTTGACCGTGACGGTCTGCTTGTCGCCCGTCCGGTTGATCGTCACCGTGCCCCGCTCGTCGCTGACCATCTTGCTGCTCTGGCTCAGTCCGCCAGCCGCGACCTGAGACTCCACCACCGCCCGGCCCCCACCGCCAAACCGGGCGACGCCCGGCAGCCACCCGCCCCCGGCGCCGGCCTGCTTCAGAGCCTCTTGGATTGTCAACTCGACTGCGGCCAACTCCTCAGGGTCGAGGCCGCCGGCACCAGGCTCCTGCATCAATCCCCCGAGGCCAGGCACCTTCGCGCCGTCCGCAGGTACCTCATGCTCCCCGAGCACCGCCTCCACCGTCCGTTCCCGGCCGCCGCGAAAAACCTTGAGCGGCACCTTCGTGCCGGCGCCGGCCGCCTTGACGAGCGTGGTGAGCTGATCGCTTGAAACGATCAACTGGTCCTTGAACATGTGAATCACGTCGAAGGGCTTGAGGCCCGCCTTTTCGGCCGGACTGCCGGCGGCCACCGCATCGACCGACACGCCGACGCCCTCCGGCAGATCGAGCTGCGCCCGCACCGCGGCCGACACCGGCTTGGCCACCACGCCCAGATAGGGCAGCTTGCGCATCGGGATGTCCGCCGCGGGCCCCTGACCTTCGACCTGCACGGCCCGGACTTGAACATTGCCTCCGTCGCCCATGACCTGCAGCCGCAGACCGGGCATGATGATCACGTTTCCACCCCAATTTTCTCCCTGGAACGGAACCACCTGTGGCGCCGCCTGGTTGTCATCCACCACAACGTCGTCTTCGGCACGGCCCGGGCTCGCGGCCAGGGCCGTGAGCAGGGCGGCGGGAAACAGGGGACGCATGGCGAAGCGGGAACTGCGCATGATGATCAACTCCTGGGGACTGGTGGAAACTGGGATAAAGGACAAAAGGAACGGTGAAAACCCTGCGGGAAACTAGGGTTCGCTGGCCCGAGCACGATGTTGGTGACTCACGTTTTCAAAAGGCTGACTGACACCCCGTTCACACGGAAGCCCGAGGCGGAAGTTTCCCTGCAGGCGGTCGCTGGAATTCCCCGGAAGCCCGAGGCGCAAGTTTCCCCTGCAGGCGAACAGTTGCCCCATGCGAAAGCTGAGGCG
>DHLZ01000033.1 GCA_002405515.1 Planctomycetaceae bacterium UBA4655
ACTTTTCGCTCGCTGTGATTCTTGCGCCTCGCGCGTCCGTCGTTTTCAACTTTTCGCCCGCAGGGAATCTTGCGCCTCGGGCTTCCGTATTGGGCAACTTTTCGCCCGCAGGGAAACTTGCGCCTCGGGCTTCCGTATTGGGCAACTTTTCGCCCGCAGGATAAAGTCAACTACTTGTACTTGATGCTCCCGGTAGTATCCTCGCATCCAGCGAACGACGTTCCCCCGGTCAGGGGGCATGTGTCGCTCGAGGCCGCTTTCGTCGTCATCGTCTTCGGCCCGTTTGTCTTCGCTCCAAAGGGAAAAACAGGGTTCCCAGGACTGAACGACGCTCGTTTCGACGTCGAGGCGACCTCCATGGGCTTCGGCGTCGTTGGACTCGCGACGGCTCTCTCTTCACAAGGATTCCATTCATGCTGCGAACGATCCTGTGCTGTGCGATTTTCGTCATCGCGATTCCTGCTCGCGCCGAGTGGCACCTGCAGTGGAAGCGGACGCTACCCCCGCGGGCCGCGGCCTGGGAGTTCACGCTCAAAGCCGAACGCGATTCCGCCTACCAGATCACGCCGGCCGGCAACCTGGCGGTGGTGACGACGGAGTTCGACGGCTCGGTGCGGGCGTACGGGATCGAGACCGGCGAGGAAAAATGGCGATTCTTCACGAACGGCCCGATTCGGTCGGCCGCCGTGGCCGCCGGGGACGCCGTCGTGGTCGGTTCCGAGGACGGCTTTCTCTACTGTCTCGAGCATGATGGAACGCTCCGCTGGTCGGTGTGCGGCGGGCCGCGGGAACGGCTCGTGCTCGGGCACGAGCGGCTGATCTCGGCGTGGCCGGTGACCGCGACTCCGGCGGTGCACGAGGGCAAGGTGTATTTCGCCGCGGGCTGTTGGCCCGTGAACGGCGTCTACCATCACGCCGTCGATCTCAAGACGGGCACGATCGAGTGGACCAACTCGGCGGCCAACTATCGGCCGTACGGCGCGATGAAGGTCGAGGATGGCGTGCTCTTGGTTCAGGGGTATTTTTCCGGCGGCAGGTATGACATCACGACAGGGGCCGTCGTTTCGACGAAGCCCGCGAACCCGGCCAAGGCGACTGACGACAAATCCGGGCCGCGGCCCAATTTCCCCGGCGCCCGCTCCATGGCCTTCCATCGCATTCGCGAGGCCGACGGACTGCGGGACGCCTTCGTCAGCACGTCCCATGGGGAGATTCTCTACTACCGCGAGTCGCCGACGAAGACCGTGACGCACGAGCCGGTGCCGCCGGCCCAGGTCGCCGCCGGAGCCGCTCCCCAGAAGATCGACATCGACTCCGGATACGCCATCCTGGTGAATCCATCGCTGGCGACGATCGCGGCGGCGTTGCAGAAGCCCGACGTGCGGGTCATCGCGCTGGTGGAACAGGCGGCGGCGGCCCGTGAGCTGCGGACCGCGGCCGAGGTCCACGGGCTCTACGAGGGCCGCCGTCTGAGCATTCGCTCGGGCCCCGTCGTCGAGGGCCTGCTCCCGCCGTACATCGCGAACTACGTCTCCTGCGCCGAGCAGCACGTTCCGGCCCTCCAGGAGTGCGTCCGTCCCTATGGCGGGATCATGTCCGCCGGCTCGATGACGACTCGTCGAAATGGCCCGCTCCCCGGCGCGGACGACTGGCGGCAGGAGTTCCACGACGCCGCCAACACGCTCGCCGCCCGCGACACCCGCATCAAGACTCCCCTCGGCACGCTCTGGTACGGCGGCGATGCGGCCGACGCGCGGTTCTACTTCGACTCCGACGTCGATCACCAATCGGGCGACGGCATCAACCCGCAGCCGGTCGGTCCCCGGATCGTGGATGGCCGGATGATCCTCCAAGGGCCGGGGCTGATCGGTGCGTTCGACATCTACACCGGCCGCCGGCTGTGGGAGGCCAAGCTGCCGCTCATGTACCGCTTTGGCGGACCGAGCGGCGGGCTTGGCATCCACTCCAAGAAGCATGCCCGCCCCTGGGAGTACCCAGCGGCGGTCGCGGCCGAGGTGCCCGTGACGCAGCATTGCCGGGCCAGCGGCTTCAACATGATCGCCCTGCCCGACGGGGTATTCGTGGCCGCCCAGCGGCACATCCTGCGGTTCGACCCCGAGACCGGCAGGCAGCTGTCCGCATGGCCCGTTCCCGAACTCGAGGAGCCCGGACTGTTCTGGGGCGGACTGCATGCGGAGGGGAACATCCTCGTCGCCTCGCTGTTCCGCGAGCAGATGATGATCGACTGCCAGGCCGGCTTCGACGGCCAGGGAGGCGACTTCGGCGGCGACCGCATGCCGATGTCCCATCTCGTGGCCATCGACACGACGACCGGTGGTGTCCTGTGGACCCACAAGGCGACCTGGGGCTTCCTCAACCGCAGCGGCGTGGCCCTGTCGGGCAATCGCGTCTTCGCGCTCGATGCCTGCAACGAAGTCGTGATGGCAAAGCTCCGCGAAGCGGGCCGCCGGCTGCCCGATGAGCCGCCGAGCATCGTCGCCCTCGATCTCAAAACGGGCAAACAGGCCTGGAAACGCGACATGGACGTGCTCATCCGCGGGCTCGTCTACTCCGCGCCGCGTGATCTGCTGCTCGCCGTCAATCGCCACTACACGCCCTGGAAGGACGGCGGCTGGACCAAGGGCCTGAAGGGCGCGGCGGGGCGGATGCGGGCGATCAATGCCGCCGACGGCGAGACCGCCTGGGAAAACGATGCGGCCGCCTTCTTCGACCCGCACATCGTGATCGACGACCTGATCATCGACCGGCAGGGCGTTTCGTACGACCTCCGCACCGGCGAGCGACATCGGCGGGCGTCGCTGCTGACGGGTGAGCCCGAGGAGTGGAGCTTCCAGAAGGGTGGCTGCAACCACCTCATCGCCTGCGACACGATGGTCACCTGGCGGTGTGCGGTGTACGACCTCGCCGGTCAGGGAGGAACGCTGCCGCTGGCGGCCATGGATGCCGGTTGCACGCCGACGCTCACGCCGGCCGGTGGGCTGCTCAACATCCCGAACTTCGGCACGCATCACAAACGCAACCGCATGACAGCGATGGCGCTGGTGCACCGGCCCGAAAACGTGGCGTGGACCAGATACGACGCCGGGGCGTTGAAGAACCCCACGACTCCCGCGCCGATCAAGAAGGCCGGCTTCGATCTCGGCGCTCGCGGCGACCGCGTGGCCCCGGATGGAACGCTCTGGCTGGCCGTGGGGCCGCGGACGGGCGGCGTGCGGCTCGCCCCCACGACGGTGACCTGGTTCGAAATCCCCCGCGGCGACCTGCCGTCCTTGGTCGGCACCACGGGAGCCGCGGGGATCACGGAGATCGCCGTCCCGCTCGCCGTCGGCGGCAAACCCGCCAAGGGCAAGGACGAAAAGACGGCCTTCGATGTGACCCTGACGTTCGTCGAACCGGAGAACATCGAAGCCGGAAAACGCGTCTTCTCCGTCAGCGTCGCCGGCAAGGAAGTGGTTCAGGATCTCGACATCGCCAAGGAAGCCGGCGGCCCCCGCCGCATCGTCACGCGGACGATCCAGGGCGTCGAGGCGGATGGCGTTCTGCCGATCCGGCTCGTGCCGAGCGTCGGCGAGCCGGTGCTCAGCGGTGTCGAGATCCGAGCCCGCTAAGGCCTTGCACGACAATAAATCGGTCTAAACGCTCTTGACGCGACGGTGGGTCCTCTGCGATCTGTTCGGCCATGCCGGACGCAGATCTTGTTCGCTCGATCCATCGCAAGTATACCGCAGTCCTGATGGACCTCGACGAGCGTGGCACGCGCCGGTGGGCCGCCGCGGAGGCCATGTCGCTTGGATGGGGTGGTATCACAGCCGTCGCCAAGGCGACCGGCCTGTCGCGTTCTACCATTCAGATCGGGGTGGCCGAACTGAAGGCCGGGCAGACCCTGGACCCTGGTCGTCAGCGACGGCCTGGCGGCGGGCGCAAGTCGCGAGAGGTCGAGCAGCCAAAGCTGCAACGCGCGCTCGAGCGGCTTGTCGAGTCCGGGACACGCGGCGACCCGATGTCGCCGCTGCGGTGGACCATCAAGAGCACTCGAGCGCTGGCCCGAGAACTCCGGCGGCAGAATTTTCAGGTCGGCAGCACCAAGGTTGGCGAACTGCTCAAGGACATGGGCTACAGCCTTCAGTCCAATCGCAAGACGATCGAAGGCAGACAGCACCCGGACAGAAACGCGCAATTCGAGTTCATCGCCCGCCGGGCAAAATGGCAGGCGAAGAACGGGCAGCCGGCGATTTCGGTGGACACGAAAAAGAAGGAAGTGCTGGGAAATCTGAAGAATTCCGGCCGCGTGTTCCGCAAGTCCAAGCAGCCCCTCAAAGTCGAAACCCACGACGTTCCCAAGCAGGAATTGGGCAAGGCGATTCCGTACGGTGTCTACGATTTGCAGCACAACGAAGCGGTGGTGAGCGTCGGAATCAGTCACGATACCGCCCAGTTCGCAGTGGCTACGATCCTGCTCTGGTGGCGCAAACTCGGTCGGAAGCGGTTCCCGAAAGGCAAGCGTCTGCTGGTTACCGCCGACTGTGGCGGAAGCAACAGTCCGCGCACGAGGCTATGGCGCCTTGAACTCCAACGGCTCGCGAACGTGACGGGACTCACGATCGAGATTTGCCATTACCCGCCCGGCACGAGCAAGTGGAACAAGATCGAGCACAGCCTCTTCTGCCACATTACCCGCAACTGGCAGGGAGTCCCACTGGAAACGCTCGAGATCGTCGTCAACCTCATCGCCGCTACCCGCACCACGACGGGCCTCGAGGTGCATGCTTGGCTGGACGAGAAAGACTATCCTCTGAAGATCAAGGTGAGCGACGTCGACTTGGAGGCCGTCAACATTCATCGGAACAGGTTCCATGGTGAGTGGAACTACGAGATTCGCCCTCAAGCGTGAGTGGCGGTTTTGACTGACATATTCTCACGCGCCGCCTACGCCGCTCGCGGAAACCTTCGGCACGAAGGGGGCCGAATGGGAATGGCAGGATGGCGGCACGGTGCCGGTGCC
>DHLZ01000066.1 GCA_002405515.1 Planctomycetaceae bacterium UBA4655
GGTCTCGCAGAGAACGTCCGGGCGAGGGGCGGGGTCGCTCGAAGTAAACGGGCAGCCCCGAGCCACGCAAGACGTAGATCCATCCTCACTGCACTCGCCGTGCCTAACAGGATTGCCTACGAGGCCTCCCATCATGCCATGAGGCCGGTGAAGGGGATCGCGGCGTTACGGCACATCCTGTCGGCCCACGGAATGAACGCCTCGGGGCTTGCGAGGCTGCTTGGCGTTCACGCGAGCATGGGTTCCAAGATTCTCAAGGGAGACCGTGCGCTCACCGTGGGCCATATCCGACGACTGGCGGCGAAGTTCAAGGTCCGTCCGGACACGTTTCTGGATTGATCGCCCGGCCGCGGCGCCATCGCTCGGGCCGACTAACCGCGGACTTCGAGTGCGAAGATCGGCCGCATCTCGCCGGAGGGCTGGCCGGCGGCGGTCGTCAGGTCGATCTTTGCATACTGCCCGATCCCGGCCTCGTCGGCCGCCGCCAACCCCAGCGATCGAAGCACCGCGAACGCGGCCACGAAGCGGGCCGCCGCATGGCCGTCGGCGATCTTGATCGCGATGCCGAGCCCGCGGGACCGAACGCCGATCACCTGGACGCCCGCCGCGCCGACTTTCGCGACCCAGTCTCCGCGGCCCGCGCGTGTGAAGTGCAGGTCGCTGCGGCCGGTGCCCGAGACGTACTCCGGGTGCGTCGTCATGGCCATGAACAGCCGGTCGAGGAGCGTGTCGGTCGCCGTGCCCGCGCCGCCGGCGGCCAGCACCGCCCACAGCCGGGCCAGCGACTCCAGCGGCAGCGCGAGGTTTGGCGCGCCGCAGCCGTCGATGCCGGCCACGATGGCGTCTGGCACGAGGCCCAGAAGGCCGCCGACCTCTTTCCGGATCCGTCGCTGCAGGGGATGCGTGGGTTCGAGGTAGGTTTCAACCGGCTCGCCGTGCAGCCTGCACCAGGCGAGAAAGCCCGCGTGCTTGCCGGAGCAGTTGTGCCACCGGGCGTCGAACCGCTCCTCCGGAGGCGGCGTGCGGCCGAGCGTCTCGTACATGAACGGCACGTGGCAGCCACACTTCAGCAGTTGCCAGTCGTTGCCCGACTTTCGCAGCAGGCCCTCGACGGCCGCCACGTGGAAGGGCTCGCCCGAGTGACTCGCGGCCATGATCGCGACCTCGCGGGCGTCGAGGCCGAATCGGCTGGTGCCGCCGTCTCGGAGCAGCGGCAGCGCCTGAAAGGGCTTCAGCGCCGAGCGGGTGAACGTCAGCGCCCGCGGGTCGCCGGCCGAATGAAGCAGGCGGCCCGCCGCGTCCACCACCGCGATCGACCCGTAGTGGACGTTCTCAATCGCGTCACCGCGGGTGGCGACGACGAGTGGCACGTGGGCGGGAACCGGCATCGCTCCAGTCTACCCGCCGCTGCCCCCGGCGGTGGACGGGACCGCCGGACGTCGAGACCGTCCTGGACTCGCTCACGGAGCGGCTTCGGACGGCGACGCCCGGACGCCGCCGAGACGGCCGACGGATCGCGACGCCGAGATCACGACCGCTTCCGTCGTCGTGGCCTTGCCGAGGTTGCCGGCGGCGTCGCGGGCGGTCACCCGCACGTGAACCCGCGCCGGGACACCACGATCCGGAATCCAGCGGTACTCTCCGACCGGTTCCAGCCGGTCGGCGATCGGCACGAACGGGCCGTCGGGCCCGGGAGCGTATTCGATGCCCGTGGACTGCGGCAGAAGCAGCGGATCGCGAACGGAGTAGCGGACGACGACCGCCCTGACCGGCGTGGCTCCGGCCTGCGGCTCGTCACGCGTGACCGACAGGATCTCGACCTCGGGCGGCGTCTCGTCGACGCCGAGCCAGCTGTCGGGCAGCTCCCCGCTCCGCGGGCTTTCCGCGACGTCGCCCTCGTGGCCGATCTCGAGCCGAAACCCGTAGAGCCCCGGCTCGGCGAGCGAGACGTCGATCGGGCTGACGTTGTCGTCGTCCTGGCCGAACCGCTGCCAGGTGACACCGCCATCCCGTGTGCCCCACAGCTCCACCCGCATGCGGCCCGCCGTCTTCGCGTCGGGCAGCTCGTAGTCCCACGCGAACTTCCGCGAGGCGACGATCTGGAGCGGTCGGCCGCGGTACTCGAGGCCGCCGCCCGTTGTGCCGACCACGCCTCCCGGCAGGCCTTCCGGGACAGCCGCCTTCGCCGCCGCGGGCCGGGTGGCCGTGAACGATACCGGGCCGGCTGCCGACGGCGGCTTCGAACCTCCGGCATCGCTCGGCGAAAGCACGCTGTGAACGGCCTCACCGCCCGGCCGGCGGAGCGGATTGCCGATCGACTCCGGCGACCACGCGGGGGCCCGTTCCGCGGGCCAGCCGTCGGGCGACCGCGGCGGGAAAAACGCCGCCTGCGGCGGGGCAGGGGAGGGGGCCGTGGCCAGGGCCGGAGAGGTCGCCATGCCCCCGCCGGCTCCGGGGAGCGGCGGCACCCCGAGCTCGCGGGCAAGCGTCGCCTGGTCGACCCGGGGATCGGCCGGCTCGAGCGGGAACTGCTTCGTCGCGGGGTTGCCCGAGGCGTCGGCGAGCGACACGCGGACGACGAGGCCGTCGGTCTTCTCGCCGGCCCACCAGATCTCCTCGCCGAGCAGGTGGGCGGGCGACTCGCGGGCGAGCACCGGCTGGGCCGCGACACGCTTCCACTGAGGCTCGGTCGCCGAGCGGTACTCGACGACGACCGACTCGAGATTCACGGAGTCGTCGGTGGCAGCGAAGCGGCAGACCACCTCGCCGTCGCCCCCCTTCCAGGCGCGGCCGACGAGCTTCGGGCCCGCGGCATCGACCACGACCCGCATGTCGGGTCCCTCGCCGCCGCGAAGCCGGCCCTTGGAATCGATCGATCGCAGCCGAAACCAGTACTCGCCATCGGCATCGGCGGTGTAGGTGAACGCCCCGGCCGATGGGGCGACCTGCCCGACGGTCTGCCAGGACACGCCGAGATCCCGCGAGGCGTCCATGACGACCTGCCGCGGCGCGGCGTCTGCGGATGACGGCTTGGGGAGGCTGAAGGGAATCGAAAACGTCCGCTGCCGGGTTCGCACGGCCGGCGGGAGCGGCCCGGGCTCCGCCGCGTCGAGTCCTCGATCGATCGCCACCGACGCGGAGGCAGCGATCAGGCAGATGGCGGCCACCGCCGGCAGCCTCCTGCCCGCGCCGCCGCGATACACGCCGACCCACGGACCGGGCCGTGTCGATGTCGCGTCGGTGGACGTTGGCTCGAAGGTACCCCGCATATCGGGGGAAATCGGATGGTCGGGGCGGAAAAGTCGCGTCGTGCGGCCGCGACGGGCACATCCCTTCTTTCCGGAAGCGTTGCCGGCTGGACCGGACCGTTCACGGACCGACATAATCGGTGAAAGTCCCGAAAGTGTCAGGGTTTGGCGGGGAGGCCACGGATCCCGCGGCTTTGATCTGGCGGCGGGAGCGGCAACGTGGTCAACTTTCTCACTGTGGTCGGTCTCGTCCTCCTGCTCGCCGGAGGGGCTGCGGCCACCGGCTGGGCCAGGGCCTGGCGGCGTCGCCAGGGTGACGATCGTGTCGATTGGGAAAACATGCTGGCCGATTGCAAAAATCTGAAAAGCCAGGGTGTGCTGAGCGAGGATGAATACCGAAAGATAAAGACGCTCGTCGAGGGTCGCCGGTCGTCTTCGTGACGCGTGGCCCCGCGACCTGCTGCCAGTCCGTGGAACAGAAGGGAAAATCGGCCTCATGCCAACAGGGAAAGACGTCAACCTCGGCCGTCGCGGCACCGGCGGGACCACCAAGAAAAACGCCTTCTGCTCCTTCTGCCGAAAGAGCTACCGCGACGTGGGCCCGCTCGTGGAGGGGCCCGGCGACGTCTACATCTGCGGCGAGTGCATCGAACTGTGCCAATCGATCCTCGACCAGGAGAAGCGGCGTCGAGGCACGGGCAAGCAGCTCTTCACGTCGATCCCGTCGCCTCGTGAGATCGTCTCGCACCTCGACGAGTACGTCATCGGCCAGGAGCATGCCAAGCGTGTTTTGGCGGTGGCCGTCCACAGCCACTACAAGCGGCTGACGCTCGGGAGCGAAAACTCCGACGTCGAGGTCGAGAAGTCGAACATCCTCCTGCTCGGCCCCACCGGCTGCGGCAAGACGCTCCTGGCCCGCACGCTCGCCCGGATTCTCAACGTGCCGTTCGCGATCGGCGACGCGACGACCCTCACGGAGGCGGGCTATGTCGGCGAGGACGTCGAAAACCTGCTCCTGAAGCTGCTCAACGCGGCCGACTTCGACATCGAGGCCGCCCAGCGGGGCGTGCTCTACATCGACGAGATCGACAAGATAGGGAAGACGAGCCAGAACGTCTCGATCACCCGCGACGTCTCGGGCGAGGGCGTGCAGCAGGCGCTGCTCAAGATGCTCGAGGGCGCCGTCGCGAATGTTCCG
>DHLZ01000030.1:0-17524 GCA_002405515.1 Planctomycetaceae bacterium UBA4655
CGCCCGCAGGGCGAACTTCTCGAAGCCCTTTTCCTGGCAGACCTTGATGATCTCCTGGACTTCGCCCGTCTTCGCCGACGCATCGGCCCTGACGATGATGGTCGATTGCACCGGCTCCTTTCCGGCATCGAGCAGGGCCGACTTCTCCCGCTCCAAGTAGCTCCCGAGCTCGCCGAGGCCGACGAGCTCGCCTCCGTAGACGACGGAGCTCTTGCTCGTCAGCTGAAGCGTGATCGGCGCCTCGAGCGGCGCGTCGCTCGGCTTCGCCAACTGGCTCTGGGGCAGCTGGATGCGGTCGTCCTGCTCGGCTTCGGAGAAGTTGCTGACGAACATGAAGAACGCGATCAACTGGAACGTCATGTCGATCATCGGCGTCATGTCTATCTCGGTCGAGTTCGGCCCGCCGCTTTTTCTTCGTGCCATTGTTTCAGCCCGTACGGAGTGGTCTCGTCAAAGCCGCCGGATCACTTTTTCCCCGCGGCCTGGAATCGGCTCATGAGCCGCATCGCCTCGGCGTCGGCATCGGCCGTCAGCCGCTGGAGCCAGTTCTTGAACATCGCGAAGAAGCCGATCGCGGGGATCGCGAGCCAGAGTCCCACGAGCGTCGTGATGAGGGCCATCGAGATGCCCATCGCGAGATCCTTCGGCTTCGGGGCCGTGGTTGCCCGGGCGATCTGCATGAAACTGGCGACCATTCCATCGACCGTGCCGAGCAGGCCGAACATCGGCGCGAGCGCCCCGATGAGCGCCACGTAGCTCACCTTGTGCTCGAGCTTCATCGTGTCGTCGGCCGCGGCATCCTGCATCGACTCGATCGCGGCGGCGTAGCCCGACTGGAGCTTGCCCATGCCGGCCGCCAGCTGGTGGCCAAGGTAGGAGTCGTCGGCCTTCACGAGCTCGAACGCCTGCTGGTATTCCTTCGCATTGCAGTGCGCCTCGAAGGCTTCTGCCAGTCCCGGCGGGATCATGACGGTCCTCCGAAGCTGCATGAAGATCATCACCATGATCGCGACAAACGCGAACGAGATGGCGAGAAACACGATCGTGTAGCGGATGCCGAGCGCGTTGTAGAAGAAGACGAGCATGCTCTCCCCTTCGGCCTCGCTCGCGCCGGCGTCCTCCTCCTGGGCGACGGCCACGGACGGCATCATCGTGGCCGAGGCCGTCATCACGGCGGCGGGCACGGCCATGCACCCCAGCCACGCGAGCAATGGGCACACTACGGCCGCAAGACGCGACACCAGGGTTCCGCGGGATCCTTTTCTGACAACCGACTCCATGCTCATCTCCTCGAAAAGCTGCTGTAGTTTCAAAGATACCGGGGTTTCAAAGATACCGGGGTTTCATCCGTTCAATGGTTTCGTTCACGCCGGGACCGTTCACGTCTTACCGACCGTCGCCTTCGCCAGTTTCACCCAGGGACTCTCCGGATAGGAGGTCTCGAGGCTCTGCATCGCCTGCCTTGACCGCTCCGGATTGTTCGCCTTCTGCCACAACTCCACCAGGTTCGCAAGAGCTTCCGCGTGGGCCTCGGGAACCGAGTTGTACACGAGATCGACCGTGAGGAACGCGATCAGCGCGTCCTGCTCCTTCCCGGCGGCGCGGTGTGCCGCGCCGAGCGTGTTGTAGGCGCCGGCGAGCATCTCCTTTTCCTCGGGGCTGGCCTGCCGAATCGCCCCAATCACGAGCGAGATCGCATCGGCCGCCTTCCCAGCCTGGGCCAGGCACTTCGCCTTCCCCATGACTGCGGCGCGTTTCTGGGCCTTGCTCGCCTCGTCGTTGGCATCGACCGAGATCGCCTCGTCGAACGCCTTGGCCGCCTCGTCGAACTTCTTTTGGTCGAACAGCATCTTCGCCTTGGCGGACGCGGCCCGCACCTTGAAGGCGGGAGGCCCCTGCGAGACTTTGTCGTAGGCGGCAACCGCCTTTTCGGGCAGGCCGGCCTTGGCGAGCAGGTCGCCGAGCAGTTCCTGCAGTTCGAGGGTGTGGTAACTCTTGGAATTCTTCGTCAGGAAGCCGCTCACGAGACCGCCGGCCGCCTTCACGTCGCCGCTGCCGCCGAGCGCGGCCCGGGCCGAAGCCGCAGCCTCGATGTATTCCTTCTCCTGTAAGACGAGCGGATCGGCGCCCTCGAAGTCGGCGGGCGTGAGCTTCTTGAGATCATCGAGCGCGTTGGCGGGCCGCCCACGCACGAGCAGAGTCCGGGCGGCCTTCAGATCCTGCGGTTCGCCGCCGAACTGCACCTCGCGGATTTTTTCAATCGGAATCTTCTGGATGTCCCCGTCGCGGACTTCCACGTCGATGCCTCCGGGCGAGGTGTTCGTGACCTTGCCGCTCACGGAGCCGGCGGGCCGCAGCATCACCCGATCGGTCGATTGGGCGAGGGCGGCCGTCGGAGCGAGCAGCGTTGCCATGAGAAGCAGCACCACCGCACGGGCCGGCGACTGCCACGGATTTTCCCGACAGCAACCCGCGACTGCCGCCGGAGCAACTGCGGATCGGTCACTGCCGTCCTTCAACTCGTCGTCCTTCAACTCGTCGTCGTGCTTCATCCCGCCTGTTCCGAAGGGCCACCACCCGAAGTGCGATCGTGAATCGCCCGGTGAAACCCCGCGCAGCTTCCCGATCGCCCCGTTGATCTCTCCGACGTTCGCCTGCCTCATGGCATTCACCCCGAGTTGTCTCATGACGAGTTGTCTCACGCCGCCGGCTTTTGGCTCTGCTCCGCCTGGAGCTTCGCGTCGAGATCCTCGACGCCCCGCTTCGACGGGCGGTCGAGCTGCTTCTGGATCTCCTCGAGCAGCTTGTCGAACTGCCCCCTGAACTCCTTGCCCCCCATGTCGGGGTAGATGTTGTGGGTGAACACGATATCCCGCTCGGCCATCTCGAGCTGCTTGACCCGATCGGCCGCCTCGCCCACCTCGGCCCGCTTCAATCGGGTCTTCGGGAGATTGAGCCGGGCCTCGAGGAAACGCCTGCGGCTCTCCGCGGCCTTCTCGTTCGCCCCGCCCGCCAGGGCCTGTTTCTGGAGCCTGTTGGCGATGCCGCTCCAACCCCAGAAAACCACCTCTCCCTGGCGGCCGACGATGGCCTGTTTGAGGTATTCCGTGTCCTTCTTTGCCGCACCGGCCGCTGCGAGAAACGTCGCCGCCTCCCACTGCGCCGCGAGCATGTTGACTCCCTTGGGCTGGCGGACGATCCACTCCAGATGGCCGATCGCGTCGTCCCATCGCTCGAGTTCACGGTAGACCGTCGCGAGCCTCAACCGGATCGAGAGTTCGCTGTCCTTGATCTTGGGGTCGTCGGACTTGAGAAGCGACTCGTACACGTCTGCGGCACGGGCGAGAAAGGTTTGACGCTTCTCCTTCGCGACGACCTGCGTGATCGCCGCGCCCTGCTGGCCCGGACCAGCCCCGAGGGCCATGAACTGGCTCGCAACCCACATCTGGGACGAGACCTTCTTGTCCTTCGCGGCCACGCGGTCGAGAAACCTCTCCAGGCCGGCCACCACCTTGCCCGCACGCGTCCTCGCTTCGTCCGTCACGCTCCCACCGGCCACTCCACCGGCTCCTCCGAGGATACCGGCGAGCTGCTCCTGGAGGTCCCGCCCCATCGCGAGGTACATCGACGCGAGCTTCTCGGCGGCGTCTTCCCCGTCGCCGGCCGCAGTCTCGAGCATGTCCATCGCCTTCTGGGCGTCGTCGAGCTTCTCCGTCTGGATGAAGTAGCGGAGCGCGAGCCGCATGGCCTCCTCCGCCACGACCGGATCGACGACCGAGGCGTCGCCGCTGGTGACGACGGTCCAGGGACCGTACACCGGGTGCGTGAGAACTTCGCTCACGAGCTTGTCGTCGCCGGCTTCCATGCCGATCTGGCACCGGTAGAGAGCCGCGGCGACCGACAGCTTGTCGGGCTTGCCCGCGGCTGCAACCGCCGCCAGGCCGGCGTCGATCGCCTGCGTCGCCTTCGCGAGAACTTTCTCGGCCGGCGGACCCGCGGCGTCGTCCTGGGCGTCGTCGCCAACCCGCCTCCGATCGAGCACCGCTCTCCAGAGCAGGCTGCCACCACGAATCAGCACCTCGGCCCGACGGGGCGAGTCGGCGGGCACGGAATCGATGAGGCTGATGACCCGCTTCGTGTCGCCCTCGGCGGCGGCCGACGCGATCGCAACGACGGCGGCGTCGGCACTCGAGCCCTCGGCAGGCCAGATCTTCACGATGAGGCCGGCGAGTTCCGCGGAGCGGCGTCGGGCGTCGGCCGACCAGGCTGGCGGCCCTTCCTTCGCCAAAAGCTGCCAGCTTGCCATCGCGACCCGTGCGGCATCCCGGCTGCCGATGGCGTTCGGATAGCGTTCGACGAGGAATTCGCCGAGCGCCGCGGCCTCGTGCAGCCGCCGGGCGTCGTAAAGGAGGAAGGTTGTCATGTAGCGGGCCTTGTTGAGCCGGTCGAACTCCTCGTCGGTCGCGGTCGGCATCGCCCTGACGAGCGACTGGATCGCCTTGTCACGCAAGGCGGCCGCTTCCTCCTTCGCCTTGCCGGCCTCCTCGGCCTTGCCTCCCTTTTCGAGTTCCTTCGCCGCCGTCGACTTCGACTTCCAGTTGCCGACGAGCACGCCCACCTCGTCCATCGCCGCCTCGAACGTCTGCGCTTGCTCCTCGCCCGCGCTCCTGCCGAGCTTGGACAACAGCTCGCGGGCCTCCTTCGCGTAGTCCCGATTGACCTTGGCGACTTCCATCGCGATTTTCTGCGCGGTCTTGAGCTTGGGACGTCCCTTCAGCCCCTCGGCCTCGGCCTTCCTCGCGAGCAGCGTCGCACCGCGAAACTTCATTCCGAGCCAGTCGCCACCGTCGAGACCGACGTATTTGTCGGGGGTGACGGCCGCCGCGACGAGCTTCTCGGCGGCCTCGTCGAAGCCCGCGACATCGTTCAATTCCATCCAGCACTCGAACGTCGTGTTGTAAGCCTTCGCCTTCAGCGTCGGCACGAACCCGCCCCCTTCGAGCGCGCGGACGTCCGCAAGCGTCTGGACCGCCTTCTCCAGCAGCTTCTTGCGGTCCTCCGGCTTCTCCGTTGCCTGCGCCATGACGGTGTAGTTCCGCCCCTCGTAGTAGCGGGCGAAGAGCCCGGCGCCACGGTTGCCGTACTTGGAGAAGAGCTCCTCGTATCGCTTCGTGGAATCGTCGAGGGCCTGTTTCCAGCCCTGGCTTCCCGGTGGAAAAGCCTTCGACTTTTCAAACCGTGAACTCGCCAGGAGCAGGCGAGTGCTCAGCAGCTGCCCCCGTAGCCGCTCCTGCTCCCCCGAGAGCTCCTCGATTTTCGCCGCATCCTTCTTCTGCTCGGCGCCGGTCTTCTTTTTCCGTCCGCCGGCGGGCTGCCTGCCGTCCTTCGTATCGGCTCCTTCCTTCTTCGCGGCGTCGAACGCCGCGAGCTGCTCGCCGACGCTCCGAAGCTTCACGAGGACCGCCTTCTCCGCGTCCTCGAAGCTGGCGAACGCCTCGTCGAAGAACTTCACGGCTGCCGTGAGCGAAGCCTCGGGGTCGGCACCGGAAGACTTCGACTGGGTGACCGCTATCCGCGCCCGCTCCACGAGCACGCTGCCCCTCTCCACGAGGGTCGTGATCCGCTCGTCGCCCCCCTCGGCGCCATCCGGCGCGGCGGCGAGAAAGTCGTCAAAACACTTCAGGGACTGTTCGAGGAGCTTGGATTTTTTCGTCGTGTCAATCTCCCTGCGGGTGAGCGCCACGAGCGCCGCACCTCGCCGAAACCGGCTCGAACGTCGGAGTGACATGAGCGAATCGTCGGCATCGACGCGGTCGAGCACCCAGAGCACGACGTCGGGCATCGCCTTGTCGCCCTGCTCGACGAGCCGGTCGAGCAGGAGTTCCGTCGAGATCTCGAGTGCGGTGCGGTTGGCGGCAGCGGCGTCTTCCCGGGCGATGGCCCGCCGGCACTCCGAGACGACGCAGGAGATCAACAACACGGCCACGACCGCCAGATGCGGCCACGGCTGCCGGCCAGGCCGGCGGTTCGGCGGCTGTGCATCCGCGGCGGGCGTTTCCGGGCGAGCGGCAAACTTCGACATCGGGGCGGTCGCGGGCGGGATGGAGGGGGGAAGAAAGGCCTGCGATTCGTATTGTGGAACGGCGGGCAGGTGGCGTCAAACTCGGTGATGTTTCACAGAGCTTTCCAGATGTCTCGCAGCACACGCAGCATCGAGACCGTCTCATCGTCAGGGTCTCCTCCCGAAGCTGCCGACCCGTCGCCGCCCCGCTCGAACCAAAGCCGCACGGCCTCACGAAGCCGTTGCGGCGACTCCACGTGCGCCGATCCGGCGGCGAGTTCGGCGATCGCCGCCGCCAGCCAAACCATCCCGACCGAACGGTCCCGGCCCGGCGAATCGACGGCGAGCTGCGACGTTGTGATTCCGGCAACGACCCGCGACTCGGAGGCCTCACCAGGCCGCCGATACCGGCATGTGGCCGTGGCGAGTGCACCCCTGGGAGGGGAGCCGGACCGGCCGCCCGGATCACGTTCCCGCAGCACGACCTCATAGAGCACGCGGACGAACTCGCCGTCCGCCAGATCGACCGCCGACGCATGCGACGCGGCCATCTCGACGACCCGCCGGCGGTGGCCGACGAGCCGGTAGGCGGCCACCTGCGCCGGGTCGAACGCCACCTCCAGTCGGCATGCCTCGAACCTGGGCGATGCATCCGCCCCCAGGGCGGCCGCGACGACTGATCGGCGAATGACCATCGAATCGAGTCCGACGCCCTCCACGACCGACGCCCCGTTTTTCTCAGCGGCCTGGCCGGTCGCTCCGGAAACCGCATCGATCTCGACAACGTCCAGGACGAAACCCTCACCTCGACCGACCGCCGCATTCGCCGTTGCGAACGTCGATGGATTACCGTCGCGGACCATCTGCTGCGACCGCCTCCACGCGGCAAGGTCGGGATCCTCGTCCCGCTCGGCCCGAGCGATCGAGCCGGCGTGGGCGACGACCACGCATCGCGAAGACGCAGCCCGCATTGCCGTCATTCCGCGAACCATCGCCATGCATCCGTGCAGGTCGCCGCCGCCGCGCGGCCGCAGGGAAATGAGTCGGCGACGGACGTCACGCATCTCTCGAGCCGACACGACGCTCGCAATCACGACGGGCCTTTCGGCGAAGGCGACGACGGTGATCGACGCTTCGGGGTCGAGACGAAGGACCGCATCCTCGACGCCTCGGCAGATGGCGGGCCACACCTCATCGGCACCGGCGGCGGCCGAGGCGTCGAGCACGAACACCAGATTGCCGGCCGGCCGGAACCGCGACCGCGGAGCCGCGACGCTCACCTCGAGCAGCCTCGCGTTCGGCCGCCCCGAGATCGAAGCCCCCCCGGCGAGGCTTGTCGATGGTGCCGCGGCAGCCGCCCCCGCCGACGGCAGCGGCTCCGCGGGAGACGGCGTTGCTGCCGGACATACGGCCGCAAGGACCTCCTCGACCCGCATGCCGATGACCGCCTGAAGGAGCCGGTCGCGACGCACGCCGCCGATGGCCAGGAGCCGCTCGACACGATCGAAACTGTCGGTTCGCCGTGAAAGCGGAGGGGCATCCACGGCGAGCGCCGGCGTCAGCGATGGATCGACGAACGGAGCCTCACCGCTGGACATCTCGAAGGCCAGGTCGTAGCCGCGGTGGTGCGGCACGAAACGACCGATCGCCGGACGGGCCGCGACGACCTGCAACGAATCGCCCACGGGACGGGACGGCTTGCGGCCAGCCGCACCCGCCCAAAGGCCGGCTCCGCCGTTCGAAACCGGTGCGGCCCTCACCTCCGGCAGGGGCCCATCCCGTAGGGCCGCACTCCGCAGGGAAGCAGCGGGACCGACGCCGGCCTCGTCGGTGGCGATCGATTCGTTCACGAGCCCATCGCCTCCGGAGCGGCTGCCCGGGCCGATATCGGCGGTCATGTCGGCCCCGCGGCCCTCGGAGATCGGCTCATGCCCGTCGGCGGGCGAGCCGGGCGATTCAAGAGGCTTTCTGCCCGCGATGATGCCGACGAGCGGATCGACGCGAGCCGCGGTGGAACCGGAGAAGTCGAGCCGATGCGGCGGGGTTGCGACCTGCCTGGCCACGGGCTGCGACAGCCACCGCGACGCGACGATGCTCGCGGCGAACATCGACACGATGACGGACAACACGGCCACCACGTTCAACGCGTCTCGGGAAATGCGGATCGCCGACCTCACGAGCCGATTCGGCCGCGAGGGAAGTCCGGACGCGGGCCCGACCGGCCGCCGGCCGAGCCTCGAATAGGCCGCATCCCGGTCGGACTCGCCTCGTCGCCCTCCCGGGGCGGCGAACGGCCGAATCGGCTCCATGCGACAGGGAACATCGCGGAGCAGCCGATCGATCGCGTCGTCGGAAAAAAGCTCGGCCAGGCCGGGCCGTCGCATGCCTCGGGGCGACACCTGCCGAAGGACAGCGTCGATCCGCGGGTCGGCCGCGACCAGATCCGATGGCGGCTCCCCGCAGACCGCGGCGTCATCACTCCGGACGGGATGGCGGCGGACGGGATCGGCGGAATTGTGGTGCGAATGATTCATGCTCTCCGCCGCTCCGTGTCGGCAGCATCATCAAGGTCGCCGGACTCGATGAGGTACTGCCGCAGTCGCGATCTGCCCCGACTGACCCTCGAGAGCACCGTCCCGAGCGGAACGCGGAGCAGATCGGCCGCCTCCTGATGGGTGAGTTCTCCGACGACGACGAGGAGGAGTGTCTCGCGAACCTCGACGGTCAGCCGGCCGAGGGCCCGCTGGACCTGCGACGAAAGCTCGTCGTCCCACGGAGCCGGCGACCTCTCGGCGGCGATGTCGAGGGTGCCGTCACCGAGCGGAAGTTCCCGGTCCTGGCGGCGTCGCCACGAGTCGGCGACGCGGCGGCGCAGGATCGCCAGCAGCCAGGCTCGCTCGCTCCTGGAGGCATCGAAAAGGTGGCGACTCACCCACGCGGAGCGGAACGTTTCCTGCACGACATCCTCGGCATCATGGGGGTTTCCGAGCAGCCGGTAGGCGACTCGGTGGAGCACTTGGAGGTGCTCGTCCGCCCACCGGGCGAACTGGGCCTCCGCCGAGACCTGCGAAGCCGCATGCTCCTGCGAGGCTGGCACGGAAGACTCCTTGGTTCCCATGGAACGCTTTCGCCCGTTTCCCCGGGAATTATTGCCGCCGCTCCGCCCCCCGCCTCAGCCCGCCCGCTTTTGTCGGCTTTTGTCGCCCTACCCGCCTTTTGGAGGCCTGCCCGGCCTTTTGGAGGCCTGCCCGGCCTAAGGACGGCGGGCGGCCGAGAGCCAGAGCGGCAACTGTCCGGCCGGGGGAAGCCGAACGACCCTCGCCGACCGCACCCCGGGACAGGCGAGCACCTGCCGGATCGCCTCCTCGCTCGGTTCCTGATCCAGGTTGAGAACTCCGATCGCCTCGCCGCCGGGGGCCGTCCGCCCGACCGACATCTGGGCGATGTTCACGCCGAGGCCCCCGAAGGCCGTTCCCACCCTGCCGATGATGCCGGGGACGTCCTGGTGGGTGAACACGAGCAGCGTGCCATCGAGATACGCCTCGAGCCGGTGTCCCTCGAGCTGCACCAGCCGCGGCATCGAATGGCCGAAGAGCGTCCCTGCGGCGCGGTGCACCCGGCCGCCCGAGACGAGATCGACCCCGACGACCGAGCTGAACGCACCGGGATCGGTCCGACTCTGTTCGATGAGATCGATCCCCCTCTCGCGAAGCAGCATCTCGGCATTGACGATATTCACGTCCTCGATGGCGGCCTCGAGGAGACCGGCCGCGAAGGCGCTCGTGACGAGCCGCGTGTTGCGGGCGGCGATCTCGCCTCGATACGCGATCGAGCACGACTTCGGAGCCGCTTCGTCGAGCTGCGCCACGAGCAGCCCGAGCCGCCAGGCGAGGTCGAGGAACCCCCGGACTCCCTCGAGCGCCGCAGGATCGATCGGGCTGGCGTTGACCGAGTGCCTGATCGACCCGGTGGAGAGGAAATCGACCAGCAGCCCGACCCCCTCGACCGCGACCTGCGACTGCGCCTCCTCCGTGCTCGCCCCGAGATGCGGCGTGACGATGACGCCCGGCATCCCGAAGAGCGGGGAGTCTGTGCAGGGCTCCTTTTCGAAGACGTCGAGCCCCACCCCGGCGATGATGCCGCGAGAGAGTCCTTCCGCGACCGCCTTCTCGTCGTAGATTCCGCCGCGGGCGCAGTTCACGAGCCGCACGCCCGGCTTGAGGATCTCGAGCTCCTCCATGCCGACGAGGTGTTTCGTGTCGTCGGTCAACGGCGTGTGCACCGTCAGATAATCGACCTGCGGAAGCATGCCGCGAACGCTCTCGACAAGCTCGATCCCGAGCTCCGCCGCCCGGTCGGCCGACATGAACGGATCGTAGCCGAGCACCTTCATCTCGAAGGCCCGCGCCCGGCTCGCGACGGCGAGGCCGATCCGTCCGAGGCCGACGATCCCGAGCGTCTTTCCGGCGAGTTGAACCCCCATGAACCTGCCACGATCCCAGGCGTGCGACTTGAGGCTCGCGTCGGCCTGCGCGATGTTGCGTGAAACCGCCAGGAGCATCGCGAACGTGTGCTCCGCGGTGCTCACCGTGTTGCCGGCGGGCGTGTTCATCACCACGATGCCCAGCCGGGTGGCGGCGTCCTTGTCGATGTTGTCGGTGCCGACGCCGGCCCGAACGATCGCCTTCAGGCGGTGATTGCCGGCGAGCACGTCGCCGGTAATCTTCACGCCGCTGCGGCAGATCGCGCCGTCGTGTTCGGCGAGCGCCGCCCTGAGATCCGCCCCGGACAGCCCCGTCGCCACGCGGTAGCTGATGCCCGCGGGCTTCGCAGCCTCCAGAAGCGCGATGCCGTCAGGGGAGAGAGGATCGAGAACGATGATCGAGGGCATGGTTTCCTTTCGAGTTCAGCCGCCGGCCCGCTGAAATTCGAGCATGAAGTCTCGCAGGGCCTCCACGCCCTCGCGGGGCATGGCGTTGTAGATGCTCGCGCGGATGCCGCCGACGGAGCGGTGGCCCTTGAGATCGACCAGCTTCCGCTTCGCCGCCTCCGCCACGAACCGCTTTTCGAGGTTCTCGTCGGGAAGGCGGAAGGTGACGTTCATCGCCGATCGGAACTCGGGCCGGGCATGGCCGGAGTAGAAGCCGGCCGAGCGATCGATCACGTCGTAGAGCAGCGAGGCCTTCTCGCGATTGATCTCCTCCATCCGAGAGAGGCCCCCGATCGTCCCGGAAAGCCATCGGCAGACGAGGCCGAGGATGTAGACGGCGAAGACGGGGGGAGTGTTGGCCCGCGACTCGTTCTTGGCGTGGGTGCGGTAGTCGAGCATCGTGGGGAGCGTGTCGCCCGACCGCGAGAGGAGGTCCTTCCGGATGATCACGGCTGTCACGCCCGCGATGCCCGCGTTCTTCTGGGCACAGGCGTAGATCAGCCCATACCGCGAGACGTCGATCGGCCGCGACAGGAAATCGCTCGAGCAGTCGCAGACCAGCGGGCGGTCGCCGACGGCCGGCTCTCGCCTCCACTGGACCCCCTGGATCGTCTCGTTGCTCGTGATGTGAACGAACGAGGAGGCTTCTGAGAGCTTCAGCTCCTCGTCGGACGGAAGCCGGTCGTACTTGTTGGACTCGCCGTCCCACGCGACATGCACCGGCCCCTCACGACGGGCCTCCTTCAAGGCAAGGCCGCCCCAGGTGCCGCTGACGACGAAATCGGCCGGCTCCTTGCGGCCTCGCAGGAGGTTCATCGGCACCATCGAAAACTGCAGGCTCGCGCCCCCTTGCACGAAAAGGATGTCGTGGGTGTCGGGCACCGCGAGCAGAGACTTCAGGCCGGAGAGCGTGTCGGCGAGAATGCGGTCGAAGGCGGGGCTACGGTGACTGATCTCCAGCACGGAGATCCCGACACCCGGCAGCGAGAGCAGGTGCTCCTGCGCCTCCCGCAACACCTCGAGCGGCAGGACGGCCGGCCCCGGCGAGAAATTGAAGACCCTCCCACCCACGTCGGCAGCCCCCGACTCCCTGCGGCGTGCGGTCAATTCGCTCTGCGGCACGTTATGGCTCCTTGCCGGGTCTGCTTTGCCAGATCTGCGGATCGCCCCCGCGGGCGGTGCGGCCCATGTCCGCGGAACTCCGTGTTTCCGCGGGGGATCGCAGAATAGGACCGGCCGTTCTGACGGTCAACGGGCCACAGCGCCGCCGGGGAACACAGCGCCGCCGGGGGCCGCAGCGCCGCCGGGGGCGGCCCCACCGACGGGCATCGTCGTCCCTGCCGCGCCGGCCGTCGGTGTGCCGGCAGCGACGACCGAGGGCGAACCGCCGGATGAGAGGCTCGCGACCCGTGCCGCGACCATCGGCTGCCGCCCGTCGACGGCGAGCGCGCGGGAGTAGTTGGCGAGCGCCTGCCGGGTGTTGCCGGACGACTCGCGGAGCTGGCCGAGCGCGACGAGCGCCCGCGGGTTGTTCGGGTCCAACGCCAGGGCATCGACGAGGTGGTTCTCTGCCGCCTGCGGGTCGCCGTGTTCCTCGCAGAGCCTCGCCAGCTCGATCCGAGGCTGCGGATCACCCGGACGCCGCCTCGCCCACGCCTCGAGATTCGCGACGGCCTCGTTGCCGCGTTTCTGCTCGACGAGGAGCACCGCGAGCGCCCGCTGGCAGGAGGGGTGGTCGGGATTCCTCGCCAGGCAGAGGTGGTAGTACTGCTCCGCGAGCTGCATGTCCTGCGGACGGCCGAAGAGCTTGGCCTGCTGGTGGTAGGTCGCCCCGATGTTGTAGAAGCCGTCGGGGCTGCCCGGCTGCTTCGCGAGCGCCTGCTGGAAGGAGTTCACGGCCCCCTGGTAGTTGCCCTGCTGGTAGAGCCTCACGCCCTCCGAGTTGTCATTGCGGGCAACCGCTCCGCACCCGGCCGTCGCGATCGAGAGGACCGCCGCCGCAACCGCCCGCTCGGTCCACGAACGCACCGGCATCGAGAACGCTCCAGTCCGGGCCGCTGAACCAACCCCGCCGGGACGGCCCCGGCGACGGTGGGAACACTACCGGGCCGCGGCAGACCGCCGCAAGGCTTCTCTTTTGCCTGTAAAACGGCCGATTCAGCCGGCCACGACCTTCGTGTAGCCGAGCGAACGAAGCACCCCGAGGAGTTCGCTCGTCGTCGGAAACATCCGACCGGTCGAACGCTTGTAGCGGTCGACGGCCCGCATGAACTCGACCTCGTCGTTCGAGTAGTCGCGTTCGCAGGTGGTGGGGTCGATGCGGCGGCGGAGGACGCGGGGCGAGTTGAGGCGTGCGGTGGGCATGACGTTTTCCTGGCGATGGATTTCGGATGACGGGAGGGAGAAGGGACGACCGACATGGAAAGAATCGGAATCGCCGCAGGAAAACTTTGCCGACAGGGCAAGGCGTGCGGTCATTCCGGATTTTCCGGATGGGGCAAGAGCTTCCGCCCCGCCACGCCGCACGACCGGCACGACCGGACCGCTATCGGTTGTTGAAGAACTTCTTGAGGGCCTCGGCAGCTGCCGCCCGCGACGTCTCAGCCGACTTCTTTTGCCCTCCACCGCCGGCACCGGCGGGTGGCCCGCTCGCGGCCCCGGAAGGCGAAGGCCGGCCGCGGATGACCGTCGCCTCGGAGTCAGGATTGCCTTCGGGCTTCTGGCCGTCGACCTTCCCGCCCGCTTCGGCGGCGGGATTCTTCGACGTCGCCTCCGCGGAAATCGGAACGGTCTGCTCGTTCGCAACCCGCAGGGAACGCGTCGTGTCGTACATCCCGGCCGGAGCGTCGTCCGCCATGAGCCACCGCGAAACTTCATCCTCTTCGCTGGCCGCGCCGGCATGGCTCGACGGGGCGATGGCCGAACGGGTCGCGACCTTCAGCTCGAGGTTGCCGATCCGCACGATGTCGCCGTCGGCCAGCTGGCAGCGGCCGTCGATCCGCGATCCGTTGACGAAGGTGCCGTTGCGGCTGCGGAGATCCTCGACGACGAGCGTGTCGGCATCGACGCGAAACGCGCAGTGTCGCCGGCTGACGTCCTCGCTGAGGGGCCTGACGTCGCACTCGTCAGCCCTGCCGACGAGCAGCTTCCCCCGCTTCAACGAGATGGTGCGGCCCGCGCTTTTTCCCGATGTGATGAGAAGTTTGTGGGTCATAGCATCGATCTCTCGAAACGGGCTCTCGGATCGGCCGTCCTTCGGTGGACCGTCCGCCGATGCCACGAGGCCCGCAACGATACCTCGCCTTCAATCGTACCAATAGACCGTTCCGGCGGTCACGAGCTTCCCGAAATTCGCCAGGCCGCGGATTCAGCGCCGCCGGGTCCAGGCGTCGTCCCGATATCGACCGACCGCGGCCGACCACGCCTCGCCCAATGCGTCGCCGACGGGCCGCACGTCTGGCCGCGGGTCGGCACCGGCCGCCGAAGCGATGCCCGCCACCCACTCCTGGCAGAGGCTCGGCAGATCGACCCCTCGTCCGAGGAAGTCCTCGATGCCGCTGCCGCGTCCTGCCCGACGCAGAAGCAGGCTGCCGTGCTGGACGACGGCCGCACGGTGCCGCCGCTGCGCGCTGCCGAGCACCTTGTCGTCTCCGACCACGACGTCGCCGGGACTGCGTCGATCGAAGCAGAGATAGGGCTCGCGCTCGGCCACCGCCGGAGGCTCGCCTGCCTCGACGAGCCGCGGGGCGAGCGACAGCCCGCGAAGCAGTTCCACCGCAGCGCCGTGCACCGCGTCGTAGAGCCGCTGCGTGGTCTCGCCCCACGGGTGGGAGCGGCAGACGGCGACGGCGTACGTGAGGTCGGTGCCGTGGAGGATCGCACCGCCACCGCTCGGCCGCCGCACGACGGGCAACGACGAAAGGCCCGGAACGTCGTCCCGCTCGTCGAACCGCTGAAAGGCGCCGAGCGACAGCGAGGCCTCGCGCCAACCGTAAAACCTGATGGCGATGCCACCGGGGGGCAGCCGGTCGGCGAGCAGTTCGTCGGCCGCCATGTTCGTCGGGCCGTCCGCCGGCCGATCAAACCGATGGAGCAGGATCACTTCCGCCCCACCGACGCATCGTAGGCGGCCTGATCGAGGAGCTTGTCGAGCTCCTTCGGGTCGTCGATCCGCAGCTTCGCGACCCAGCCCTTGCCGTAGGGGTCGCTCGCGAGCGTGTCGAGAGTTCCCGGGAGGGCGGCGTTGACCTCGACGATCTCGCCGCCGACCGGCGCGTAGAGATCGCTCACCGCCTTCACACTCTCGATCTCGCCGAACGACTCACCCGCCTTCACCCGCCTGCCGACCTGCGGCAGTTGCATGAAGACGAGGTCGGTGAGGGCCTCGACCGCGTAGGAAGAGATGCCGATCGTGGCGACGGAGCCCGCCGCTGGCGACTCCTCGACTCGGATCCATTCGTGCGAAGGGGCGAACTTGAGAGCGGCCATGGGGGCTCCTGGGGATGATGACGGGACAAGAGGCGAATTTTTACGTTTTTTTGCGCGAGTAGAAAGGGAGGCGAACGACCCTGGCCGGCTCGATCGCGTCGCGGATCCGCACCGCGAGCGGAGTGCCGACCGCGGCGTGGGCGGCAGCGACGTTCGCCATCGCGATCGGCACGCCCAGCGTCGGCGAAAAACTGCCGCTCGTGACCGTTCCGACGGGCGATTCCATTCCGGGGGCGAGCACGTCGTGCCCCTCGCGGGCCGGCCGCTTCGACTCGATCACCAGGCCAACCCGCACGACGGACGGCCCTGCGGCAGGCTGACGGAATCGCTCGACGCCCGGAAACGACCGGCCCTCGACGTTCATGGCGAAGCCGAGCCCGGCGGCGAACGGGTCGGTGTCTTCGCGAAGCTCGTGACCGTAGAGCGGCATGGCCGCCTCCAGCCGCAGCGTGTCGCGGCCGCCCAGGCCGCAGGGGAGCAGGCCGTCCGCCTTCCCCGCCTCGCAGATCGCATCCGCCAGCCGCTCGGCCTCGGCCGCGGGCACGACGAGCTCGACGCCATCCTCGCCCGTGTAGCCCGTGCGGGTGACCGCGGCGGGAACGCCCGCGACGACCGCCTCGGTGCCACGGTAGCCCCGCAGGGCAGCAAGTCTCGCGGCGCCGGCGGCGTCGGCGACGAGCCGGCCGACGATTCCCAGTGCGAGCGGCCCCTGCACGGCGATCATCGCCGTCTCGAAGGTGCGGTCCTCGAACGCGACGCCCGAATCCGGCAGCTGCGACTCGATCCACGCGACCACGCGGCAGCGGTTCGACGCGTTCACGACGAGCCCGACGACCGGGCTGCCCGCGGCGTCGTTCTCCCGCGAGACGAGCGCGTCGTCGAGGATCCGGCTGGCGGCGTCGGTCACGAGCGTGTAGCGGATCACGCCCGGCTGCATGTCGCAGGTGCGGCGGGTGAGCAATCGCTCGACGAACTCGACCGCCCCCGGGCCGGCGAACCGCAGCCGCCCCATGTGCGACACGTCGAAGAGCCCGGCCACGGTCCTCACCGCCGTGTGCTCGGCGATGATCGACGAATACTGGACCGGCATCTCCCAGCCGCCGAAACCGACCATCCTCCCGCCGCGGCGAACGTGCCAGTCATGGAGCGGCGTTTTCAAGAGCGATTCGGTCATGCGACGACATCGATACGAGGACGGGCCTGCACACTCCGCGCCAGTGTAGCGAGTCTGGGGTGGCGAGTCTGGGAAATCGCGGGCGGGAGGGCTCACGAGCCGGCAGCGACAGGCCATCCCTCGACCAATCGCCGCTGGCGAACATCCCGAGGAATTCGTATCATTTTTCCTCGTCCATCTCGCACGGGCCTCGAGGAGAAATCATGGTGCGTCTCTGCTTCCCCTTTTTTGGCTTCCGCTTTTTTGGCTTCCGCTTTCTCGCCGCAACCACGTTTGCCGTGACGATGGTCGTCGCGGGTGCTGCGATCGCATCATCCCCGGCCAAGCCCAACGTCGCGCCCGAGGGATTCACCGCCCTGTTCAACGGCGAGGATCTGACCGGGTGGCTTCAGGATCGCAAGCCACCAACGACGTGGACGGTCGAAGATGGCGTGCTTGCCTTCAACGGCAAGGGGGGCCCTCTGATCCACACGGAGAAGTTTTCCAACTTCGTCCTGCTCGTGGACTGGAAGATTCCCAAGAAGGGCAACAGCGGTGTTTTTCTCCGCGGAGGGGCCACCCAGGTCGAGATCAACGACGGCGACCCCACCAAGCCGACGTCGAACGCCACCTCGGGCGGCCTGTATCCGGACAAGCCGCCGACCAAGCATGCCATGAAGCCTGCGGGTGAATGGAACCACTATGAGATCCGCGTCGAGAACGGGGTCATCACGGTGTTTCTCAACGGCGAGAAAACCGTCGATGCGTTCCCAAAAGAATGGGGAAAGGCCACGGAGGGTCCGATCGGCTTCCAGAATCATGGCACTCCCGTCTACTACAAGAACATTTTCATCAAGAAATTGCCCGACTAGTGTCCTGAATCGGAAATTCA
>DHLZ01000030.1:17678-19207 GCA_002405515.1 Planctomycetaceae bacterium UBA4655
CGATGATTCCGGGCCTTTATGGCACGGAATCTGCTGCCCGACTCGCTCGAAGCGTCCGGAGAAAGTGTGTCCATGAACTGTTCCCGGATGCACACCTTCGAGGGGCCGTCGATGCGTTTCGCTTGCGGCAAAGCCGCAGCGTTGGTGCTCCTCGCCCTTCTGTGGCGGCAGCCCGCGATCGTCGCCCGAGAAATCGTCGCCCGAGAAACGGAATCGGCCCCTGCCGCCGCGGGAAATGCAGGCTCGACGACGGAAGAAGACTGGGCCGCGTTCGCGAAGACGCTGCCGATGTTCGGGCCCGACGGCATGGTCGGCGAGGCGATGCTCTTCGACGTCGAGAGCGGCAGATTGTTGCGATCGTTGCGTCGTTACGGGGACAACCTTCGACATGTGCGATTCTCGCCGGACGGCACGTTCGCGCTGCTCGGCTTTTACGACAAATCCGTCTTGTGGAATCTCGACAACGGCGGCGTCGACCGGGAGTTCGACCAGGGAGGCATCGCGGATTTTTCTCCGGACGGATCGAGCGTCTTGATCTACGGCGAGCACCAGGCGACTCGCCATGAGGTGGGCACCGGAAAAACCGTCGAGGCCATCCAGCTCCCCGGAGGCAGAGGTTTCAAGAGCCGTTACACAAAAATCAACGCGCATCTTGCCAATGAGGAGCGACGCGACGCCTCCGGGACTCTCATCTACAACTCCGATGCATCCACGTATCAGCCGATCGTCGACGCGGCGACGGGCAAGCAAGCCGGACTATGCCCGGACAACACACGCGGGTGCCTGGTCTCCGGTGCAACGAAGACGGTTCTTCAGGGTGGCCCCTTGCACCCGATCAATGTCGTCCGCGTTTTTGATTTCGCTCGTCAGGAAATCGCCCGATTCGACATGCCGATCGGCGCGGTCGAAGGCGTCGGTGGCGAACTGAGGGCCGTGAGTCGCGATGGAAAGCAATTCCTCTATGCGCGTCCGGCCAAGGAAGGGGGCGAAAATCCCGGGCCCAACGCTCGATTTCTCACGAGGCATTATTCCGTTCACGACGCGGCGACCGGCAAGGAAACGAAGGCTTTGGGCGACTTCGACGCGAATTACGCCGCGCATTTTTCGCCCGACGCGCGGCGAGTCGTGCTGCTGCCGACGTTCGGTCACCAGGCCGACGCCCGGGATCCCGAGATCCTCGTGATCGACACCGCCACCGGGGCCGTGGAGTGCCGGATCAACTCCGGGCCGTGGGCGCTGCCGTCGCTGGACTTCGACGCCGACGGAAGTCGCATGCTCGTGGCCGGAGCCATGAACCTCACCTTCTGGAGAAACTCCCCCGGGTGGCGACAGCTGGAACAGCAAAAGCCCATGCCGAGGAAGATGGTCGATACCCTGAAGATTCTGAAGAAGGGAAAAACCGGGGACGGGAGCTGATTCATCCCGTGACGCGGCTCGGGCTTCTCGCCGACATGGTTCGCGGCGACATGGCACGGGCAGCCCCGAACCCGTCGGAGCGGCCGCTCGCTCAGTACGACTTCGCGAGGACT
>DHLZ01000030.1:19438-37403 GCA_002405515.1 Planctomycetaceae bacterium UBA4655
CGTCGCCGTCGAGCGGGATGCAGCGGACGGTGACCTTCAGCGGGTCGAGTGCCGCGGCCACCGCGGCGTCGTCGGCGACGTGCACGTGGGCGAAGCCGCCGTGGATTCCCTCGCCCTTTCCCTCCTTCGACGCCGGCGGCGTGAAGAACTCGTTCACCTCCTGCAGCGAACCGAGCCGGACGGAATGCGTGTCGCGGTAGGCCTTCGCCCGATCGAAGAGGCCCTGCTGCATCTCCTCGAGCAGCTTCGGCACGGTCGCGACGAACTCCGCAAGCGGCACCGCCTGCCGCTCCTTCGGCCCGCGGTCGCGGCGGAAGACGCTGACGTTGCCCGCGGCGAGGTCGCGGGGGCCGATCTCGACGCGGATCGGGGTGCCGCGCTTCACGTGCTGCCAGGTCTTTTCGCCGCCGCGGATGTCGCGAGAATCGATCACGGCCCGCACGGGCTCGCCGGAGTATGCCTGCGTCGCAAGCTCCCCCCTGAGCCGATCGCAGCAGGCCGTCACGGCGGCCCGCTCCTCGTCGCTGCGGTGGATGGGGAGGATCACCACGTGCTCGGGGGCGATCCGCGGGGGCAGCACGAGGCCGTCGTCGTCGGAATGGGTCATGATGACCGCGCCGACGAGCCGGGTCGAGACGCCCCACGAGGTCGTCCAGCAGTATTCCTCGGTGCCGCTCTGGCCGGCGAACTTGATCTCCTGCGCCCTCGCGAAATTCTGCCCGAGGAAGTGGGAGGTTCCCGCCTGCAGGGCCTTGCGGTCCTGCATCATCGCCTCGATGGAGTAGGTGTCGACGGCGCCCGGAAACCGCTCGGCAGCCGGCTTCGGCCCCTTCACGACCGGGATCGCGAGATCGCGTTCGGCGAACGTGCGGTAGACCTCGAGCATCCGCATCGTCTCCTCGACCGCCTCCTCGCTCGTGGCGTGCGCCGTGTGCCCCTCCTGCCAGAGGAACTCTGCCGTGCGAAGAAATACCCGGGGACGCATCTCCCAGCGGACGACGTTCGCCCACTGGTTCACGAGGATCGGCAGATCCCGCCACGACTGGATCCACTTGGCGTACATGGCGCCGATGATCGTCTCGCTCGTGGGCCGGACGATGAGCGGCTCCTCGAGCTTCCCGGTGGGAACGAGCTTCCCGTCGGGACCGAGCTCGAGCCGGTGGTGCGTGACGACGGCGCATTCCTTCGCGAAGCCCTCGACGTGCTTCGCCTCCTTCTCGAGGAACGAGAGCGGAATGAAGAGCGGGAAGTAGGCGTTGCGGTGGCCGGTCTCCTTGAACATCCGGTCGAGGATTCCCTGCATCCGCTCCCAGATCGCGTAGCCGTGCGGCTTGATGACCATGCAGCCGCGGACGGGAGAGCTCTCGGCGAGATCGGCGGCGCGGACCACCTGCTGGTACCACTCGGGGTAGTCGTCGGCACGGGTCGGGGAGATCGCGTGTTCTGGCATGGCGTCGGCTCGAAGGAAGGGAAATCCGTGGAATGTCGTTTGCGGGCCTACGGGCCGCGACCATACACTTCCGGGCGAGGCTTTTTCCATGGCAGCATCATCGCAGCCGCCTTCCCCGGCGGCCTTCGCGGCCCGACCCCGGGGTCCCAGGCGTCGGTTCATAACCGAGCTTCCGCCCCAGGGCACGGTGGACGAGGTCTTCCTCGCGACCCACAAGCAGCTTCGCCCCAACCGCAACGGGCAGCTCTACCTGCAGGTCGAGCTCGCCGACCGAACCGGCATCGTCACGGCGAGGCTCTGGAACGCCGGCGACGAGGAGTTCGGCGGATTCGACGACGGCGACTACGTCCGCGTCCGCGGCACGACGCAGCTCTACCAGGGCGGCGTCCAGATCATCGCGCAGTCGATCGACCGGGCCGATCCGCGGGGCATCGACGAGTCGGATTTCCGCGTGCTGCTCGGGGGGGATCTCGACCGGCTCGAGGCGGAGCTCATCGGCGTCGTCGAGTCGATCACGGATCCGCAGCTGAAGGCCCTCTGCGATGCGTTCGTCGCCGACCTCGATCTCATGGAGGCGATGCGACGAACCCCCGCCGGCGTGAAACACCATCACGCCTACGCCGGGGGACTGCTCGACCACGTGGTGGCGCTCCTGCGACTCGCGGAGAGGATCGCGCCGATCTATCCGGACGTCGATCGCGACCTGCTGCTCGTCGGCGTGCTCTACCACGACGTCGGCAAGACCCGGGAGATCGAGAGCACGAAGGGCTTCTCCTACACCGATCCCGGCCAGCTGCTCGGCCATGTGCTGCTCGGTCTCGAGATCGTCGATCGGAAGATCGCCGAGGCGAGGGAGCGGACGGGCGGGAAGTTCGACGAGGAGCTCGCCGTCCGGGTGAAGCACATGATCGCAAGCCATCACGGCCACTACGAGTTCGGCGCGCCGAAGCTGCCCATGACGCTCGAGGCGCTGGCGCTCCACCACATCGACCTCATGGACTCGCAGCTCGCGAGCACGATCCAGCTCCTCCAGGTGGAGGCCTCGATGGACGGCGGATGGACGCAGTACCAGGCGAATCAGGGGCGGAAGTACTTTCGCGGCAGCCGTCCGGCCGACGATGCGGCGGCTCCCGCGCCGCACGAACCCGCGCAGCCACCCAAGCGAACGGGCCGCGGATGAAGCGGCCCCGCAAGACCGAGAAGCGCAGCAAGACCGACGAACCCAACGCGACCGGCGATCGCCCCTCCGGCCGGGCCCGCCGCGGCGGGGCGAAGGCCGCCGTCGAAGGGATCTTCAAGAAGACCGCCGGCGGCTACGGCTTCGTGAAGCCCGTCGGCGCCGACCCCGCCGACCGCGCCGGCGACATCTTCATCCCGGCAGGCTCCTCGATCGACGCCGCGAGCGGCGACCGCGTGAAGGTGCGGCTGGGGAGGACGCGGGAGGCCGGCCGGCCCGGCCCGGCCGGCGAGATCGTCGAGGTGGTGGAGCGACGGTCCACCCGGTTCGTCGGCACCTACTTCGAGGCCGCCAAGGCGGGATGGGTGCGGATCGATGGCACGACCTTCGCCCGGCCGGTGGCGGTGGGCGATCCCGGCGCCCGCGGACCGCGGGAGAACGACAAGGTCGTCGTCGAGATGGTCCGCTTTCCCTCCGATCTGCGGGAGGGCGAGGGGGTGATCGTCGAGGTGCTCGGCAAGGCGGGCGAGCCCGGGATCGACACGCTCACGGTGATCCACGAGTTCGGCCTGCCGGGGCCTTTCCCCCCCGAGGCGATCGACGACGCGCGGGACCAGGCCGGGCTGTTCGCCGAGGCGACCGCCGACGACCGGGTTCCCGCCGACCGCCGCGACCTCACCGGCGACGTCATCATCACGATCGATCCGGTGGACGCCCGCGATTTCGACGACGCGATCTCGCTCGTGCGGATCGAACGCGACCATTGGCTCCTCGGCGTGCACATCGCCGACGTCGCCCACTTCGTGCGGGAAGACTCGCCGCTCGACGTCGAGGCCCGAGCCCGCGGCACGAGCGTCTACCTCCCCGACCGCGTGATCCCGATGCTCCCGGAGATCGTCTCGAACAACCTCGCGAGCCTCCAGCCCGGCCGCGTGCGGTTCGCGCGGACCTGCTGGATCGAGTTCTCGCCGGAAGGCATCCCGGTGCACGCGACGGTGGAGAAATCCGCGATCAAGAGCGGGCGGCGGTTCACCTACGAGGAGGTGGATGTCTTTCTCGCCGATCCCTCCACGACGGAGGTGTCGATGAGCGACGAGGTCCGCGGGCTGCTCGGCCGCATGCGGGATCTCGCCCGGATCCTCCGCAGCCGCAGGCGCGGCAAGGGCTCGCTCGAGCTCAACATGCCGGAAGTGAAGATCGACCTCGACCGCGACGGGCGGGTCATGGGGGCCCACGTCGCGGAGAACACGGAGAGCCACCAGATCATCGAGGAGTTCATGCTGTCGGCGAACGAGGCGGTCGCGTCGATCATCGCCGCGGCCGGGATACCGTTCCTCCGCCGCATCCACCCGCCGCCCGACCCGAGGAAGCTCCGGCAGCTGACGGATTTCGTTTCGGAACTCGGCTTCGAGGTCGACTCCCTCGAAAGCCGGTTCGAACTCCAGCGACTGCTCGGCATGGCGAGGGGCAGGCCGGAGGAGCACGCGATCCACTTCGCCACGCTTCGCAGCCTTTCGCGGGCCGTCTACGGCCCCGCGGAGGACGGCCACTACGCGCTGGCGAGCGACTGCTACTGCCACTTCACCTCGCCGATCAGGCGGTATCCCGACCTCACGATCCACCGGCTCGTGGACCGCGTGAACGCCGGCGGGCGGCCGGCCGGCGACGGGCTCCGCGAACTCGGGCAGCACTGCTCCGACCTCGAACGGCGGGCGGAGGCGGCGGAGCGGGAGCTCGTGAAGCTCAAGCTGCTGCTCCATCTCAGCTCGCGCACCGGCCAGACGATGGAGGCGGTCGTCACCGGCGTCGAACCCTTCGGCCTGTTCGTGCAGGGCATCGAACTGCCGGCCGAGGGGCTCGTGGCCGCCGAGGCGCTGCCCCCGGACAACTACCGCTACGAACGTTCGAGCCACACGCTCATCGGCCGCAGGGCGGGCAACTCCTTCCGGCTCGGCGACCGGGTCCGCGTCGTCGTGGCGAAGGTGGACCTCGAACGCCGCACGCTCGACTTCCGGTTCGAGGAGCGGGTCGGCCGCCAGCAGCCGCCGACGCCACCCCGCAAACATCATCGCCGGCCCCGCAAACGCCGTTGAACGCAAGCGATCCGTTGGCCGCCAAAGGACTATATTGGTGGTGAAGACACCATGCCTCCACGCCTCCCCAGCGCCTGGACCGTCGCCGCCGTCGCCGGCCTGCTCGGGCTGGGGATCGGCAGCGGCACGGCGGGCCTCGAGATGCTCGCGCGGCCGATGCGTGTCGGGGATTTTTCGGCACCAACGGTCGGCGGAGGCGGGGCCGATGCCGGCGGTCCGCGGGCCCTGATCGAAGACTCCGCGCACGACTTCGGCTCGATGGGAACCGGCCAGTCGGGACGACATCGCTTTCGCATCACGAACGCGGGTGATGCGCCGCTGCGGCTGACGAGGGGGCAGAGTTCGTGCGGATGCACGATCGCCGAGGTCGGCCGGGAGGAGATCGCCGCCGGCGCGTCGGCCGAGGTGACGGTCGAATGGCGGACGAAAGGGGAGGGGGGCCCATTCCGGCAGCAGGTGATCGTCCACACGAACGACCCGCGTCGGCCCGACGTCTCCCTGCGAATCACGGGTTCGGTCGTGCCGACATGGCGGGCGATTCCGCCATCGATCGTCTTTCCGAAGCTCGGCACGGACGAGCGGCAGACCGCCACGGTGACCATCCTGACCTATTCGCAGCCGCCCCCGTCCCTCGAGAGAATTGCGTTGATCGAGCCCGCGACGGCCGGCTGCTTCGACGTCGGGAGTCGCGGACTCTCGAAGGAGGAACTGGCCGCCGTTGGCGACCCCCTGGCCACAGGCGGCTTTCTCGTCGCGCTCGAGACGCGGCCGGGGCTTCCGCTCGGCCACCTTCGCCAGACGGTGCACATGGTGCTCCGAACCGGCAACGGAACCGCCGGCGCCGGCGACGCAAGCGGGGACAAAGACGACGGCAGGGCAGGGCAGGGGAGCCCTGTCGATCAAGCAAGCCAGGAATCGCAACGGTTGCCGGATCAGACTTCGATCGAGCCGGCAACGGGCGAAATCATCGTGGAAATCCCGGTCGAGGGCGTCGTCGCGGGTGATCTTGCCGTGGCGGGCAGGGCATGGGATTCCACGATCCAGGCAGTGTCGCTCGGAAGCATCTCGAGTCGTACGGGCCTTCGGACGGAGGTGTTCCTGACCGTCAAGGGGCCTCACAGGGAGTCCGTGCGGCCGATCCTCAAGGAGGTGGTCCCGGCGTCCATGAAGGTCGATATCGGAGAAGCGAAGCCGGTCGGGGCCGGAACGGTGCGGCGGGTGCCGATCACCGTGACGATCCCCCCCGGCAGCCCACCGTGCAACCACCTCGGAACCATACAGGCACCGCCAGGACGGATCGTCCTGGAAACCGGTCACCCCGCCCAGCCGCTCATGGAGATCCCGGTTCGCGTTTCGATCGAACCCTGAGCGAATCGCCGGAGCATCGACCATGACGACCTCGCCTCGCCCTCGCCTCGGATCGACGCTCGCAGGTTTCGTCACGGCGGTCGTTCTTCTCTCGGGTCGGATCCTCGCCGAGACGTCGGCAGCCCCGACGAAGGGCCTCGACGCCTCCGACGCGGTCGAGCAGGCATTCCGCGAGCGAAACGGGCCTGTCTTCCAGGGCTGGCAGAAGCCGCAGGTGGCGATCGTCTTCAGCGGTGAACTCGACGGCTACATCGAGCCGTGCGGATGCACCGGCAAGGAAAACCAGAAGGGCGGTCTCAGCCGGCGGCAGAACTTCCTGCGGGCGATGGAGGCCGCCGGCTGGCCGATCGTGCCGGTCGATCTCGGCGGCCAGGTTCGTCGTTTCGGCCGGCAGTCGGAGGTGAAGTTCCAGTCGATCGCGGACGGGCTCCGTCAGATGGGCTATGCCGCCGTCGGCTTCGGGCCGGCCGACCTTCGACTTCCGGCGGAGGAGGTCGTCGCGGCGGTCGCCGCCGTCGGCGACGTGGCGACGCCCTTCGTGAGCGCAAACGTCGGGCTGCTCGGTCTCGATGCCGACATCACGCCGCGGCACAGGATCGTGAAGGCCGGGGGCCGCACGATCGGCATCACGAGCGTGCTCGGCGACGCGGAGGCGAAGCAGGTGCGGAACGACGCGGTGGAGGTCGTGCCGGCGGCGGCCGCGTTGGAACGCGTCGTCGCGAAATTCGCCGAGGCGAAGTGCGATCACCGGATCCTCCTGGCATGGGCTTCGCCGGAGGAGACCGCCTCCCTGGCGGCGAAGTTTCCGCAGTTCGACCTCGTGGCGATGGCAGGTGGCGGCGACGAGCCGCCGGCCCAGCTCGAGCCGATCGCGGGCAATCAAGTGGCGGGCAATCAAGTGGCGGGAAAGGAGGCGAGCGGGCAGCGCCGGCTCGTCAAGGTCGGCCACAAGGGAATGTTCGCCGTCGTCGTGGGGATCTACGACGACGCGGCCCAGCCCGTCCGGTCGCAGCGGGTGCCCCTCGACGCGAGGTGGGGCGAATCGAAGGACATGATCCGTCTCTTGGCCAGCTACCAGGGACAGCTCGAATCTCTCGGCCTCACCGGGCTCGGTCTCCAGGCGATCCGCCACCCGAGCGGCCGCCGCTACGCCGGGAGCGCCGCGTGCGCCGCCTGCCACGCCCATGCCTACGAGGTCTGGAAGGACACGCCCCATGCGAAGGCTTTGGCCACGCTCGAAGAGCAGTCGCCGCGGCGGGACGGAGACCCCGAGTGCCTCTCCTGCCATGTCGTCGGCTGGGCACCCCAGCGGTTCGAGCCCTACGAAGGGGGCTTCGCCGGAATGAAGAAGTCTCCACACCTCGCCCACAACGGCTGCGAAAACTGCCACGGCCCCGCAGCCGCGCACGCAGCGGTCGAGCGGGGCGACGTCCGGACCACGAACATCGAGCGAGACCGGCTCCGCACGGAGCTCGCGATGTCGATCGACACTCCCGAGGGCCGCCAGCGGGTGATCAATAACTGCCTGGAGTGCCACGATCTCGACAACAGTCCGAACTTCGAGTTCGACGACTACTGGCCGCAGGTCGAGCACAATGATCCTGAAAAGCCCGGGGAGCCGAAAAAGCCCGGGTCGGAAAAGGCCGAATTGAAAAAGACCGCCACCGCGCCCTGACCGCGGCGGCCGGCGAAACGCCGGCCCGGCACGGCCCCGGGAAGATTTTTGCATCCAGCGGACGGAGGCCAACGAATACTTGACGCACGGGGTCGTCCGACCCCGGCTCGAAACGGTTCTTTCCCCCGAAAGGAAGATCTCATGCGTTGTTTCTCCACCACCGTGGCCCTGGCTGTCATGCTCCTGCCCGTCGCCACGTCGGCCGTTGCTGACGAGTGCCCGTTGGCCGCCGCCCAAAAGGCCCAGAAAGCTCGTGCCGGGATCCACGTGCAGACCGTGGCCTACAAGGCCGAAAGCAAGGACATCGTCGACACCGCGGTCGGTGCCGGCAGCTTCAAGACGCTCGTCGCCGCCGTCCAGGCCGCCGGGCTGGTCGACACGCTCAAGGGAGCCGGGCCGTTCACCGTCTTCGCCCCCACCGACGAGGCCTTCGCCAAGCTGCCCGCCGGCACGGTCGAGTCGCTGCTCAAGCCCGAAAACAAGGACAAGCTCGTGGCGGTGCTCACCTACCACGTCGTGCCGGGCAAGGTGATGGCGGCCGACGTGGTCAAGCTCACCGAGGCTCCCACGGTGCAGGGCTCCAAGGCCAAGGTCAAGGTCGCCGACGGCACGGTGATGATCGACGGCGCCAAGGTCGTGAAGACCGACATCGAGACGAGCAACGGCGTGATCCACGTGATCGACTCGGTGATCCTGCCGCCGGAGAAGAAGTAGTCGGCCTGCCCGTCGGGCAGCTCGCAGTCAGTCGGGAATTGGGCGGGGCGGGCGGGAGCCCGCCCCGCCAGCGATTCATGCGCCGCTGCATGCAGCCCCGGAGATCACGGATTCAGAGGTTCGTTTTGGAAGACCTGCTCCTGCCGCGAATCGCCGCCGGTGACCAGTCGGCCGTCCCGGAGTGCATCTCCCGGTATGGCGGGTTGATCTGGTCGCTCGCGCGGCGAAGGCTGGCAAGCCGTCAGGATGCCGAAGATGCCGTGCAGGAGGTGTTCGTCGATTTGTGGAGGTCCGCCGACCGTTTTGATCCGCTCGTGGCCGAGGAGATCACTTTCGTGGCGATGATCGCCAGAAGACGTGTCATCGACACGCTCCGCCGGCGGACTTTGGTGCGGCAGACGTCCGCGGCCGATGCGTCCTCGATTGCAAATCTGGCCGATCCTGCCGGCGATGCGTCGGTGGGCCGGCGGCTCGAACTGGGCGAAGAGGCGCGGCTCGCCGACGAACATCTCGATCAGCTCAAGCCCGAGGAGCAGCGGGTGCTGCGGCTCTCCATCTACGACGATCTCTCGCACGGGGCGATTGCCGAGCAGACGGGCCTGCCGCTCGGCACGGTCAAGTCGCACATCCGCCGCGGGCTCGACAGCCTTCGACGCAAGCTGGCTGGACGCGGCCGGCCGCAGGCCGAAAGGAGCACGCGATGAGCGGCTTCGACGAACCTCGTGACGACGCGGCCTGGGACGCATCCCCCGGCACGGCCACGCGGGATTGGGAACCGGCCGCGGCGGCGGTCGAACTGGCGTTGCTGCGCCGGACCGGCTCACCGTTGCCATCCCTGCCCGCAGAGCTATCCGAACGCATTCGCCGCGACGCTGCGGCGAACCTGCCGCGACCTATCGCGATCGACCGCAGCGTCACCGACCGCAGCGTCACCGAGCGGACCGTGATCGAGCCCCGTGCGAGCGAGACCAGACGCGACCTGTCTTCGCAAAGCGGGCCGGCCGGCGGTCGGTCGTGGTGGGCCGCGGCTGGCTGGGGGGCGGCTGCCTGTCTCACGGGCGTGCTCTGCTGGCAGTGGAGCGGAGCGGGGCGGATCGAGCCACCGCCCGGCGGCCCCCTGGCGCCGACGACGGAGACGCGGCCGTCGATTGCGGAATTGCGTACCAGGCTCCTGGCCGACGACCCCGAGGCGGTGAAGGTGGCTTGGAAGAAGGCGGCGGACGACCCCGCCATCGTCGCTGATAAGGCGGATCTCGAGGCCGCGGACGGCTTGGGCGACGTCGTCTGGAGCCCTGAGCGGCAGCAGGGTTTCATGCGGTTTCGGGGGCTGGCGGCCAACGACCCGTCCGTGGCGCAGTATCAGCTCTGGATCTTCGACGCGGAGCGGAACGCAGCCCATCCCGTGGATGGCGGTGTGTTCGACGTGCTGGCAGCGGCTGATGGCGAGGTCGTGGTCAGGATCGACCCACGGCTTCCAATCCGCCGCGCCACGGCGTTCGCGATCACGGTCGAACGCCCCGGCGGCGTGGTCGTCTCCGGCCGCGAGCGGCTCCCGCTGATCGCCGCGGTGCCATGATCGTTTGTTCCTCATCGCGGCCGCCCCGGCTTCGGGGTTGCCGCTGGCAGTGAACGAATCTATGGCGTTGCCTCGACGGCCTTCTGCACCGCGGCGGCATTGGGCATCCCCTCGATCGCCTCGAAGACGATCGCCCGGTCGCCGTCACCGCGGGCCGTCGCCAGCGCCGTGCGGCACATCGCGATCCGTTCGGCCTCGTTCGCGGCGAGCTGCCGCGCGATCCGCAGGTAGCCCTTGAGCGCCCGGTCGCGGAACTTGCCCTCGGGAAGTTCCTTGGTGAGGTCGAGCAGCACCGGCGCCGCGTCGGCCGTCATCCACGTGCCGAGCAGCCGCGTGCCGGCGTCCCGGAGCGGCTCATCCGCGTTCCGCGCCGCGGCGGCAACGGCGGCGAGCGCCCGCGGGCCGCCGACCTCGCCCACGATGTCGAGCATGGCGATCCGCGTGCCGACCGGGCCGGTGGCGATCACCGGCTCGAGCACCGCCGTGCAGCCGTCGCGGTCGGGCATCCGCACGCATGCGGTTCGCAGGGCCGCGAGGGCAGCGGCGGAGTCGCCGGCGTCGTCGGAGCCGATCGCCCGCTCGATGATCAGATGCAGCCGGCCGAAGTCAACCGTCTCGCCGGCCGCGGCGAGGGCGGCGGTGCGGACGCTTTTTTCGGGCGACTTCATCGCCTCGATCACGTTCGGCAAGGCCGCGGCGATCCGCCGCCGGGTTACCAGCTCGAGAAGCATCGGCAGGGCAGCCGCATCGGCGGCGGCAAGCCGCCCGACGATGCGGTCGTTCACTCCGGCGGCCTGCATGGCGGCGATCGCCGACCTCGCCGCGGCGGCGAGGTCGGCATCGTCATCGGCCGCAGCCGTCAGGAGCGATGGGAGGCTCTCCAGGTCGCCCATCCGGCCGAGCGACTCGGCCGCGGCAAGCCTCATGGCACGGGCCGCGTCGCGGCGGCCGGTGATCTCCGCGAGCGTCTTGCGGGCCACCGGCCCACCCCGGTCGGCCAGGGCCGTGACGACCAACGCCGCCCGTGCCGGTGCCGCCGATCCGATCTCGGCCACGAGCGCGGCATCGACTTCGGGTCCCCGGAGTTCGCGGGCCACCGAGAGGCCGATGCCGACGAGCCGCCGATCCGCCGAGCGGAGCTGTTCCACAAGCAGGGGCACGCCGGCCGATCCACGGGCGAGGATCGCGCCACGGGTCGCCTCGGCGATCCGCTGGGGCGGCACGTCGGCCCGTCGCACGGCGTCGCAGAGGGCTGCCGCGTCGGCACCGCGACCGGCGGCGAGCAGCCGCTCGGCAGCCACCACGCAGGCCTCGGCGGCCGCGTTGCGCACCGCCGGCGGACCGGCCGCCAGGGCCGGCCGCAGGGCCGCCACCGCCGCGTCGTCGCCCACGAGTCCGAGGGCGATCGCAGCGGCCGATGCCACGGCGGCATCGCCGTCGCCGAGCAGCTTGGCAAGCATGCTCACGGCCTGCGCGTCGCGTCGCACGCCGAGCGAGTTGATCACGCCGACGAGCAGCGTTCCCTGAAGGCCGCCTGCCGCGTCCCGCAGGGCCTGATCGCAGGCGGCGTCGGGAATCGACTCCAGCGGAATTCGGGCCCACGACGCAAGTCGCTCGTTGCCCAGCAGCTTCGCCAGGTCGGGCACAGCGTCGGCCGACCCGTGGATCGCCAGCCGCTTGCAGGCCATCGCCTTGTCGGCTTCGGGTGCGTCGGACCGCAGCACGGCGATCAGCTCCTTCTCCTTGGGGCCGGCACCGTCTTTGGCGGAGGCGAAGGAGCGCAGGCCCAATGCCGCGAACAGCGTCAGGGAAACGGTCAAGGCGAACGCACGCATCTCACATCCTCCACGGTTCACGGCAGGCCTCGGACAGGAGCCGGTTGGCCTCCTCGTCACCGACGAAGCGGTTCGTGGCGTTGTCGTACCGGACCGGACGCCCGAGCGCGATCGCCACGTTGGCCGCGTGGCAGGCGATGTGGGCGTTGCAGGCCGCCTCCTCGTTGCCCTTGGGCTTGGCCCGCGTCTTCACGCAGTCGAGGAAGTCGCGGACGTGGAACGTGGCCGGATAGCCGCCGATCTTGGCGACCTTGCGGCCGGCGAGAAGATCGGGCGACGAGAGCACGAACTTGCCACTGTCGCCGGTCTCCACCCACCCCGTCTCCCCCTCGAACCGCACCGGGCAGGAGCCGAGCGGGATCCAGCCCTGCTCACGGAACACGAGTTCCACGCCGTCGTCGTAGCGGGCCACGATCTGGCCGTCGCGGGGCGGGGCGTATTCCACCGGCGGCGGCCGGTCGTTCACCGCCCACTGGCAGAGGTCGACACAGTGCGAACCCCACTCGAGCACGCCGCCACCGACGAGGCCGCCCCCCTTTTCGAAGTTGAAGCCGTCGAGCAGCCTCGGGTTGAACGGCCGCCAGGCCGCCGGCCCCAGGTAGAGCTCCCAGTCGACTTCCTTCGGATCGGGGGCGGGCTCCGCGGGCAGCCAGCCGCTCATGGCCGCCTGCATGCCGGCCGGATGGGCGTACAACCGCCGCATCTCCCCGAGCCTGCCGGTGCGGGCGAGCTCACAGGCGAAGGCAAAGTGGGGCAGATTCCGCCGCTGCGTGCCGGCCTGGAAGACCCTGCCCGTGCGACGGATGATGTCGCGGAGGGCGAGACTCTGGGCGATGGTCTTCGTGCAGGGCTTCTCGCAGTAGATGTCCTTGCCGGCCCGCGCGGCGTGGGCCGACATCGTGCCGTGCCAATTCGGACCGGTGGCGATCAGCACCGCGTCGATGTGCTGGAGGTCGAGCAGTTCGCGAAAGTCGCGGTGCATCGTGCAGCGGTCGTCGCCATGTTTCGTGTCGGCCATCTTCTTGACGGCCGTGCGGCGGGCCTCCTTGATGTCGCAGACCGCGGCGAAGCGGACGTCGGGCTGCTCGAGGAAGGAGCCGAGGACGTGGCCCCCGCGGCGGCCGATGCCGATGCCACCCACGACGATCCGCTCGCTCGGCGCCGCGGCGCCGTCGAGGCCGAGGGCCGAGCCGGGGATGACGACCGGCGCAATGGCGGCTGCCGAGCCGGCGGCAAGAAAATGACGGCGGGAGAGCGATCGCACTGTCATTCGCGGAGTCCTCCTTGGGACGCGGGAATTCATGGACCAACTTCAGGAATATAGCCGCGGGCGCGCGACCCCGAACCCGCTCAGCCGATCTGGGCCATCGCTTCGTCGGGGATGTTGAAGTTGGCGGCGACGCTCTGGACGTCGTCGTGGTCGTCGAGCCGCTCCATCAAGTCGAGCACCCTGCGGGCCGTGTCGGCGTCGCCGACATCGACGGAGTTGGTCGGGATCCGCACGATCTCGTTCGATTCGACCGGAATGGAGGCCTTGCGGAGCGACTCGATCACAGTCGCCATCGCGGCGGGCTCGCTCGTCAGTTCCCAGCGGTCGCCGACGAGCTTCACGTCGTCGGCGCCGGCCTCCAGGCCGACCTCCATGAGACGGTCCTCCGCGGCCGCCGCCTGGGAAACGCGAACGACGCCCTTCCGCTCGAAGAGGTAGGCCACGCACCCGGTCCCGCCGAGCTTGCCGCCGCACATCTCGAAGATCTTGCGGATCTCGGGCGCGGTGCGATTCTTGTTGTCGGTGAGAATTTCGCACAGGACCGCCACGCCACCGGCGCCGTAGCCCTCGTAGAGCGACTCCTCGAGGTCACCCCCCTTGAGCTCGCCGGTGCCGGTGCGGATCGCCCGCTGGATGTTGTCCTTGGGCATGCTCACCGCCTTGGCGGCGTCGATCGCGTACCGCAGGCGGAGGTTCGCGTCGGGATCGGGCCCGCCGTGCTTCGCCGCGACGATGATCGCCTTGGCGAGTTTGCTCCAGAGCTTGCCCCGCTTGGCATCGATGAGCGACTTCTTGCGGGCGATGTTCGCCCAGTGGGAATGACCTGCCATGGCTCACCGCGGCTTCTTTTTCGCGAGTTCCAGCGAGCGCCCCTTCCCACCGGACTTTCCGCCGGCCGCCTTTCCCGAGCCAGACTTGCCGGAGGCGGGAATTGCGGCGGACGGCGTCGCCCCGCCCTTCGTGACGGGCCGCTTCGACGACGCCCCGGCCTTGCCCCCGGAAGGCCGCGACTTTCCCGGCTGCGGCTTCGTCGCCGGTTTGGCCGGCTCCGACTTCACCGCCGGGCTGGCGAGTTCGGGCTTGATCGTGAGCGGCTTGCCCACGTTCGGCTTGACGACGAACGGCTTCGGCCCGGGCTTGCCCGATTTGGTGGCGGCCCGCGAACTGGGGCCGGTTGGAGGAACCGGGGTCTTGCCAGCGGGCCGTGCGGCCGCCTGTGGGCCTGCCGGCCGATGCTCCTCGGCCGCATCGGCCGCCCGCTTCCCCTCTCGACCAGCCGGAGGAGGCGGCGGGTTCCGCGGGGGCAGCGGCTCGCCTCGCTTGGGAAGCCGGTCCTTCGCCGCGGGATCGATCGCTAGCAGGATCTTCCGCACGTTCGTCCCGTGGAGGTTGGCCACGACGTCGGCCCCGAACTGATGCAAAAGCGACGAGAATTCCAGCCCCACCTTCTTCGCGACGGCCTTCTCGATCCACGGCACCTTTCCGGAATCGTATTCCTCCTTCGAGATTGCCCCCACCAGCAGCAGCACCGAGAGCGCCCCGCGGTCGAGCGGCACGGCGTGGCCCCCGAGCGCGGTCGAGGCGACGAACGAGACCACGAACGGCGGCACACCGTGCAACTGCTCGAGCGTCTTCAGGCCGTGCGCGAGCGAATGCTTCTTGGCGTGCTCGAGCGAAAAGCTGTAGGACGACTCGAAGACGCTCTGCAGCACCCTCCGCAGCGCCAGGCCGGCCCGGCCCGGATCGGGCAGCTCGGCGAGCGTTTCCGCGAGCTCCGCGACCGTCGTGACACGAATCTCGTTGAGGTCGAAGAAGCCCTCGCCGAGCTTCGCGAAGACCTTCTCGGCGGTGGCGTAGTGGGCATCCTCGAGGCAGCAGGCGAAGAGCACCTGCTCGAGGATCGGGCGACCGACGTTGGGCACGATCGGCTTATAGTGCTGCTTGAGCACCTTGTGGACCTTGGCGATCAACTGCTGGCGTTGGGTGTTGGTCATACGACGTCCTGCGGGTCCTCCGGCTCCGGGTGTTGCTCGTCCCGGTCATTCCCGGGGTGTTCATCCTGCGGCCCATCCACTCCGGCCTCGCCGCCCTCCTCGCCGGGGAGCAGCTCCGCAAGCACGCGGGCCATCTCGATGGAGCGCTGAACGCCGCCGTCGAGCTTGAACTGAAGCCGCGGCGTGTATCGAGTCTCGATCCGGTCGGCGATTCTCGACTGCAGGAACCCAGCGGAGCTCGCGAGCCCACGCAGGGCGAGTTGCTGCTTGGCTTCACCGCCCATGACGGAGACGTACACGGTCGCCGACTTCATGTCGGCCGCCATCTCGACGCGGGTGACGGTCACATCCTTCACACGAGGATCGCGGACGCTCGTCAGGATCGCCATGCTCACCACCTCCCGCACCGCCTCGGCGGCTTTCAGCAGCCGACGCGAACTCACGAGAGCGTCCTCGCGACCTCCTCGATGCGGTAGCACTCGAGGATGTCACCCTCCTTGATGTCGTTGAATCCTGCGAGCTTGATGCCGCACTCGAGCCCGTCCCGAACCTCGCGGGCGTCGTCTTTCTCCCGCTTGAGGGATTCGATGGCGTAATCGCCGAGGATCCTGTTGTCGCGGATCACCCGCAGCCGGCCGTTTCTCGCGATGATGCCCGCGATCACGCGGCAGCCCGCGATGACGCCGATTCGGCTGACCGAGAAGGTCCGCTGCACAACGGCCCTGCCGAGTTCCGCCTCCCGCCGCTCCGGAGCGAGCATGCCCTCGAGGGCATTTTTCAGGTCGTCGGTCACCTGGTAGATGATTTCGTAGCGGCGAATCTGAACGCCCTGCGCGTCGGCGAGGGCCCGAGCCCGCTCGTCAGGCACGACGTTGAATCCGATGATCACGGCATCCGAGGCGTCGGCGAGCGCCACGTCGGCCTCGGTGATGCCACCGACGGTCGCCTGCAGCATGCGAATCTTCACCTCGGGATGCTCGAGCTTGCCGAGCTCCTTGAGGATCGCCTCGATCGATCCGCGGACGTCGGCCCGAAGGATGAGATTGAGCGTCGGCGCCTTCTCGCGGCCCAGCCTGTCGAAGAGGTTCTCGAGCGTCACGTGCACAGGCTGGCTCGAGAGATTGCTCTGACGTCGGATGCCGCTCCGCTGCACGGCTACCTCGCGGGCCCGTGCGATCGACTCCACGACGTGGAAGCGTTCGCCCGGCACAGGCGGCACGTCGAAGCCGCTCACGAAGACCGGCTGCGACGGCCCCGCTTCCTTCACAGACTTCTTCTTGAGCGTGTCGGTCATCGACTTGACGTGGCCGCTGCCCTCTCCGCAGACCACGGCATCGCCCACGTGGAGCGTGCCTTTTTGTACGAGCAGGCAGGCCACGACGCCGCGGCCCTCGTGGATCGACGCATCCAGGCAGACGCCGGCCGCGGCCCTCTCCGGGTTTGCCCGCAGGTCGTGGAGCTCCGCGATCGTCAAGAGCGTGTCGAGCAGGTGGTCGATGCCCTCGCCCGTCACCGCGCTCGTCTTCACCACCTCGATCTCGCCGCCCCACTCGGTCGGCAGCAGTTCGTTCGCGGCGAGCTGCTGGTAGATCCGCTGCACGTCCACGCCCGGCAGGTCGATCTTGTTGATGCAGACCACGATCGGCACGCCGGCCGCCTTCGCATGGCTGATCGCCTCCTCGGTCTGCGGCATGATCCCGTCGTCCGCCGCGATCACGATCACGGCGCAGTCCGTCACGTTGGCACCACGGGCCCGCATCTGCGTGAAGGCCTCGTGGCCGGGAGTATCGACGAAGGTGATCATCCGGTCGTTGCGGCGGATGCCGTACGCACGCATGTGCTGCGTGATGCCGCCCGACTCGCGGGCGGCGACATCGATGCCGAGAATCCTGTCGAGGAGAGACGTCTTGCCGTGATCAACGTGCCCAAGGAAGGTCACGACCGGCGCGCGTGCAACCCGCAGGCCCGGATCCTCGTCGATGGCATCGAAGCCGGCAAGCAACTCCTTCTCGAGATCCTCGACGGTCTTGACGTTGAGCTCGACGCCCAGCTCCGCAGCGAGCAACTCAACGGTGTCACGATCGAGCATGGTAGACATGCTCGGCATCTGATCCAGGCCGAAACCCAAAAGCTTCTTGAGCACCTCGCCGGCGGCGAGGCCGATCGCCTCCGAGAAGGCGCGGACGGTGCAGGGGACCTGGATCGCGGCGGACGACTTTCGGGGGGCAGCCGTCGAGACGCTCGCCCCCTTTCGCTGCCGCGGGCGGCGTCGCCGCGCACCATACTCGTCGTCGCCGGGAATGCCCCTCGATTCGCCGGAACGTTTCCTCGCCAGCTGACGGCTGTCGCGACCGCCGAGCAGGTCGTCCGACTGCGGCCCTCCGCCCCCCTTCGATGGAACCCGACGGATCCTGCCGCCAAGCTCCAGCGGCGGGGGAATCGGCCCCGGCTCGAGGCCCCGAGGACCACCCGAGCCCGTCCGGGCGCGAGCCTCCGACTGCCGCTGCTCGTGCTTCCGCATGTGCTCCGCGAGCGGCTTGGCGCCCCCTGCCTTGGCGCTGCGGATCGCCTCGATCGGCAGCTTCACGTCGGGCTTCTGCGGGGCGGGTTCGTCGCTCCGGCGGTCGATGGTTGGCCGAGTCACGGGCATCGGGGCGAACTTGAAGGCAGGCCGTGGCGCCGGTTTGGGGACCTGGGGCCTTGGACGCGGCGGTTCGGCTGAACCAGCCGATCCGCCACCGGCTGGCTTCCCGAGCGGCGCAGCGGGTCTCGACGGTGCTGCGGCGGCTCCAGACTGCGCCGGACCAGACTGC
>DHLZ01000030.1:37577-40512 GCA_002405515.1 Planctomycetaceae bacterium UBA4655
CTGCGCCGGACCAGACTGCGCCGGCCCAGACTGCGCCGGCCCAGACGGCGGTTGTTCGGCCTGCCCGGCACGCTGCGACAACTTGGCCTGCAGCGGCGAGATTTGCGGCTTCAGCTCGGCCGGCTTCTGGCGGCTGGCGACTCCTGCCGGGGCGATGTAGTCCTCGCGCCGGAGCGTCTGCGGAGCCCCTTGGGCCGACTTTGCTGGCCCAGTTGCAGCTGGCCCAGTTGCAGCTGGCCCAGTTGCAGCTGGCCCAGTTGCAGCCGGCCCAGTTGCAGCCGAGGGCCGCACCGGCGGCTTTCCGGCGGCCGCAGGCCGCGACTTGCCGGCGATGAACTCCTTGAGCTTCACGACCTCTTCTTCGGTGAGGCTCGCAAGCGCCGACCCCTTGTCGAGGATGCCCGCGCGGGTGCAGAGATCGACCAGCTCCTTGCTGTCGATCTTCATTTCCTTTGCGAGGCTGTAAATCCTGATCGCCACTGTTTCGTTCGGCCCTTTTTTCTTCGACCCGTGCTGTTTCTTCGACCCGTTCGCTTTTGTACGGTCATTCCCGGGCGGTCAGCCCTCTGTCGACGGTTCCTCTGTCGACGGTTCCTCTGTCGACGGTTCCTCTCACGCTCCCTGGCCGGCGGTCGGAGAATCTTGGGGAGCGGCCGCCGTACCTTCAGCGAGTGCAGCCGATTCCCCCTGGGCCGCCACCGAGGTCCGGGCGTCCTCCGCGTCGGCGGCGGCCGTGGCCGCCTCGATTCGCTCCTGCTCGCGCTGCCGACGCCGCTGGTCGGCGGCCGCCGCCTCGGCAAGCGTCGCCCGACGCTCCGCCTCTGCCACGATCTGGTCGACCACCTCACGGGAGACGTTTCCCATCTCCATGAGGTCATCCGGCTCGATGACCGAAAGATCATCGTAGGAGAGGAAGCCCTCGCCGACGAGCCGCTCGGCCACCGACGGCTCCAATCCTTCGATCGAAGAGAAGCCCTCCACGGCACGGTCGATCTGCTGGTCGAGCTCCTCGCGGGTCATGATCTCGATGTCCCAGCCGCACAGCTTGCTGGCGAGCCGGACGTTCTGCCCGCGGCGACCGATCGCGAGCGAGAGCTGGTCCTCCCGCACGAGCACGATGCCTCGCCCGAGCATCTGGCAGAGAATCACCTCGTCAACTTCCGCCGGCTGCAGGCAGTTCGGCACGAGCACCTGCAGGTCCTCGCTCCACCGAACGATGTCGATCCGCTCGCCTCCGAGCTCCTCGACGATGTTCTTGATCCGATTTCCCCGGACGCCGACGCAGGCGCCGACACAGTCGACACGCGAGTCGGAGCTGATCACCGCGACCTTGCTGCGATACCCAGGCTCGCGGGCGATCGCGCGAATCTCGATGACGCCGTCGGCGATCTCCGGGATCTCCTGCTCGAAGAGCCGCTGCACGAGCTGGGGGCGGATCCGCGAGAGAATGATCTTCACCCGGCTGCCGACCTTGCGCACCTCGAAGATCGTCGCCCGGACCCGCTCGTTGGGATGATAGGACTCGCCTGGAATCTGCTCGCTGCGTGGCAGGATCGCCTCGGTGGCGCCGAGCGCCACGGTCGCCGCCGCGCCCTCGAACCGGGTGACGACGCCGGAGACCATCTGCCCGATCTGGTCTTCGAACTCGTCGTGGATGGCGTCCCGCTCCGCCTCGCGAATCTTCTGGATGATCACCTGCTTCGCGGTCTGGGCGCCGATGCGTCCCGACAGCTCCTGCGGATCGATCGCGACGCCGTCGTGCGAACCGCTGAGCGTGCCGTCCGCGCGGTCGATCGTGATTGCGACGCTCGCGTCCTCCCCGTACTGCCGGGAGAGCGCGGTGACGAGCGCCGCTTCGATCGCCTGGAACACCAGCTCCTTGTCGATGTTCTTGTCGCGATGGATGGCGTCGACGATCCTCAGAATTTCTTCGGGCTTCATGACGGACTCATTCTCTCCATGGCCTCTTCAATCGGCCATCTGTTCAATCGGCCATCTCCACTCTGGCAGTGCCTCGCGGCACGGCCGGCCAACACCTGGCAACGCCGGGACTTCGCGGCCAGTGGCCGCGGCCGCGGAGGCCACCCACGTCATGGGCGCCCGGCGTCCCTGAACCGGGGACGCATGGACGAAGACGCCTGAAATCTTTCCGCAGCCCGCCGCCAAGATCCAAGCGACTGACCGGCACGAGCAGACAAGCAGACTCCCGGAGGAGGCCACCAGCAGACGACCACCATCAGAATCACCGTTCCAGAAACCGCGTAAAACCTACGCTTGCGGCGGGAAACTGTCAACCGGCGGGGGTTTGCATGCAGTGTCTGCGGCGGGTCGATTGCCCGGAAAAACTAGGCTGAAAACGCCCGAATCACGACCGCGCCGGCCTGTCCTTGCGGTGTCACCGAAGAGGAGAGGAAGCTCGAGCCGGCCGCTTCTCCGCCGCGGGCGGCGAGGATGGGGCATTCAGGATCTGAATGCCGGTAGTTTTGCAGCGGGAAGAGCGTTCCTTTCGTCATCGCGAGCACGCTCGCGATGCATTCCACGACGCCACCCGCCGCACCCAGGTTGCCGAAGCTCGACTTCGCCGCGACCGTAGGCACCCGCCCGAGTCTCCCACCGAACACCGCGGCGAGCGCTGACGCCTCCTCGCGATCACCGCAGACCGTGCCGAGGCCGTGAGCGTGCACGTGGCCGAGCTCGTCGGCCCGGATTCCCGACGCGGAAACCGCGCCATGGACGACGTTTCCGATCGCCTTCGCCGTGTCGCCGATGCCGCGTGCGGCAGTCTCCCGACGGCTCGATGCATGGCTTGCCGCATGGCCGACGACCTCCCCATGAATCGTCGCCCCGCGTTTCAACGCGTGACCGAGCTCCTCGAGCACGAGCACCCCGGCCCCCTCGCCGAGCACCATGCCACGGCGGTCGCGGTCGAAGGGAC
>DHLZ01000288.1 GCA_002405515.1 Planctomycetaceae bacterium UBA4655
CGTCGTCCGCGGCGCCCGCGAGCACAACCTCCGCGACGTCACGGTGGGCATCCCGCGGGGACGGCTCGTCTGCCGCTCGGGCGTGAGCGGCTCGGGCAAGTCGAGCCTCGCCTTCGACACGCTCTACGCCGAGGGGCAGCGGCGGTACGTCGAGAGCCTCTCCACCTTCGCCCGGCAGTTCCTCGGCCAGCTGCCCCGGCCCGACGTCGAGAGCGTGACCGGGCTCTCCCCGTCGATCTCGATCGCGCAGAAGTCGGCCGGCACGAACCCCCGCTCGACCGTCGCCACGATGACGGAGATCCACGACTTCCTCCGCGTGCTCTACGCGCGGGTGGGCCGCGCCCACTGTCCGGCCTGCGACCGCAGGCTCGAGGCGCAGCCCCGCGACGCGATCGTCGAACGGATCATCCAGCTCCGCGGCGGCACGACCTCGATGGTGCTCGCGCCGATCGTCCGCGGCGCGAAGGGGGAACACCGCGACCTCTTCGCCGACCTCGTGCGGCAGGGCTTCACGCGGGCGCGGGTCGACGGCAAGGTGATCCGCGTCGAGGAGCCGCCGCCGCTCGAGAAGCAGCTCAAGCACACGATCGAGGTCGTGGTGGACCGGATCGTGCCGGAGGAATCGTCGCGGGGCCGGCTCTCCGAGGCGGTCGAGCTCGCGCTCCGCACGAGCGGCGGCCTCGTCGTGGTGGCGAGCGAGGGGAACGACGACGACCTCGTGCTCTCGAGCCAGTTCGCCTGCACCGCCTGCGGCACGAGCTACCCGACGCCCGAGCCGCAGACCTTCAGCTTCAACTCGCCGCACGGCGCCTGCCCCACCTGCGACGGCCTCGGCGACATCTACGGCATCGATCCCGCGCTGCTCGTCGTGAATCCCGACGCCTCGGTGAAGAAGGGCTGCTTCGCCGTGATCGGGGGATTCCGCGACATGCCGCGGTGGCTGCGGCGGCTGGTCACCAGCGTGGCCGCGCATGTCGAGGCGAAGAAGAATCTGCCCCCCGGCACGATGCTCGAAACGCCCTGGAAGAAGCTGTCGGCCGCGCAGAAGAAGCTCTGGCTCACGGGCACCGGCGCCGAGGAGATCCGCGTGGCCTGGCGGCGGGGGCGGGCCGAGCGGGGGGCGAAGGCGAAGTTCGAGGGGGTGCTCGCGATGCTCGCCAACCGCTGGCGCAACGCGAAGAGCGGCATCCTCCGGAGGCAGCTCGAGAAGTACATGAGCGTGACCCCCTGCCACGAGTGCCAGGGGGCGAGGCTCTCGCCGCAGGCCCGCGCGGTGAGGATCGAGTCGGCGGCGAAGGGGCTCGGGGGCGAGCTTTCCCCCAATAAATCATGTGAGCTTTCGCTCGACCGGCTCTGCAGCCTGCCGATCACCGACGCGAGGGCGTTCATCGGCGGGATCGTGCTCGGGAAGACGGAGGGCGTGATCGCGGCGGAGCTCCTGAAGGAGATCCGCTCGCGGCTCGACTTCCTCGAGCAGGTGGGCCTCGGCTACCTCGCGCTCGACCGGCGGGCCCCCACGCTCTCCGGCGGCGAGAGCCAGCGGATCAGGCTTGCCGCGCAGATCGGCTCGGGGCTTTCGGGCGTGCTCTACGTGCTCGACGAGCCGTCGATCGGCCTCCACCCGCGTGACAACGTGAAGCTGCTTGCGGCCCTCGAGCAGCTCCGCGACAAGGGCAACACCGTGATCGTGGTCGAGCACGACGAGGAGACGATCCGCGCGGCCGACTGGGTGATCGACTTCGGCCCCGGCCCTGGAAAGCGGGGCGGCGAGGTCGTGGCCACGGGCACGCCGGAAGACGTGGCGGCGAGCCCCCGGAGCCTCACCGGCGGCTTCCTCGCCGGCCGCGAGGCGATCCACGTGCCCGAGCAGCGCCGCAAGCCCTCCGGCAAGAAGCTGCGGCTCGATGGGGTCCGCCACAACAACCTCAAGGGAATCGACGTCGAGATCCCGCTCGGCCTCCTGGTCTGCGTGACCGGGGTCTCCGGCAGCGGCAAGAGTTCGCTCGTGGGCGACGTGCTCGAGCCGGAGCTGCGTCGGCGGCTCGGCAGCGAGATCGCGAAGCCGGGCGAGTTCGACGCGATCCACGGCGCCGACGAGCTCGACAAGGTGATCGTGATCGACCAGTCGCCGATCGGCCGCACGCCCCGGAGCAACCCGGCCACCTACGTGAAGGTCTGGGACGACATCCGCAAGCTCTTCACGATGCTGCCGGAGGCGAGGAAGCGGGGCTGGAAGGCGGGACGGTTCAGCTTCAACGTGGCCGGCGGCCGCTGCGAGGCCTGCGAGGGGAACGGCTCGGTCCGGCTCGACATGGACTTCCTCGCCGACGTCTGGGTCACCTGCGAGACCTGCGGCGGCGCGAGGTTCGCGAAGGACACGCTCGAGGTGCGGTGGAAGGGACGGAGCGTCGCGGACCTCCTGGAGATGGAGGTGGGCGACGCGCGGGAGCTCTTCGCCGACTGCCACGAGATCGAGCAGAAGCTCCGCACGCTCTGCGACGTCGGCCTCGACTACCTGCATCTGGGCCAGCCCTCGCCCACGCTCTCCGGTGGTGAAGCGCAGCGGGTGAAGCTCTCCCGCGAGCTTGCGAAACGGTCCACCGGCCGCACGCTCTACATCCTCGACGAGCCGACGACCGGCCTCCACATGGCCGACGTGCGGCAGTTGCTCGAGGTGCTCGAGCGGCTCGTCGAGGCGGGCAATACAGTGCTCGTCGTGGAGCACAACCTCGACGTCGTGAAGCGGGCCGACTGGGTGATCGATCTCGGGCCGGAAGGGGGCGCTGGCGGCGGCCGGATCGTCGCCGAGGGGACGCCGGAAAAAATCGCGAAGGCGAAGCGGTCGGAGACGGGCAAGGCCCTCGCGCCGCTCCTGGCCGCACGGCCCGCGGCGAGCGGCAAGCCCCCGCGGGCCCGGAAGGTCCGCCGCAAGGCCGCCGGCGACGATCTCGCCCGGCTCGCCGACGTCTCCCGCGATCCGGGGCCGCCGGTGATCTCCGTCCGCGGTGCGCGGCAGCACAACCTCAAGTCGGTGGACGCCGAGATCCCGCGGAACGCGATGACCGTCTGCTGCGGCCCGAGCGGCTCGGGGAAGACCTCGCTCGCCTTCGACACGCTCTACGCCGAGGGGCAGCGGCGGTACGTCGAGAGCCTCTCGCCGTATGCCCGGCAGTTCGTCGGGCAGGTGCCGAAGCCGGTGTTCGAGCGGATCGATGGGCTCTCGCCGGCCGTGGCGATCGAGCAGCGGAACACGGGCGCGACCCCCCGCTCCACCGTCGGCACGCTCACGGAGATGTACGACTACTTCCGCGTCATGGCGGCCCGTCTCGGCAAGATGCACTGCCCCGACTGCAGGGTTCCGGTTGGGGCGCAGAGCGTCGATGCGGTCGTGAATCGTCTCCTTGAGGAGTCGGCGGGGGCGCGGCTGCTGCTGCTCGCGCCGGTCGAGATGAAGATCACGCAGACGCCCGAGGCCTTCCTCGCGGGGCTCCAGGCGGCGGGCTACGTGCGGCTGCGGATCGACGGGCAGACGTTCCGGATCGACGAGAAGCCGGCGATCGACCGCAAGCGAAAAAGCCGGCTCGAGATCGTGATCGACCGGGTGACCGCGAAGCCGGAAGAGCGGAGCCGCCTCGCGCAGAGCGTCGAGGCGGCCTTCGACGCGGGTGGCGGCACGATGCTCGTGGCGAAGGCGATCGACGGCCCCGACAAGAAAACACTGCCGGAGCCCGACTGGCCCACCGAGGTCCACAGCCGCCGGCTCGCCTGCACGAACTGCGGCCGCGGCTTCAAGCCGCTCGAGCCGAGGCAGTTCTCGTTCAACAGCCCCCTGGGCTGGTGCCCGAGCTGCGACGGCCTCGGCACCCGCGTGGGCATCGAGCACCGCTCGATCCTCCGCGATCCCTCGGCGACGCTCGCCGACGGTGCCCTCGACCTCTGGCCGAGCCTGTCGCTGCCGCTGAGCCGGGCGATGCTCGAGGCGGTGTCGCGGGCGACGGGGCTGCCGATGGACGTGCCGCTGTCCGAGATTCCGGGCCTGGCACTCCGGCCGCTCTTCGAGGGCACGGGCGAGAAGTGGATCGAGGTGAAGCGTCCCCTGCCCGCGGAAGCCCGAGGCGCAAGTTTCCCTGCAGGCGTATCTCCTCGAACCCCGGAAGCCCGAGGCGCAAGCCGAGAGGATGCCTTTCCCGCCTTCTCCTTCCAATTCAAGGGCCTCGAGGCGGCCTGCGAGGAGGCGGCGAGGCTCGTGGTCGGCCTCCGCGGGAAGGTGGACGCCGTGATGGGTGAGGTTCCCTGCTCGGAGTGCGGCGGCAGCCGGCTCGAGGAGGTGGCCGCGGCGACGACGCTCTTCGGCCGGCCGCTCGACGTCTGGTGCCGGATGCCGCTCGGACGATTGCAGGAGGCGATCCGGGCGATTCAGCTCGCGCCGCAGGAAGAGGAGCTTGCGGCCGACCTCCTGCGGGAGCTCAAGAGCCGCGTCGAGTTTCTCGTGGACGTCGGCCTCGACTACCTCGACATGGACCGGCCGGCGGCGAGCCTCTCCGGAGGAGAGCTGCAGCGGATCAGACTTGCGGCGCAGGTGGGCAGCGGCCTCACGGGCGTGCTCTACGTGCTCGACGAGCCGACGATCGGCCTCCACCCCCGCGACACCTCGCGGCTCATCCGCGCGATGGGGAAGCTCCGCGATCTCGGCAACACGCTCGTCGTCGTCGAGCATGACCGCGAGGTCGTCAGCTCCGCCGATTGCGCGCTCGACTTCGGCCCCGGCAGCGGGAAGGAGGGGGGCAGGATCGTGGCGAAGGCGGCCCCGGCGAAGCTCGTCACCGCGAAGGAGAGCGTGACGGGCCCCTACCTCGGGAAGAAGCGGGCCAACGACGCCGTGATGGCCCGCGTGGCGAGGGACGGCCGCCGCGAGCCGAAGGAGTGGCTCGAGATTCGCAACATCCGCCACCGCACGCTCCGCGGCGTCACCGCCTCGATCCCGCTCGGCGTGCTCGCCGCCGTGACCGGTCCGAGCGGCAGCGGGAAGACGTCGCTCGTGCTCGAGGTGCTCTGGAAGGCGCTCGCCCGCAGGCTCCACGCCGCGCGGGAGCAGCCGGGGGCCCACGACGCGATCAAGGGGATCGAGCGGATCGACCGGGTGATCCTCGTCGACCAGCAGCCGATCGGCTCGACGCCGGGCTCGACGCCGGCCACCTACACGGGCGTCTTCGACCACATCCGCTCGCTCTACGCGAAGCTGCCGGAGGCGAAGCGGCGGGGCCTCACGCCGCGTCACTTCAGCTTCAACGTCGCCGGCGGCCGCTGCGACGCCTGCGAGGGGCTCGGTCAACGCCGCGTGGAGATGCACTTCCTGCCCGACGTCTGGGTGGAGTGCGAGGCATGCCGCGGCACCAGGTATTCACTCGACACGCTCGCCGCGAAGTGGCACGGCAAGTCGATCGCCGACGTGCTCGCGATGAGCGTGGCCGACGCGGCCAAGCTCTTCGACACCGTGCCGCAGATCTCGAAGATCCTCGCGACGCTCGTGGACGTCGGGCTCGGCTACGTCGGCCTCGGCCAGCCCGCCCCGCAGCTCTCCGGCGGCGAGGCCCAGCGGGTGAAGCTCTCCCGGGAGCTTGCGAAGACCGACACGGGCAACACGCTCTACATTCTCGACGAGCCGACGACCGGGCTGCACTTTTCCGACATCGAGAAGCTCCTCCACGTGCTCGATCGGCTCGTGGAGGCGGGCAACACGGTGCTCGTCGTGGAGCACAACCTCGAGGTGATCAGTGCGGCCGACTGGGTGATCGACATGGGCCCCGAGGCGGGCGACGGCGGCGGGCGGATCGTCGTCGAGGGGCCGCCGGAGGACGTGGCCATCCATGCCGGGAGGTGGCGGGCCGCGGCGGCGCGGCCGCGGGTCAGTCCTCGGGCGCGCCCGCGAGGATGCGCCGGCGGAACTCCGCCTCCAGCCGCTCGGTCAGCGGGCCCATCCGGCCGGCGCCGATCACGCGGTCGCCGATCGCGCTCACGCCGATGATCTCGGC
>DHLZ01000038.1 GCA_002405515.1 Planctomycetaceae bacterium UBA4655
CCTCGCCGTAGCGACGATGCGTCTGCCCCCCGGGCTCCGAGCGAGCGGAGGGCAGGCTGGCACCGATCCGCGAAGCGGATTGGTCGGGCAGCGAGCGTCCGGCGATGGGCGGGGGGCGCTCGAAGGCCATGGGCAGCCCCGAACCAGCACCGTGGCGCTCACGGCTCCCAGGGGCTCGTCCAGTCGCCCCAGGCGGCGAGGTAGCGGGCGAGGCCGGGCGAGGTCTTCGCGCGGGCCTCGATGAACTTGCGGGCCGAGTCGATCGCGGACTGCTCCTGCTCGATGCCGATGGCGCCGGCGATGACCCGCGTCCGCAGGTAGACGAAGTAGGTGTCGAGCACGTCCCCCTTGCAGTAGTCGTGGATCTCCTGGCGGCGGTCGGAGTCCCAGAGGTCCTGCACCATGTGGCCGGCCACGTCCATCTTGCCGGGCTTGCCGATGAGATTGGCCGCCAGCGACAGGCCGCCGGTGAAGCGGCTGGCGCCGGCGTTGGTGAGGAAGTCATGAAGGTCGAGGTGAGAGGCGGTGTTGTAGCGGTTGCGGGGCTGGTCGAAGCTCCGTTTCTCCTCGGCGAACCACTCGGGGATCGGCAGCGCGTAGCGGAAGGCGGCCAGCTCGAGCAGCGGCATGTCGAAGCCGCGGCCGTTGAAGCTCACCAGCCGCGGCCGCCGGTAGCGTCGCCAGCCCTCCCAGAAGAGCCGCACGATCTCGTGGGGGCGGCTCTCCGCCTCGTCGAGCGCGACGAGATCGACGAGCGTGTAGTCCGTCGCCACCTTCGCCACCACGAGCGACACGGGCAGCTGGAAGGTGTAGGGGATGAAGTCCTTGCCGTCGTTGTCCCTCGCGAGTTCCTCCCGGTATTTCTTCACCGCCGCCTTCGGATCGAGCCCCTCGCCTGGATAGCGGAGCTTCGAGACGAGCCCGCCGTCGGCGATGCTCTCGATGTCGAAGACGAAGGCGGCGATGTCCTGCTTCGCCATGACGGGATCACCTGCGGGCGAGCCGGTGCGCCAGCGGCAGCCAGCGGCCGTCGTCGCGGCTCGAGGCGACCGACTGCTCGATGAAGAACATCCCCTCCACGCCGTCGCAGACGTTCGGGTAGACGGTGGCGACCTTCTCGAAGGTGCGGCCCGACGCCGCCTCGGCCATCGCGTCGAAGGCGGCGCGGTAGACATTGGCGAAGGCTTCGAAGAAGGCCTCCGGATGCCCCGACGGGAGCCGGCAGGCGGCCTTGCCGGCGGCGTTCATGAAGGAGGCGTTCGGGTCGCGGGTGTAGATCTGGTGGGCGTGGCCGTTGCGGCGGACGAAGAGCTGGTTGGGGCTCTCCTGGTGCCATTCGAGGCTTGCCTTCGTGCCGTCGATCTGGATTCTGAGGTCGTTCTCCCGGCCGTGGCTGATCTGCGAGGCCGTCACGGTCGTCAGGCCGCCGTTGGCCAGGCGGATGACGGCGTGGCCGTAGTCGTCGAGCGGCCGCGGGGGCTCGAAGATCTTGAGGTTGGCCGAGATCTTCTCCGGCAGGACGCCCGTCATGTAGCGGGACAGGTTGTAGGCGTGGGTGCCGATGTCGCCGAAGGCGCCGGCCGCGCCGCTCTTCTTCGGATCCGTCCGCCAGGCCGCCTGCTTCTGCCCCTCGGCCTCGAGCCGCGTCCGCAGCCAGCCCTGGATGTATTCGGCGCGGATCGCCTGGATCTCGCCGAGCTCACCGGCGACCGCCATCTCCCGGGCCTGTCGCACGAGCGGATAGCCGGTGTAGTTGTGCGTCACGGCGAAGACGACCTTCGAGGCGAGCACGATCTCGGCGAGCTGTTCGGCCTCCGCGAGCGTGAGCGTGAGCGGCTTGTCGCAGACGACGTTGAAGCCCGCCTCGACGGCGGCCTTGGCGACCGGAAAATGCATGTGGTTGGGGGTCGTGATCGAGACGAAGTCGATCCGCTCGCCGGCCGGCAGCTGCTTTTCCTTCGCGAGCATCTCCTCCCATGAGCCGTAGGCCCGGTCCCGCGAGACGAAATAGTCGGCGGCGCTCGCCTTCGACTTCGCAGCATCGCTCGAGAAGGCGCCGGCCACGAGTTCCGCCCGGTTGTCGAGCACGGCCGCCGTCACGTGCACCCGGCCGATGAAGGAGCCGATGCCCCCTCCGACGATTCCCATCCGCAGCTTGCGTCCGAGCGACCCATTGAGCCCCGAACCCGCGTCTCCGCCCCCTTCGATTGCCATGGCTTTCCTCTTCTCCCGCGTCGTCGATGGCGGCGCGGGACCCTGACGTTCGACCGCCCTCCGTGGGTCGGCCGACGCCCGCGCGTGGCCAGAGTTGTAGCAGATGGCGGCGGTTGCCGCTCGGCGGCGGCGTGCCCTACGATACGTCGGTTCCCCCGCGTCCCGCAGGCTCCGCCTCCACCCCGACGACCCCCGGCTCTCCCATGGGTTTTTCCGACCGCCGCTACGACCGCTTCGACTCCCCTTCCTATGCCTCGGAGTGGACGGCCGTGATGACGATCATCGTCGCGAACGTCGCGATCTGGGTCGCGAACCTCCTCGCGGCGGGCGAGTTTCCGATCAACCGGCTGCTCGCGCTCGACGGTGATTTCTTCGAGCACCCCTGGAGGGCATGGCAGCTCGTCACCTACGGCTTCGCGCACGACGACGCCAACCCGTGGCACCTCGTCTTCAACATGCTCGCCCTCTGGTTCTTCGGCCGCGAGGTCGAGGAGATCCTCGGACGTGCCGAGTTCTACCGCTTCTACCTCTGTGCGGTCGTGATCGCCGGGCTGGCGTGGCTCGTGAGCCTGCAGTTCGGCAGCGGCCTCCTGGTCCGCTCCGGCTCCCTCGTCGGCGCCAGCGGCGCGGTGATGGCGGTGCTCGCGGTCTTCATCTGGAACTTCCCGAAGCAGATGGTGCTCATCTGGGGCGTGCTGCCGGTGCCGGCATGGGTGCTCGGAGTGCTCTACTTCCTCTCCGACGTGCAGGGCGCGGCCTCCGGCGGCGGCCAGGTCGCCAACGTCGCCCATCTCGCCGGCGCGATCTTCGGCGCGATCTACGCCTGGAGGGGACTCGACCTGGGCTCGCTCTTCGAGCCGTTCGATCGCTGGCGGCGGCGGCGACGGTCGCTGAGGGTCGTGCGGCAGGACGACGAGCGGGACGCCTTCGGCACACCCATCCGGCGCCCGCCGGCGACGCGATCGGCCGACGAGATCGACGACGCCAAGCTCCAGGAGGAGGTCGACCGGATTCTCGAAAAGATCAGCCGCTCCGGCGAGGCGAGCCTCTCGGCGAGCGACCGCGAGACGCTCGCCCGCGCGAGCCGCCGGCTCAAGGAGAAGATCCGGTAACGTCGCTCGGCTGCGTGGGCCGGCTCCCGGGGCGTGGGCAGCCCCTCCCGTCAGTCAGCCGCATCCCTTGAGCGGACAGGCATCGAAGATCGTCTGCCAACTCGCGAATGTTCGTCGTGGAAGCCCCTCCCCACGAAGTCTGCATCACAACCAGGTATTTCCTTATTGGCAAGTATTTCCTTTTTGGCAGATCGGTATTACGCTTCGGTCATGAAGACGATCAGCGTGAAGCTTCCCGAATCGCTCGCCCGCTGGCTGGAGCGAGAGTCGGCAAAACGCCGCCGCTCACGGTCGGACATCGTCCGGGAGGCCTTGGAGAATCGGCGACAGGGCTCCGGCAAACCCACGATCGCCGACGTGCTGGCCGATCTTGCCGGCACGATCGACGGCCCGCGAGACCTCTCGACCAATCCGCGGCATCTCGACGGCCTGGGCCGATGAAGCACGCCGTCCTGCTCGATACCGGGCCGCTCGTGGCCTGGCTCTGCCGGGGCGACCGGTGGCATCGCTGGGCAGCGGATATCTTCGCCACCATCTCGCCGCCGCTCGTGACGTGCGAGCCCGTCTTGACCGAGGCCTGTTTTCTGTATGCCCGCGAGGGAGGCGATCCCGGGAGGCTTCTGGCGGCGGTGCAGGCGGGCCACATCCGCATCGGCTTCGCCCTCGAGCAGGAGGCGTCGGCGATCGCCGCACTGCTGGCGAAATACTCGGATGCACCGATGTCGCTGGCCGATGCGTGCGTCGTGAGGCTCTCGGAGGTGTTGCGTGACAGCCGCGTCCTCACGCTCGATCGTCACTTCACCCGGTATCGACGCTTTGGACGCTCCGTGATCCCGCTGCTGAGCCCGTGGTCATCATGACTGCGATGCTCCGGTCCCAGGCGCGTCCATGGCCGCCCCGCTCCCGTGGCCCTATCGCGGCTGCACCGCCGGCAGCAGGGAGGTCCGCGGGCCGGCAACCGCCTGGCGGCGGAGCCCGTCGATCCGTGCGGCGAGTTCCTCGATCCGCCGGTCGTCGAACCGGCCATTCTCGACCGCGTAGAGCCTCCCCGCGGTGTCGATCACCGCGATGTTCGGCACCCCCGCCACGAGCCCGAACGACTTCTTCATGACGCCCCCGAAATCCATCCAGACAGGAAGATGCGGCGAGTCGGAGCGAAACTGCGACCGCGCGAGCATGTGGAACGGCGAAGGAATCTCCGCCAGGCAGGCGACCGGCATCACGCGGACGTCGGGCACCTTCGCCCCCTGCGGCCAGCCGGCCAGGCCGATCACCGGCTGCTTCGCCGACTCCGCGGGGGGTACGTTCTCCGCCGTCGGATGGAACCGCACGTGGAGCTTCCGACCGAGTTCCCGGCCGGCCACCGCGCCGGTCCGCTCGGCGTAGACGAGCACGACGACGTCGCCCCGCATGGTGGCGGTGTCGTGGCGGTTGCGGAACTGGTCCTCCATCGAGATCGCGACGGGAGCGTCGGCCGCTTCGGCGACGCCCACGGTGATGCCGACGGCCACGGCCATGACCCAACCGATCGTGAAATTCTTCTTCATGACACCGATTCCTCCATGACATCTTCGAGGACCGCGTCGTCCGGCTCCGGCTCCGCGTGGTCGGGCGGGGACGGCGCGGGCGGACCGAGCCCCGGCAGCAGCCGGAGCACCGCGGGCAGGAAAACGAGCGACGTGATCGTGCAGGTGGTCACGCCGAGCGTGAGAACGCGGCCGAGCGATTCGAGCCCCTTGTGGCTCGCCACCATCAGCGCTCCGAAGCCGAGGATCGTCGTGATCGCGTCGACGAGCACGGAGTTGGCCGTCGAGGCGCTCATGCGGTACTCGCCCGGCCGCTCGAGCGCGTCGTGGACGATGTGCACTCCGTAGTCGACGGCGATGCCCAGGATGAGCGGGATGCCGACGAGGTTCGCCGGGTTGAGCGGGATGCCCACCAGTCCCATGATGCCCAACGTCTGCGCCATCCCGACCGCCAGCGGCATCGCCGCGAGCAGCGCGAGCGGAATGCTGCGGAAGTCGACCAGGAGCACGGCGAGGATCACGACGATCGAGTAGACCGCCGCCTGCTCGTAGCTCCGCTTCATCTCGAGCGAAGCCTCGTAGGCCTGCAGGGGGTTCCCCGTGGCCCGAGCATCGACGCTCCGCACGTCGCGGACGAACCGCTCGAGCGAATCGAAGTTCCAGATGTCGCCCCGGCCGTAGATCTTGAGCAGGTGCTTTCCGTTGACGCCGACGAACCGGTCGACGAGGCTCGCGGGAAGGTCGTCGAGCTTCGGGGGCTCCGGGTCGGACACGTCGCGGAGCGCGTGGAGCCGCGTGAGCAGATCGCCCGCCGACTGCTGCTGGAAGGCCGAGATCGCCCGGTAGCAGTCCGCCGGCGGCAGCCGTCGCAGCGTGTCGCGGACCTGCTCGAGGTGCCAGGCCGCCCGCAGGCCGCCCGGCCGCTTCGAGGCCTCCTGCTGCGCCCAGGCGATCGTCTCTCCGAGGGCGTCGAGCCGGTCGATGGGAATCTCCGGGGGCCGCTCCGGGAGCCCGCCGACATCCCCGCGAATCCGCTCGATGAGCGGCCGCTTCGTGCCGTCGTCGACCGGGAGGAGCGAGGCGATCTCATCGACACGCTCGACCGTCGGCAGGTCCTTGAAGCGGGCCTTGGCCGCGAGCAGCTCGTCGCGGGAGTCGGCGATCGACAGGGCGTACCAGACGCTCTGGTCGCACTCGGAGAGCAGCTTCTTCTCGAGCTCGACGCTCTCGAGCCCCTCCGGCTGCATGTTCAGCAGATTGTGGTCGTACTCGAGCTCGTGGATGCCGGAGGCCGTCACGAGGATCACGGCCATCGCCGCAAGCGCCACGATCCGCGGATGCCGCATCACGGGGGCGAGCCAGGCGTGCACGGGCACGGGATCCGGGATCCTGCGAAACAGCGGCGAGCGATCGACGAGCGCCAGCGTCGCCGGAAGCACGCAGAGCTCGGCGAGGGCGCAGAGGATGATGCCTCCACCCGCAATGAGCCCCAGCTCCGCGACGCCGACGAAGCTCGTGAGCGCGGCCGAGAAGAAGGCCACCGCCGTCGTGATCGCCCCGACGAGGATGCCCGGCCCCACGCTCCCGCTCGCCCGGAGGAGCGCCTCGTCGCAGCCGAGCCCGCGGCGGCGCTCCTCGAGGTAGCGGCCGACGTAGTAGGTCCCGTAGTCGATGCCGACGCCGATCATCGTCACGGTGAAGGTGCCGCTCAGGATGTTGAGGTGGCCAACGGCCGCGGTGGCCCAGGCGAATGCCCAGGCCATGCCGATCACGAGCACGAG
>DHLZ01000206.1:0-2696 GCA_002405515.1 Planctomycetaceae bacterium UBA4655
CGACGGAGCCGTCGGGGTTGAACGTGTATTCGAAACTGTTGCCGCTGGAATCCGTGCGGGAGACGAGCTGGCCGCGGGCGGCGGCGGGGATGCTGGCACCAAACCCGTTGAACGTGAGCGTGTCGCCGGCGGCGGTGCGGAAGACGTAGTTTCCACCTTCGAGTGCAAAGCGGTCGGTCGAGCCCTGGCGGGTGGCGCGAGAGAAGGCCGGCTGGCCGGGGGACGTGGAGGTGTTTTGGTAGACGCGGGTGTCGCTGGGGTTGAAGACGGTCGACACGCTCGTAGGGTTGGCGGGGTCGGTGCCACGCATGGTGAGGGAGGGGGCGGCCGTGCGGGACCAGCCGTTGCCGAAGGGGGCGGGGGCGGGGGGCGCTGCAGAGCGGGCTGAGGGGCCGGCGGCAGCCGGAGGAGATTGCGTGCGCTGCAATTGGAAGGGTTGCGAGAGAGCGCCGCCGCCGCTGCCCGCGGTGGTGGAGAAGGTGAGATTGCCGGTGGACTGGTTGACGCCTGTGGTCGAACAGGTGGGGTCGGGCGCGCCGTCGCAGCCGCCAGTGTCGGGATCTTGCGGCGCGGCCTTGCCGCCCCCCTGCCCCTGGGACGCACTGCTTTCCATCGCGTAGACGTAGACGCCGATCTCCCCGACGAGCGCCGTGTCGAACGTCTGCATCATCTGCCGGGCCTTGACGACGGCCGGGGTGGACTGGGCGGTCGGGCCGACCTGGAACTTGCCGGCTGTCAGGCTGAACGTCATGCCGTTCCCGGCGGGTGTGGCGTCGTAGACGATCTCCCAGACGGCGAGCTGGAAGGCGGCCGCGTCAACGGCGCTGGAAAACCCGGCGACGTTGTCGGCGGGGCCGAACTGGTTCCAGAACTGCGTGAGCAGGTTGGCGCGGTCCACGCCCATGGCGCTGGTCGTGCCGCCGAAGGGGTTGGCGTTGAGGGCGGAGGTGAAGTCGGTGAACGTGTTGGCGCGGCCTGGCGCGACGCCCTGGAGGCCGTCGATGCAGAATGTCGTGAAGGACGCGGGAAGGCCGGCTTCGCGGGCGTCGCCCGAGGCGTTCGTCCACGTGAACTGACCGACGCTCTGCGTCTGCCAGGTGGGTGTGGGAGCATCGCCCCGGAACGTGACCGGCAACGAGACGGCCAGCCGCGCGGTGGAGAGGGTGGCCGTGGTGGCCATGAGCTGCCGCAGCTCCAGTCGCTCGAGCGACAGCGGCCGGCGGTCGCGGGGCTGCACGCGGCTCACGCGGGCAGGCTTACGACGCGAGCGGGAATGGGGGGCGAACGCACGACCGGCAGAAGGCGAACGCATGAAAACGTCTTGGTGGTGTTGATCCGCGGGGCCGATGCGCGGAGATGCGAGGAAGGACGCGGCGGGAAACGGGCGGGCTTCGGTCGAGCGGAAGCGTACATCCTGCGAGGGGGGCGCTGTCAAGCAGCTTGAGCGCGAGAGTTTTTCGGCGCGCGAGATGGCTGCCGAAAGTGGCGATCATGGCATCGCCAGGCAGCCGAGAGCATTGTCGACGTGATGGACGTTCCGCTTCGCGGCGATGGCCGTCAGTTGCTTCCCGCTCGTCGCACAGTAGCTGCCAAGCCAGCGGGTCTTGCCGAGGAGTTTTTGGAGGTGTGACTGCCAGTATTCGGGGCTCGTGCCGAGCCGCGTCATGATGCCGGCTATTTCCGCCGTGATCCGTGCCTTGCCCGTGCGGCAGAGCCGGGCCGTCCAGTCCACGAGTTCGAGATAACTCGACAGCGAAAAACCGGGCAGCATGCCTTCGCGAGCCGCGCCGGCGGAACCTTCGCCGGCAGCTCTTCGATCTTGGAGCGGGCAGAGCCAGTGGGATTGCTCGAGGTCGGCTTCGATACGGGCGGCGGGGATCGATTTTGCTGCGGCGGCGGCTTGGAGTGTTTCGAGGCTGTTGTTCTGCCGGACGTGATCGACGCGCTGCTTGATTGAGGTATGCGGGGCGTCTTCGGGGGTCTTCGCGATGCCGGCGGCAAAGGGGTTCAGGTCGATGTAGGCGCAGGTCGCGAGGAGCGCTTGTTCATCAAGGATGGCGATTGACTTGTAGCGGGCTTCCCAGAATGTGCCCTTGCAGTCGTCTTCCTTGTTCGCGAGTCGCGCGAGCGGTTCCTTGAGAGCCTTCATGAACCAGCCGAGATCCTGGAGTCGCGCCCGGTAGCGGGCGACGCGGGCGGTGTCTTGGCACTGGTGGTCGATCCAGGCCTGAACCGTGGCCGGGTTATCGACGTCGAGGCAGGAAGGCCTGTAGACGGCGATCCAGCGGCGGACGACGTCTTCGTCGCTCCAGCCGTCCGCGATACCCGGGTCGAGGCGGCAGAGGACGTGGAGGTGGTTGTCGAGGACTGCGAAGCCGCAGACGGAGACGGCGAAGTGCTTGGCGAGGAGTTCGAGCCGGGCTTCGATCCAGGCCTTGCGGTGCGTCACGCCTTCGCCGCAGAGGAAGGCCCGCCTGACGCAGCGGGAAATGCAGTGGTAGTAGCGAGTGACCGCGACGTCCACCAGCTGCCGCCTGGGCATCGTCATCGCGGGGACTCCTGCAGGATTCGGGGGCACTGAACGCCCGTATCCTACGGCTGCCGCGGCCGGTCGTCAAGGATTACAAGGATTATGCCTGTCCTTTTCCGGCTTCTCCTCCACCGGCTCCGCTGGCAGCGGCACGCTACCGTTGTTC
>DHLZ01000206.1:2720-3488 GCA_002405515.1 Planctomycetaceae bacterium UBA4655
AGGATTATGCCTGTCCTTTTGGATTTTTGCCTCGCGGGGGCTCCTGCAGGATTCGTGGGTACTGAACGCCCGTATCTTAGGGCTCCCGCGGCCGGCCGTCAAGGATTATGCCTATCCTTTTGCGCTTGTCGTTGCGCTTGTCGTCAAGAATTATGCCTGTCCTTTTGTGTTGCGTTCATCGGCAGCGTCAAGGCGGGGTACCGCGCTGCGGATCTCATGTCACTCGTGAGCAGCGCCGCGCGAAATGACCTCGATGTCTTCCTGTACGTGAAGGACGTTCTCGACCGGCTCTTGGAAGGGGAGACGAATTACGACGTGCTTCGGCCCGACGTCTGGAAGCAATCGCATCCGGAGGCGATCCGGATCTACCGCCAAGAAGAGCGGCGTTCGCGGGCTGACGCCAAGGCGGTCAAGCGAGCACGGCGACGCGTCGCCCGTAGAGGCTGAACGGCCCCGGATCGCTGCCATCCGCTCCGCGGGGCCTATGGCTGTGGTGTGCGCTCACGTACATCCAGAAGGCAAGCCCGTGGGAGAACGGCTACGTGGAGAGCTTCAACGGCAGGCTCCGCGACGAACTGCTCGACCGTGAGCTGTTCCTGAGCCTGCCGGAGGCTCGGGTCGTTCTCGACCAGTGGCGAATGGACTACAACCAAAGGCGGCCGCATGGCGGCCTGAAGTGGCTGACCCCGGCGGCGTTCGTTGCCGGGCTAGACGATTCGGCCTCCGGGGTGGTCCCGGCGGCGTCGCGGGGGGGGGGGGGGAGGAGGG
>DHLZ01000207.1:0-10148 GCA_002405515.1 Planctomycetaceae bacterium UBA4655
TCGCTCCCGCTGCGGGGCCTCAAGACGCTCGACGCGGAAACGGCTCGGGCGCTGACTGCCGGGTTCAAGCATCAAATCGGCCTGGTCCTTCTCGACGGGCTGACCAGGCTGGACGCCGAGACGGCGCAGGCGCTCGCGACTCCGCGGGGACGTTTTCCCGCCCGGGTCTCGCTGGGCGGCCTGACCACCGTCGATGTCGCAACCGCAGCACAGCTCGCCAAAATGCAGGTTTTGTCGCTCAACGGCCTGACGACGCTCACCCCGGAGGCCGCCCGCGCGTTGGCCGCCGGGACGATGCCGGTGCCAGCGGGAGGCCAAGGTGCGCGGGCGGCTGCCATGGGACAGCTCTCGCTCAACGGCCTGGAAACACTCTCCCCGGAATCCGCCGCGGCGCTTGCGGCCGTGCCCCGGCATGTCCTGAACCTCGACGGCCTGACCACGCTTCCGCCGGACGTCGCCAAGGGATTCGCGAACACCAAGATCTCCAGGCTGACTCTCAACGGCCTGAAGTCGCTCGCGCCAGAAGCGGCCGCGTCGCTCCTGAGTTCGAAAGCGATCAAGGACCTGAGCCTCAACGGCCTGACCAGGCTCACGCCGGAGGCGGCCCGGGCGCTCGCGGGCGTCACGACGGTGCATCTCGACGGGCTCACCGAACTCGACGCCGATGTCGCCCGGGCGATCGTCGAAGCCAAGCCGCTGTACGTGCACATGAACGGGCTGACGACACTCACCCCGGAAGCGATGCGGGTGCTGCGCGAGTTCCCGGGCCAGGGGCTCCGGATCCGTGTCAAGACGCTCGACGTCTCCGCGGCTCGTGAGCTCACGACGCCGAACCCGCACACGATTCTGCTCGACGTCGAGGAGCCCACTCGCGACGTGGCCGACGTGCTCCTCGCGCGGAGCATCCTTGCGTTGCGGAACAGGCTCACCGTGCTCGCCCCCGAGGGTGTGCTCTCCCCCGCGACCGCCCGCAAACTTGCCGCGTCAGGCGAACCGAGCGGCATCGGACTGCCCGGGATCACCGCCTTCACCGCCCCCGACTCCGTCGCCGTCGCCGCGGCGCTGGCCACGGCGAAAGGCGGGCTCTCCCTGCCGAACCTCAAGAAGATCTCCCCCAAGACGCTCTCGGCGCTGATCGTCAAGGAGGACGTCCAGATCCCGCTCATCGAGACGCTGGAGCTGATTCCGGAGCCCGACGGCAGCGAAACCGATGACTTCGTCATCCCGAAAACGTTCCAGGAGCGGCAGACCCTGCAGCGGAAGTAGGCGGCCCAAGATCGACACCCAAGGTCATCCACATGCCGGCCGGAACGGTCGAACCATGCCGACCGCGTGGCCGTTGCCAACGCACGAATCAAGTTGCAATTTCCCTCCGGGATCTCGTCATGAACCGCCTGCCGCTCCGCACCGCGGTCTTCCTCCTGGGCGTGGCAACGGTCTTTCCCATGCCGGCAGCCGACGATCCCGCGGCGCCGGCCATGAAGCCGGGCGACGAGGCCCGGCTCGACACCATGGCCCGCCGCATCGACGCCCTGCTGGAAGAGGCCTGGGCCGACCGCGGGATCGAGCCCGCGGCCCCCGCCACCGACGAGCGGTTCCTGCGGCGGGTGTCGCTCGACCTGATCGGACGGATTCCCCGCGTGAGCGAGATCCGCGAGTTTCTCGGGGATGCGGCGGCCGATCGGCGCCGCAAGGTCGTCGAACGGCTGCTCGCCTCGCGGGAGCACGGCGACTACATGGGAGCGCTCTGGCAAGGGGCCTTCGCCCCAGACATCGACGGCAACGCCGGCAGTGGTGTCGAAACCTGGTTCGCCAGGCAGTTCGGTGACGGCGTCGCCTATGACCGCGTCGCCCGAAACGTCGTGCTGGGAACCGCCAAGGGAGACCGCGACGCGAACGCCGGCCTCGTGGCCGATCGCACGCCCACGGAGCTCGCCGCCGCCGTCTCTCGGACGTTCCTCGGCACGCAGATCCAATGCGCCGAGTGCCACAAGCATCCCACCGACGTCTGGACGCAGGACGACTTTTGGGGCTTCGCCGCCTTCTTCGGCCCGGTCACGCACCCCACGACGAAGGCGACCGTGCAGCCGCGGTTCCTCGGCGCCGCCGCCGCGGTCGATTCGTCCCGGCCCGCCCGTGAGCAACTCGCCGCGTGGCTGGCATCGCCAGAGAACCCCTGGTTCGCGAGGGCGACGGTGAACCGGCTCTGGGGCATGCTGTTCGGGGCCGGCATCGTCAATCCCGTGGACGATCTCGGCGGCCACAACCCGCCCGCCCATGCCGGCCTGCTCGACGAACTGGCGGGCTTCTTCGCGGCGGGCGGGTGGAATCACCGCGACGTGCTCCGCGTGCTCACGCGAACGCGGGCCTATGGGCTTTCCAGCGGCGACGGGCGGGCCGACCGGCTGTTCGCGGCGATGCCGCTCGAGCCGCTCAACGCCGTGCAGCTCTACAACTCGCTCGCCGTGGCCTACCACGCCGCGAAGGCTTCCCCCAGCAGCATGCAGGCCGCGGGTCGGGCCCCGACCGCCGCGCAATTCCTGGCGAAGTTCCGCACGGCGCCGGGCCAGCAGCGGGAGTACACGGCCGGCATCCCCCAGGCGATCGCGCTCATGAACGGCCAGATGTTCGACCCGATGCGGGTCGCCTACCACGAGGCGGTGATTGCCTCCCGGACCGACCCGGAGCGGATCGAGGCCCTGTTTCTCGCCACCGTGTCGCGGCCGCCGGTGGATGCGGAGCTCGCCACCTGCCTGGAGGTGCTCGGCCGCGAGACGACCGCCGCTGGCCGCCGGCTGGCCCTCGTCGACATCCACTGGGCGCTCGTCAACTCCGCCGAGTTCGCCTTCAGCCCCTGACCCTGTCGCCTCCGTTCATCCAGCCAGCCGCGGAGCATCGCCATGCCGTCGCTCTCGAAACCCTCCCGCCGTCAGGCCCTCCGCACGCTCGCCCTCTCGGCCCTCGGCTGCTCGACGAGCCCGTTCCTTCCCGCCTTGGCCGGCACGCTCGCGGACGACCCCGCCAGGCGGCGGCACTGCATCCTGCTGTGGATGACCGGCGGCCCGAGCCAGATCGACACGTTCGACATGAAGCCGGGCCACGCCAACGGCGGCCCCTTCAAGGAGATCGCGACGGCCGTGCCCGGCCTGCGGTTCAGCGAGCACCTCCCCAGGCTCGCCGCCCACGCCGGCTCGCTCGCCATTCTCCGCGGCTTGAGCACGAAGGAGGGGGATCATACGCGGGCCTCGGACCTGATGCACACCGGCCATCTGCCGACGGGGCCGATCCGCTACCCGACGATGGGCGCGTCGCTTTCCAAGGCGCTCGCCCGCGGGGAGCGCGACCTGCCGAGCTTCGTGAGCGTGAGCCCGTACCTGCCCTACCACGCCGGGTCGCCCGGGTTCCTCGGGGCGGCCCACGCGCCGCTCACGGTCGCGGCGCTGTCCGGCTCCGGCCAACGGCCGGATCCGACCGACGGCTACGCCGCGCTCACCGTGGACGATGCCGAGCCCCGGCCCGCATACCTGGCCCGGCAGGCGACGCGACTGGAACTGTGGCGAACGCTGGAGGCGGGCTTCCTCGCGGAGCATCCGCAGGCCGCTGCACTCGCCGCCCACCGCACCGTCTACGAACGGGCGATCCGTTTCATGACGGGATCGGAGCGGGCCCTCGAGGCCTTCGACCTCGCGCAGGAGCCCGACGCCCTGCGGCAGGCCTACGGCCGCGGCTCGTTCGGCCAGGGCTGCCTGCTCGCGCGGCGGCTCGTGGAACGGGGCGTGGCCTTCGTTGAGGTGGCGATGAGCACTGGTTCTCGCGGTTTTCCGTGGGACACGCATAACGACAACTTCACGCAGGTTGCCAGACTCTCGGCCGAGCTCGACGCCGGCTGGGCCACCCTGATGACGGATCTCCGGCAGCGGGGCCTGCTGGAATCGACGACGATCCTCTGGATGGGCGAGTTCGGCCGCACTCCAGTGATCAACGCAGGCAAGGGCCGTGACCACTATCCCGACGCCTGGTCGGCGGTGCTGGCCGGCGGCGGCATTCAGGGGGGCGCGGTCCACGGCCGCACCACGAACGACGGCCGCGCGGTGGCCGACGGCCGCATCGAGGTCGGCGACCTGTTGGCGACGCTCGCCGCCGCCGTCGGCGTGCAGCCCACGACCGAGAACCTGTCGGAGATGGGGCGGCCGATCAAGATCGCCGAGGGCCAGCCCGTGACCGCCGTGCTCGCCTGAGACTCGGAATCGCAGGTCAATTCGCCGGCAGCACCACCTTCCCACGACCAACCGTCGCTCCCCTCAACCACATCGAGGCTTTCCATGCATTGCGTCGCTCGTCCGTTGTTCCAACGTCTGTTCGTGCTCGCCGTCATCATATGGGCCGGCGTGGACCGGCTCCCGGCCCACGCCGCCGACCGGCTTCCCGCTGATACCAACTCGATCGAATCGCTCACGCCCGAGCAGGCGCGAACGCTCGTGGCGCGGGTGCGTCAGGCCCGCGACGTGGTCGGCCGCCCCGGACTGTTGGTATCGGGCCGGCGGTGGGACGGCCTGGCACTCAACGGCCTGAAGGCGCTCGACGCCGAGACCGCGGCGGTGCTCGCGGAGTTCACGGGCGTCGCGCTGACGCTCAACGGCCTGAAGACGCTCACGCCCGACGCGGCCGCGGCGCTTGCGGCGTACCGGGGTGCCGAACTGTCGCTGTCCGGCCTCGCCGCGCTCGCCCCCGAGACCGCCGCGGGGCTTGCGAAGTTCGAGGGGGAGTTCCTCAAGCTCGACCGGCTGACGACGCTCGAACCGGAAGCCGCGTCGGCGCTGGCGGGTCGCCAGGCCAAGCAGCTCCATCTCCCCGGCCTGACCACGCTTTCCGCGGAGGTGGCCCGCGGTCTGGCGGCGTTTGGCGGCGAGACGATCGCGGTCCAAGGGCTCACGAGTCTGACGCCCGACGCCGCCCGGGAACTCGCCCGCATCCCGGCCTGGGACGGCTCCCTCCCGGGCATGACCGAGCTTTCCGCGGAGGTCGCCGCCCCCCTTGCGGGAGTCTCTCGCGACCGACTGAACCTCGGCGGTCTGGCCACGCTCGCGCCGGAAACGGCCGCGGCCCTCGCGGGCTTCGCCGGAGGCACCCTCTACGTCGGTCCGAAGACCCTGTCGCCGCCGGCCGCCGCGGCGCTGGGCAAGGCGCGGTGCGAAGCCCTGTTTCTATCGCTGCAGACGGTCGAGACCGACGTGGCCGCGGGGCTGGCCAGGTTCCCCGGCCGCAGGCTCGAACTCGTCGGCCTGCAATCGCTCTCGGCCGAGACCGCGGAAAAACTGGCCGGCTTTCAGGGCGACCGCCTCGGCCTCGGCCAGGTCGCCACGCTCTCCCCCGAGGCGGTCCGGGCGCTCGCCGCGTACCGCGGGACGGAACTGTACGTGGTGCGGGTGCTGCCGACGATCGGCGCCGCGATCCCGCTGACGCCGGACGCGGCCCGGCTCGCCTGCGTCTGTGCCCGCGGGAGCGGCGCCTCCCTGCCGGGGATCACCGCGCTCGACACGCCCGATGCGATCGCTGCCGCGAAGATCCTGGCCACGATCACAAAGCCGCTCACGCTGTCGGCGGTCCGCGAGCTGTCACCGGCCGCCGCCGAGTCGCTCGCCGGTTCCATGAGTGAGTCGCTGCAACTCGACGGGCTGATCCGCCTCGCGCCCGAGGCGGCCCGCAGCCTCGCCGCCTACTCGGGGGGCGTGCTGCATCTCGACGGTCTGGCCGACTTCCGACCGGAAGTGGTTGCGGAGTTGGTGGCGTCCGAGGCGGCCGGGCTGCGGCTGGGCCGCCTCTTGGCCACGGCGGGCCGCGAGACGCCGTTGACTCCGGACGTGGCGCGGCTGGTCTCACGGTGCGGGCAGAAGAACGGCGCCGTGATCGTCCTCCCCGGCATCACCGCCTTCGACACCCGCGACGCGGTCGAGATCGCGAAGACACTGGCCACGGTCGAGTCGCCGCTCTCGCTGCCGAACCTGAAGCGGCTCTCCCCCAAGACGCTCTCCGCCCTGATCCAGAAGCAGAACCTCGACATCCCCCGGATCGACACGCTGGAGATGATCCCCGAGCCCGACGGCTCCGCCACTGACGATGTCGTGATCCCGGAGGACTTCCTGCGGCGGCAGCGGCAGCGACCTCCGCAGGGCCGGTAGCCACGAGCCACGCCAACTTCGGCCGGCACCATCCGCGAAAAAACACGCGATCATCGATCGGGAAGTTTTTTCGGAGTCGCGAATCGACCGGACGGTTTTGCCTCGTGCTTATCGATCGTCTTCGTCGGAGTCGTCTTCGTCGTCCGGCTCCGAATCGTCGTCTTCGTCCTCGTCCTCTTCGTCCTCGTAGTCGTCTGCGTCGTCTTCCGACTCGTCTTCGAGTTCGTCCTCGACCTCGTCGAAGTCGTCCTCGGAGTCGTCGTCCTCCTCGTCGGTGTCGGGCTCCGCATCGTGGAACGGGGCGACGACGCCCGTCGGGGCGATCTCGGCGTGCGGCTGGATCTTGAGCTTGCGGGGCGGCGGGTCGGCGGGCGGCGGGGTCGTGCCGTTGCGTTCGGCCCACTGCTCCATCGTGAGGAGGACCTCGCGGGCCTGCGAGCCGGCGTACTGGCCGACGACGCCGTCCTCCGCCATGAAGTCGATGAGCCGCGCACCCCGGCCGTAGCCGACGCCGAGCGCCCGCTGGAGGAGCGACACGCTGCCGCGGCCCTCGCGGATCACCACCTCGACCGCCTGCTCGTAGAGGTCGTCGCGGACCTTCGGCGACTGGGCCGCCGCGGCGGCGTCGCCCGACGGGGCGGGCTGGAGGTTCACGAGTTCCGCCGCGTACTGCGGGTCGCTCGTGCCGATCGTCCCCATCACGCGGCCGATCTCCTCGTCGCTGACGAACGTGCCCTGCCCGCGGAGGATCTGGCTCGTGCCGGGCGAGAGGAAGAGCATGTCGCCGTTGCCGAGCAGCCGCTCGGCCCCCATCTCGTCGAGCACGACGCGGCTGTCGGTCCGGCTGGCCACCTGGAAGGCGATCCGCGCCGGCAGGTTGCTCTTGATGAGCCCGGTGATGACGTCCACCGTCGGCTTCTGCGTGGCGAGGATCAGGTGGATGCCGACCGCCCGGCTCTTCTGCGCCAGGCGGATGATGTGCTGCTCGATCTCCTTGCCCGCCGTCATCATCATGTCGGCGATCTCGTCGGCGATCATGACGATGTAGGGCATGGTCGTCGGGATCGCGGCCTCCTCCTCCTCCGTCTCCGGCCTGATCCTCTTCACGAGTTCGTCGCGGCCGAGGAGGTTGTACTGCGAGAGGTGGCGGACGCCGACCTTCGCGAGGAGCGCGTACCGCTGCTCCATCTTGTCCACGGCCCAGGCCAGGATCGCCTCCGCCTTCTTCATGTCGGTGACGACCGGGTGCATGAGGTGCGGCAGCGTCTTGTAGGGGGTGAGCTCGACCATCTTCGGGTCGATCATGAGCATCCGCACCTCGTCGGGGCGGCGGGTCATGAGCATCGAGACGATGATCGAGTTCAGGCAGACGCTCTTGCCCGTGCCGGTGCGGCCGGCGATGAGCAGGTGGGGCAGGCTCGCCATGTCGACGACCATCGGATTGCCGGCGACGTCCTTGCCGAGATAGATCGGGATCTTCATCGACCGGCTCTTCGACTGCGTCTCCTCGATCACCTCGCGGAGCCGGACCATCTGCCGCTCGGTGTTGGGAACCTCGATGCCCACCGAGTTCTTGCCGGGGATCGGGGCGACGATGCGGACGCTCGGCACACGCAGCGCGATCGCCAGGTCGTCGGCGAGGTTCGAGATCTTCGCGAGCCGCAGCCCGGCCTCCAGCTCGATCTCGTATTGGGAGATGACCGGGCCGGTCTCGATCTCGACCACGCGGACCTTGAAGCCGAAGTCGGCGAAGGTCTTCTCGAGCACCCTCGCCCGGTCGCGAACCTCCTGCTCCTGCGCCTCGAGGGCCAGCTGCTCGGTCGGCAGGAGCAGGTCGATCGCCGGGAGCTGGTAGTCGATTCCCGGATCGAGCTCCGGGCCGAGCACGGCCGCCGCCGGCTTGCGTCGGCTCGCGAGCGAGCGGATCGGGACCGGTCGGGCCGGAGGTGCGTCGGCCTCGGCGTCGTCGTTCGTCGCCTCGGCCGACGGTTCCTCGTCGTCGGCCGACTCTACCGCGTCGTCGCCTTCGTCGATAGCGCGGGCCCGCAGCCGGCTCTTGACCCGGATCGTGGGCTCGAATTCGTTCGCGTCGTCTTCTTCGTCCTCGTCGCCGTCCTCCTCGTCCTCCTCGTCGCGGCCGCCATCGGCGGACGGCGACCCGCGGGTGCCGACTTCGGATTCGTCATCCGCCGCGTGAGCCGCCCTGCGAGCGAACGTCGGCAGCCGCAGGCGGCCGACGAGCGACCGGCCGCCGGCGACGACCGCGGAGCAGCAGGTCGCGGCGGCGGCGATGAACGCGACAACGACCGCATCGGCGGCGAGAAAGAGCCCGGCGGCGGTGGCTGCGGCGACGAGGATCGCGCCGCCCGTGCGGGCGAGGTTCGCCTCGGCGAGAAACTGACCGGCGGCGCCGACGTAGCCGCCGGCGCCCCAGAGCGGCCGCGGGATCCAGTCGGCGAGGAACATGGAGAGAAGCGTGCAGACGCCGGCCGTGGCGACCACGGCTCCGACCATCCGGATGGCGAGGTCGGGCAGCGGCTTGCGGCGCAAAAGCGCCCCCACGAAGACCGCCATGAGGCCGACGATGAACCAGGCACCGAGGCCGAACGTCTGGTAGAGAAACGACGCGATCGTCGAGCCGATGAGACCGCAGGCGTTCACGGCCTTCGAATTCGGCGGAAACACACGGGCCGCCGGCGGATCGGCAGGATTGAACGTCGCGATCGCCGCGATCAGGAAGAGTCCCGCCGCGAGAATCGCCAGTGCCGAGAGGTCGCGAAGGCGGTCGCGAGGACGCTCCGATTCGTCCCGGTCGATCGTCTTTTCGCGGCCGCCGAGTTCCGCGTTTCGACCAAAGGCCGACGACGGGTGATGGCGGTGCCTCGACGGCGAAAACGCGTCGTGGCGGCCGAATGGCGCAGGTCGATCCATGACGGCCATGGCAGAGACACTCCTTGGGCTCTGGGTCGCGGGCTGTGAAGAGGCTTCCCTGCGAAACTCTACAAGGCTTCCGGCGGGCCGGACGCCCGGGGTGGGGGGGCATCCGGGGAGCCGCGGGGCACGGGTGTGCGGGTCGCGACGGCTGCGACGGTCGTGCGGCCGGCCGGCTGCAGCGTGCTACGATAACGGAAGGTTTGGTCACACGAGTCTCGGGAGACGAAGCGATGTCTGTAATCCATACGGATTCGAATGCCGCGGTCGTGCATCTGCTCTTCATCGCGACCATCGGCCTGACGACGGGACTGGCGGCGTTCGTCGGGGCCGCCGAGCCGCAGGGTGACGGTGCTGCCGTCGCGGGCCGGCAAACGGCGATCCTGGCCGGAGGCTGCTTCTGGGGCATGGAGGAGATCCTGCGGAAGATTCCGGGTGTGATCTCGACCGAGGTCGGCTACACCGGAGGAAAAAACCCGAATCCAACCTATGAACAGGTCTGCACCGGCCTGACGGGGCACGCGGAGGCGGTCGAGATCGTGTTCGATCCGGAAATGCTGCCGTACGACAAGCTGCTCGACTTCTTCTTTCGCATGCACGACCCGACGACGCCGAACCGCCAGCACAACGACATCGGCACCCAGTACCGGTCGGCGATCTTCTACACGTCTGACGAGCAGAAGGAGACGGCCGAGAGGGTGATCAAGGAGCTGACGGCAGCCCGCAGGTTCAAGCGGCCGATCGTGACGCAGGTCACGAAAGCCTCACCGTTCTATTCAGCCGAGGGGTATCACCAGGACTATCTCGTGAAGAACCCCGGCGGCTACAACTGTCACGTGCTCCGCAACTGGTGAGCCAAGCTCAATTGAACCGGTGAGCCAAGCTCAATTGCGCTGGTGAGCCAAGCTCAATTGCGCTGGTGAGCCAAGCTCAATTGCGCTGGTGAGCCAAGCCAAATTGCGCGTACTACCCCGAGCACGATGTTGTTGGTGGTGGTTTTCAGCTGACGGAGCGAGACCACGGTCCCACGGAAGCCCG
>DHLZ01000207.1:10361-22242 GCA_002405515.1 Planctomycetaceae bacterium UBA4655
TCCGAGCGTTTTTGAATGACTCGACGCCGCCTTTCTGCACATCGTCAACGCCCCTCTCGGCTTGCGCCTCGGGCTTCCGGGCATTTCAACGCAACGCCTGCAGGGAAACTTGTGCCTCGGGTTTCCGTGGAAGTCAGCGGCCCGAGTTGCCCGCATAATGTCAACTACTTGATGCTCCCGGTAGTACGTCAAGCTCAATTGCACTGGTGAGCCAGGCTCAAGCGCCGAGAAAGTTCGGACGGAGTCGGTAACCGCCCGATTCGTGCGGCCGAAGGATGCCGACGAGGGAACCGTCCGGGGCGATCGCGGCAACAGCCGCACGTCCTCCGGCTTCGGCGACCTGCTCGAGCATGCCCCGCGCGAGCCGGCTGAGCCGGCCTTCGTCGAGCACGACACGCGGCAGGTGGGGGACGGCTTCGGCGGCGGGGAGCAGGGCCCGCTCCGCATCGACCGCCCGTTCGAGCGGCAATGACGAATCGCGGCAGAAAGGTCCGACCGATTCCCGGGAAAGAGATTCCATCAGGCCGCGGGTGCCAAGGTGGATCGCGAGATCGCGGCCGAGAGCGCGGATGAACGTGCCGGACGAGCAGGTCACGTCGAGAACGAGCCGCGGCCAGGCGTATTCGACCACGGTGAGCCGATCGATCCGGATCGGCTTCGGCGGAATCTCGACCGCCCGCCCCTTGCGGGCGAGTTCGTAGGCCCGCTTTCCACCGACGTGCACGGCGGAGTAGTCGCACGGCCGCTGGAGGAGGTCGCCCGTGAACGCTTCCACCGCCCGCGCGAGGTCGGCGTCGGTCGGCACGATCGGATCGATCTCCATCTCGATCGGGGTCTCGACGTCGTCTGAGGGGCTCGAGCGGCCCAGGAGGAAGCCGCCGACGTACCTCTTCGGCAGCTCCTGGACGAACTCGACGAGCCGGGTCGCATGCCCCACGAGCAGGACGACGACGCCCTCGGCGAGCGGGTCGAGCGTGCCCGCGTGGCCGACCGCCTTCGTGCCGAGCGGCTTCGCGACGGCATCCACGACGCGACGCGACGAGACGCCCTTCGGCTTGTCAATCGGGATCACACCCGTGAATGGGAAACGCATAAAGCTCCGCGATCTCTTCGGCCGACTTGCCACCAACCCGCACCCGTGCGGCAAGGCTCTCGGCATCGTCCACGGCCTGGGTGACGAGCCGACGAAACTTCAGGTCCACGAGGCGGGCCGTCTCGTCGGCCGACGAGCGGGCGTGTCCGAGCGGATACCGCACGAGGCCCGGCGAGAGCGTGCCGAGCGAGGCGTGGTCGATCGTGACGGAGGTCGGGATGCCATCGGGGTAGAGGGCGTCGTACTCCGGGCCGCCATGCTCGATGGCGATCCTGTCGATGAGCGAGCGGATGCGCGGATCGGCGATCGCCGCGTCGTCGTAGTCGTCGGGGAGCAGCATCAGCCCTTCCCAGTCGGGACGCGCTGCGGTCGCCGCCTTGAGGATCGTGCGGGCGAGGATGTAGGGGAGCGAGTGGTCGGCCGACTGCCGCGTCGTGGGCCGGCGCTTCGCCGGGTCGGCGATGATCCGGTAGGCCGGCTCGTAGATCGTGACGCGAATCGCACGGATGCCGGCCAGGTCACGGGCGGCCGCCGGCGTCGCGGCGAAGAGATCCACGAGCGACTGGATCGCCCCCGCCGACTGATGCTCGTAGAGGCCGAGCTTGAAGTGCATGCCGTGGATCGCGAAGGCGTCGCCGTCGCAGCCGAGCTCGAGATCGAACGGGCTTTCGCCGTCGCGGCAGGGCTCGTTCAGCCGGTAGATCGCCTGAGGGTTGCGGAAGATGTCGGCCGGGCCGACGAAACCATCGAGGGCCCGCAGGCCGCTTGCGACGGCCGTCTCGGCGGCAAGTGCGGCCGACGCCCCCTTCGAGTCGGAGAGCTGCTCGCCGGCACGGATCGCGCGGAAGGGGACGTAGTGCGCCGCGACGAGCCCGATCGCCGACTCGATCTGGTCGACCGTGCCGCCGAGGGCGGCCGTGAACGCCGCGGCGGTCGCGACCGCGCCGTGGTGGACGTGGTCGATCGAGTACCGCCGCAGCGCGAACACCTCCGCGAGCCGGCCGCGGATCTCGTCCACCAGCAGCATCATCCGCAGCGTTCGGTCGCCATCGAGCCCCGCGAGGCGGGACGCGGCGACCGCCGCGGGATAGTAGTCGTTGTGGCCGAACTCACCGGCCGTCCTCCCCTTCGCGGGATCGTAGCCGAAGTTCGTGCCGTTGGCATCCCATTCCCGAACGGCCGAAGCGTTCGCCGCGACCGCCGCGGCCACGGCCACCGGCCGCCGCGACCCGAAGCAGATGCCGCCGGCCGAGCCCGTCGCCGGCGGCTGACGGACCGCCAGCCGCCGCAGCACGGTCGGCGCCCGCGCGGCCGCCGCGATCGCCGACACGCCGCAGCCGACGCTGTCGAGGTGGAATCGTTCGAGCAGTTCGAGCGTCGTGGCCGAGGGGTGCCCCAGACGCCCGGCGAGGAACTCGATCGCGTATTCCGCCAGGCCGCGGGCCTGGTTCGTCGATCGCGGGAGGAGAATGGTCCGTCCGGGTGGCATCGGCGAAGTCCCTCGGGCTGTTGCGAACGGACCGATTCTGCCCGCTTCCGCCCCGCAGGGCGAGAGGTGCGCCGGGAGCCCGGGCTCGACTACACTCGAACGGCATGAGACAGGAGCAGTTCGGCCCGTACCGCGTAGTGAAGCTCATCGGCCGCGGCGGCATGGGATCGGTGTACGAAGCGGTCGATCCAGACGGCGGCCGGTCGGTCGCCCTCAAGACGCTCGCCTCTCACCTTGCCGACGACGCCGGTTTCCGGCGACGGTTCTTCGCGGAGATCGAGGCGCTCAAGGGGCTCGTGCACCCGGGGATCGTGCGGTTGCTCGCGTTCGGCGAACAGGAGGGAATGCCCTACTTCGCGATGGAACTCGTGCGGGGACGGAGTGTCGAGGACGTGCTCCGTCGCGAGGGGCCGCTCGACTGGAAGCGGACGCTCTCGATCGCGACGTCCATCAGCCGCTCGCTCAAGGTCGCCCACGACCACGGTGTCGTGCACCGCGATCTCAAGCCGGCCAACATCCTCCTCGGCGACGACGGCTGCACCAAGCTCGCCGATTTCGGCATCGCGAAGCTCTTCGGCAACGCCGCTCTGACCGCGCACGGGAGCATCGTCGGCACGGCGGAATACATGGCTCCGGAGCAGGCGGCCGGCCGTCCCACGGACCATCGCGTGGACTTCTACTCGCTCGGGGCGTCGATGTTCGCCATGCTCGCCGGTCATCCGCCGTTTCGCGGCGATTCGATGATGGACGTGCTCGAGCAGCACCAGCGTGCGCCGGCGCCGCGGGTCGCATCGGTGGCGGACGTTCCGCCCGCGCTCGACGAACTGATCGACCGGCTGCTCGCCAAGGATCCGGCGGGCCGCCCGGCGACGGCGCTCGTGCTCGTGCGGCTCCTCGAGGCGATCGACACGGTGACGATCGAAGCAGTGGCGAGCGACACGGTCGGCGATGCGGCCGCAAAGACCGGCTCCGTTGAAATCGGGTCGGTCGTCGTGGGTCCCGGGGACGGCTCGGGAAGCCGCACGGCCGGCACGCTGCCGCATCAGGCAGTGCGAGACGTCGATCTGCTCGCCGCCACGGTCGCCGCCGCCACGAGCGCGGCCGTCGGCGGCGCGGCAACGAGCGGGCCCGGCCCGACGCAGTCGGCGACGACGCTGGTGGAGCCCGCGCGGCAGACCCGGTTCACGACGGTCGAGAAACTGGCCCGCATCGAGGAGAAAGGTCGCCTGCGGATGGCGCGAATGCAGGCGATCCTGCGGTCGCTCACGACGCTCGGCATGGTCGCCGCGGCGGCCGTGGCCGCCTACGCCGTTTTGCGGCCGCCGACTGCCGACGAGTCGTACGCGAGGATCATGGGGGTCGTCGACCGTGGCGAGGATCTTCGCGACGCCGAGCCGGTGATCAGGAGATTTCTCGCGGAGCACGGTGACGACCCGAGGGCCGAGCGGGTCGGCGGCCTCGCCGAGAGGCTCGAGATCGACGACCTGGAACGCGAGCTGCGCAGGCCCCAACGCCGTTCCGGCGGGAAGCTCGACTCGTTGCAGCGGGACTACCTCGCCGCGATGGAGCGGGCCGAGCAAAGCCCGTCGGCCGGGATCGCCGCGCTCCGCGCGTGGCTCGTGCTCCATGCAGAAGCGAAAACCCCACGCGGGGCCGACGGCGACGTTTGGCAGGCGCTCGTCGAGCGACAGATCGAGCGACTTTCCGACGCGGCCGAGGCGGAACGAACGGACGACGCGAAGCGGCTGGCGGCCGCGCTCGACGAGGCCGGTCTGCTTGCGAACGAGGCCGCCGCAGCGACCGATGCGAACCGCGCTGCCGACCTCGCTTCCCGCCGGAGGGCCATCCTCGAGGCGGTGGTCCAGCTTTTCGCCGGCCGTCCCCATGCCCGCGACGCGGTGCGGGAGGCCGCCCGGCTGCTCGAACAGGACGATCCGCCCGACCCCCGGCCACGAGAGACTCCATGAACGATTCGACTCCGACCCACGCCGACCGCCGACGCAGCCACGCCGCGTTCTCCCGCGCCAAAAGCCTCATCCCCGGGGGCGTGAACTCCCCGGCCCGCGCCTTCGGGGCGGTCGGCGGCGAGCCGATCTTCTTCAGCTCGGCGAGCGGCCAGTGGCTCACCGACATCGACGGCAACCGCTACCTCGACTACATCGGATCCTGGGGGCCGATGATCCTGGGCCACCGTCATCCGCGGGTCGTCGCCGCGATCCAGGCCGCGCTCGAACGCGGCACGAGCTACGGAGCACCCACGGAGGCGGAGAGCGGACTGGCCGAGCGGATCATCGAAGCCGTGCCGTCGATCGAGAAGGTGCGGATGGTGTCGAGCGGCACGGAGGCGGCCATGAGCGCCGTCCGGCTCGCGCGGGGCTTCACGGGCCGCGAGCGGATCGTGAAGTTCGCCGGCAACTACCACGGCCATGTCGACTCGCTGCTCGTCGCCGCGGGCTCCTCGGCGGCCACGCTCGGCGTGCCCGACTCGCCCGGCATCACGGCGGGCACGGCGAAGGACACCATCGTGCTCGAATACAACGAGCCGCAAGCACTCGAGGACTGCTTCCGCGAGGGCGGAGACACGATCGCGGCCGTGCTGCTCGAGCCGGTCGTCGGCAACATGGGCCTCGTGAAGCCGTCGCGGGAGTTCCTGGAGGCGGCCCGGAGGCTCACCGAGCGGCACGGTGCGCTGCTCGTCTTCGACGAGGTGATGACCGGCTTCCGGCTCGCGTATGGCGGCGCGCAGGAGATCCTGGGCGTGACGCCGGATCTCACGACGCTCGGCAAGATCGTCGGCGGTGGCCTGCCGCTCGGCGCCTACGGGGGGCGGCGGGATGTCATGGACCACGTTCTGCCGGCGGGGAAGGTGTTCCAGGCGGGCACGCTCTCGGGCAACCCGCTCGCCGTCGCGGCCGGCACCGCCACGCTCGACGAGCTGCGGGAGCACCCGCCCTACGACCAGCTCGAACGGCACGGCGCGCGGCTCGAACAGGGCTTCCGCGAGGCCGCCGCACGGGCCGGCATTCCCGCCTGGATCGCGCGGCAGGGGAGCATGATGACGATGTTCTTTCGGCGGGAGCCCGGGGCCCTTCCCGTCACCGGCTGGAAGACCGCCTCGCAGAGCGACACGGCCCTCTACGGCCGGTTCTTCTGGGGCATGATCGACAGGGGCGTCTATTTGCCGTGCAGCCAGTACGAGGCGCTCTTCTTCTCGTCGGCCCACACCGATGCCGACATCGATCGCACGATCGCCGCGGCCGAGGAGGCGCTCGGCTCATTTCGCTGAAGGCCGGCAACGAAAGCCGCGTCGGAGCGATGAAAAACGTCAACGCCCCTCTCGGCTCGCGCCTCGGGCTTCCGTGCGAGGGGAGCGCGCAGGTTTCCCTGCAGGCGATTGTTGGACATGCCCGGAAGCCCCAGTCGCAGGCCGAGAGGGGAGAAACCGCAGCAGCGATGAGCCGGGTCTGCATGCGACGCCCCCGGCCGCACTCAACGTAAATGAAAGTCGACGACGAGCGGCAGGTGGTCGCTCGCCGCCTTCGACAGGCTCGTCTTCACGATCCGGGCGTGGCGGACGGCGACCGGCCCTCGCACGAACGCCTTGTCGAGCGACCCGATCGCCAGCCACGAAGGAAACGACCGAAACCGGCTCACGGGGCTCGTCACCTGCGAGAAGCCGCTCTCGGCGAGCAGCCCGCCGGAGAGCGTGTTGCGCCAGTCGTTGAAGTCGCCGACGATCACGGTCGGCAGCCGGTCGGCCGCGCGGAAGAGCATGTGTCCAAGCAGCCGCGTCATCTGCCAGCGCCGCTCGTGCTCCGCGAGGCCGAGGTGGGTGTTCACGAGATGGAGCGGTCCCTCGGGCGTGTCGACGAGCACGAGCTGCGCCCCGCGGGATTTCCGCGATCCGAGCCGCAGCGTCACGCGGTGACGGCTCTGCACGGGCCAGCGGGAGAGCACGAGGTTGCCGTAGGCGCCGTCGCCGACCTGGACGTTCGCCTGGAAGACGGAGTGGCAGCGGAAGTAGCCCGAAAGCAATCGGGGCTGGTCGTCGAACCGGCTGCGGCGAACGAGCCGATCGACCTCCTGGAGGCAGACGAGATCGGGATTCTCGGTCTCGATGCAGTCGATGATCCGCGCGAGCGAGTAGCGGCGGTCGCGGCCGCCGATGCCCTTGTGGATGTTCCAGCTCAAAAGCCTCATGCCTCGTATTCTGCCAGAGTCGTGCGTGGTACGCTTCCCGCATGACGTTCCACGACGACATCCGGATCGGCACGCTCGTCCCGGCGCACGACCGGACGGCCGAGGTGGTCTCGCAGCTTCTGCCGCACGGCTTCGAGTCGTTCCAGATCTCCTTCGGCCGGTCGGTGGGCGAGTTTCCGCTCGAGCGGCTCGCGGAGTCGGTGCGGCGTTCGTTCGACGCCCGCGATGCAGCCGCAGGGGTGATTCCGCCGTGCGTGAGCGCGATCGGCGTCTACGGCAACCCGCTCACGAGCCCCGAGACGGTGCGGGACTGGGAGCGGCTCATCGACGCGGCCGCCGCCTTCGGCTGTGGCGTCGTCTCCGGCTTCGCCGGGCGGATTCCCGACCGTCCCGTGCCCGAGTCGATGGCGAGGTTCCGCGAGGTGTTCTCGAAGCTCGCGCGGCGGGCGGAGGATGCAGGAGTTCGGATCGCCTTCGAGAACTGCGACAAGCGGGGCAACTGGGATCGCGGCGACTGGAACATCGCCCATGCCCCTCGGGCCTGGGAGATGATGTTCGCCGAGGTGCCAAGCCCCGCGCTCGGCCTCGAATGGGAGCCGTGCCACCAGCTTGCGAGCTTCGTCGATCCGCTGCCGCAGCTGCGGCGGTGGGCCCACCGCATCTGGCACGTCCACGGGAAGGATGCGACCGTGCTCTGGGACGTGATCCGTGAGCACGGCATCCGCGGCGGCGTGCCGTACCTGCACCACCGCACGCCGGGATTCGGCGACACGAACTGGACCGATCTCATCGGCACGCTGCGGCTGGTGGGCTGGCGGGGATCGATCGACATCGAGGGCTTCCACGACCCGGTCTATCGTGATGCCCTGGAAACGACCGGGCAGGTGGCGGCCCTGGAGCATCTCAAACGGTGCCGCGGCGGACGATTCATCCCCAACGTGTATTGAACCGTCATGGAGCAATTTCTCGAGAACGCGTGGCGGTGGTGGCTTCTGCTCTGGCCGCACGTGGTCGCCGTGACGCTGCTTGCGGTGAACGTCTTCTCCTCGGCGCATGCGATCCTGACGAAACGCGACACCCGCAGCACGATCGGCTGGGTGGGGCTCATCTGGCTGTCCCCCTTCTTCGGCGACGTCGCCTACTGGGTGCTCGGCGTGAATCGGATCCGCTCGCGGGCGACCCAGCTGCGGGCCGGGGGCTTCCGCATCGAGCGGGAGCTCGCCGAGGCCGCGGCCACGCCGGCGCGGCTCGATACCGCGCTTGGACCTGACGGCTCGCCGCTGCGGTCGCTCGCGGAGCTCGTCGGCCGCACGACCGGCCGGCCGCTCCTCGACGGCAACCTCGTCGAGCCGCTCATCGGGGGTGACGAGGCCTACCCCAGGATGATCGCGGCGATCGACGCGGCGACGGAGAGCGTCGCGGTCGCGAGCTACATCTTCGACAACGACCCGACCGGCCGGATCTTTGCCGACGCGCTGTCCCGCGCGGCGGCGCGGGGCGTGGCGGTGCGGGTGCTCATCGACGGGATCGGATCGAGCTACACATTTCCGTCGATCGTCGGAAGGCTCGCACGGGAGGGCGTCCGCGTGGAGCGGTTCCTCCCCGCCGCCGTGCCGATTTATTTTCCGTACTCCAATCTTCGCAACCACCGGAAGATCATGGTGGTCGACGGCAGGCTCGGCTTCACCGGCGGACTCAACATTCGCGACGGCTGCTGGCTCTCGCGAAACCCGAGGCACCCGGTCCGCGACATGCACTTCCAGCTTCGCGGCCCGGTCGTGGCACAGCTGCTCGAGGTGTTCGTCGAGGACTGGGCGTTCGCCTGCGGCGAGCAGCTCACGGGCACGGCCTGGGACCAGGAGCTCGCCGCCGTGGCCGCCCCTCCCGAGGCGATGCTCGCCCGTGGCATCCGCTTCGGCCCCGACGATCCCGACATCGGCCGCATCAAGCTCGTGATCGTGGGGGCCCTCGCGGCGGCGCAGGAGTCGGTGCGGATCATGACGCCGTATTTCCTGCCCGACGACGCGGTCTGCCAGGCGCTCGACGTGGCGGCGATGCGGGGGGTGCAGGTGGAAATCGTCCTGCCGGAGGAGAACAACCTGGCGCTCGTGAGCTGGGCCTCGACGGCGATGCTCTGGCAGGTGCTCGGCCGCGGCTGCATCGTCTGGATGTCACCGCCTCCGTTCGACCATTCGAAGCTGATGGTGGTGGACCGGGCCTGGGCGATGGTGGGCAGCGGCAACTGGGACGAGCGGAGCATGCGGCTCAATTTCGAGTTCAACGTCGAGGTCCACGACCGCGGCTTCGCAGGCCGGCTCGACGACCTCATATCGCAGCGGATCGCCGTCTCACGCCCCAAGACGCTCGAGGAGGTCGACTCCCGCAGCCTGCCCGTCCGGCTGCGGGACGGCATCGCCCGGCTCTTTTCCCCCTACCTGTGAATGACACAATTTGATTTGCGTGGATGACACGGTTGGGTTTGCCGTCGTTCGGCAGGAGACGTACATTCTCGGGTCATGCAGGACGTTCACGGGTTGACCGAACGGCTTCGGGAGATCGGGCGGGAGTTCCACGCGCGGGGCTGGTCGCGGGGCACGAGCAGCAACTACTCGGTCGTGGCCTCGCGGAACCCGCTCGAGCTGGTCATCACCGCGAGCGGACTCGACAAGTCGGCCCTCGGCGAGCACGACTTCGTCCGCGTGGACCGCGAGGGACGGGTCATCGACGGCTCCGGCCGGCCCTCGAGCGCCGAGACGCTCCTCCACTGCCTCATCGCCGAGATGATCCCGTCGGTCGGCGCCGTGCTCCACACGCATTCGGTCTGGGCGACGGTCCTCTCGCGGAAGCATCTGCCGGCCGGGAGGCTCAGGATCGAGGGCTACGAGATGCTCAAGGGGCTCGAGGGGATCAAGACCCACGACACGTTCGAGGACGTGCCGATCTTCGAGAACAGCCAGGATATGCGGGAGCTATCAGGCCGGGTCAGGAAGCGGATCGAGGCTGCCGGATTTGACGGCGGCCCGCGGCATCCCTTCCACGGGTTTCTGCTCTCCGGCCACGGCCTTTACACTTGGGGCACATCGCTCGAGGAGGCTCGTCGCCACATCGAGATCTACGAGTTCCTGTTCGAGGTCGTTCGTCGCTCGGAGACCGCCTGATGGCCATCGTCACCGTTCCCGCCCAGGGCCGCCGGATCACCGACGCGGCCGAGATCACGAGTTTTCTTGCCGACCACGGCATCGAGTTCGACCGCTGGCCGCTCGAAGACAGGGTCGATCCCGCCGCCCCGCCCGAGGCGATCCTCGCGGCCTACGCCCCCGAGATCGACAAGCTCAAGGCCCGGGGCGGCTTCGTGACCGCCGACGTCGTCGACATCAGGCCCGAGACGCCCAACCTCGAAGTGATGCTCGCGAAGTTCGCGAAGGAACACACCCACACCGAGGACGAAATCCGGTTCATCCTGGTCGGAAGTGGCGTCTTCCACATCAACCCGGTCGCGTCGCCCGTGTTCGCGATCGAGGTGCATGCCGGCGACCTGATCAGCGTGCCGATGGGAACCCGGCACTGGTTCGACCTCTGCAAGGAGAGGCGGATCCGCGCGATCCGGCTCTTCCAGGACATGAGCGGCTGGACGCCTCACTACGCGGAGGAGGGCGTGCACACGGCCTACGAGCCGCTCTGTCTCGGCCCCGCGTACGTCGCGGGGAGCGCGAGATCGTGATCGTCTTCGGCGGCGAAGGGATCGTGCTCGACGTCGAGGGGACGACCTCCTCGATCTCGTTCGTCTACGACGTGCTGTTCGAGTTCGCGAAGAAGCACGTCGCGGGATTTCTGACGGCCAACGCGGCCGACCAGCATGTGCAGGAGCTCGCCCGCCAGCTCGCCGACGATGCTGGCGTCTCGGCGACGGCCCTCGACGACCCGCGAGGGGTGACCCAGGCCACGCTCGCCGCCATCGACCTCATGAACCGCGACGTGAAAAGCACCCCCTTGAAGGCCATCCAGGGAATGATCTGGAAGGCGGGCTTCGACCGCGGTGAGCTGGTCTCCCACGTCTTCGACGACGTCGCGGCCGCGATCCGCTCGTGGAGCGAGGCGGGGCTCGACGTGCGGATCTACTCGTCGGGCTCGGTGCAGGCACAGCAGCTCTTCTTCTCGCACACGCTGGCGGGGGACCTGACGCCCTACCTTCGGGGTCACTACGACACGACGACCGGCCCCAAGCGCAATCCCGACAGCTACCGGGCGATCGCCGCCGACATGGGGCTCGACCCGCGGTCGATCCTCTTCGTCAGCGACGTCGGCGAGGAGCTCGACGCCGCCCGTGCCGCCGGGATGGCGACGGCGCTGGCCGTGCGGCCCGGCAACAGGCCCCCCGGTGGAATGCTGGACCACGAACCGATCGAGTCGTTCGCCGAGATCGTGATCTGAGATGGCGTTCTCCTCGGACAACGCCGGGGTCGATGTGCCGCCGCCGGCGTGCGGCGTGGGCCTCTCGAAGGCCGCCGAGATCGATCGGGCCGTGCGGGAGGCGGCGGCCGCGGCCACGGCGATGGTCGGCGGGGAGGCCGACGTCGGCGTCGTCTTCCTCTCGAACATCGACCGGCGGACGGCCCGATCGGCGATGGAGACCATGCGGGAGTCGGTCGCCGCGGGCTGCCTCGTCGGCGGCACCGTCGAGGGGGTGATCGCATGCGGCCTCGAGCAGGAGGCCGGGCCCGCGGTCGCGGTCTGGCTCGGCCGGTTTCCGGGGGCGACGATCACGCCGTTCGCGATCGAGCATGCCCGCACGCCCGACGGCGGCTTGTTCTCGGGCTGGCCGCCGGCGATCGAAAATGCCTCGCCGCCGGACGCCACCGTGATCCTGCTCGCCGACCCGTTCTCGTTTCCCGTGGAGCCGTTCATCGACCGGCTGGGGGAGGACCATCCGGGGATGCCGGTCGTGGGAGGCATGCTTAGCGGAGCGAACTCGCCTGGCGGCAACACGCTCCTGCTGGACGGCGCGACGTACGACTCCGGTGCCGTCGGGCTCGTCGTCTCGGGGGGCGTCCGCGTGCGGCCGGTCGTCTCGCAGGGCTGCCGGCCGATCGGGCGGACGC
>DHLZ01000207.1:22496-25001 GCA_002405515.1 Planctomycetaceae bacterium UBA4655
CGCTCCACGTCGGCAGGGTCGCCAGCGAATACCAGGACAGCTTCTCCCACGGTGACTTTCTCGTCCGCAACGTCGTCGGCGCCGAACCGCGTTCGGGCGTGATCGCGATCGGCGACCATGTTCGCGTCGGGCAGACGATCCAGTTCCACGTTCGCGACGCCGCGAGCGCCGACGCCGATCTGCGAGCACTCCTGGACCGGGCCCGAGACGCGGCGGCGGGGGCGCGACCGGCCGGGGCGCTCGTCTTCTCGTGCAACGGCCGCGGCAGCCGGCTCTTTGCGGAGCCGCACCACGACGCCCGTGCCGTCGAGGCCTGCTACGGCCCGATTCCCGCCGCCGGCTTCTTTGCGCAGGGAGAAATCGGCCCGATCGGCCGCCGCAACTGCCTGCACGGGTTCACTGCGAGCATCGCGGTGTTCGAGCCGGCCTGCGAATCGACTGCCGAAGACGTTCATCCGCCGGCTGTGAGGCCATCCCGTCGAACGTGAGCGTGGCGGTCACGGGGCCGGTGGCGGCGAGCGGCAGTTGCGTTTCCGGGGCCGTGCCACACGAATCCGTCACCGACTCATGATCAGATCAATGCCATTGGCCGGGCTATCCTTTTTCGCCGAACTCACACCGCCGCCGTTTCGTGGGGTGGCATGTGCCCGAAGCCACGAAAGTTGTCGAGCTAATCAAACTCGCGGCGATTGAGTCTTTCGTATTTGCGTGTCGCTCGCAGATGCCACAACTGCCCCCAACGCCGGCACATGCGGATACAACTCCACGCGATACCGTTGCCACATGGGGAGATGGAGCTTGGGATACCCGCGGTACGGCCGCCGCGATGCCGGCGACCAGGTTCAAACCTTGTTCGGGTCCCATTAGATTCAGCTCTCTTTCGAGGCAGCCCGACGCAAGCAGATCGACTTCGCAGATTCCCACCTGCTAAAGCTGTCGCGTCAGCCGTTCGAGATTGTCGATGAGTTGTCCCCGCCTCGCGGGCGGCGGGGGTGGCCGGGGTTGCTCATCCGCTCTCGCAGACGCGGTTTCCTGGGCGTTCGAGAGGTGTTTTGTCGGCGACGGCGCGAAAGCCACGACGACAGGCCGCCAAACCCGGTCCTTGGCCCACTTGGCTGGAGTGGCTACCATGTGTGAAGCCCTACACAAGGAGTCACACATGGCCACGAATCTTGGCATCGATCCAGATCTCTTGGAGCGGGCCGTCCAAGTCAGTGGTGAACGCACGAAGAAGGCGGCCGTCACGAAGGCCCTGCGCGAGTTCATTGCCCGGCGGGAGCAGCGCCGGGTGGCGGAGTTGCTCGGCAAACTCGAGTGGGATTCCGCCTTCGACTACAAGGCGGAACGCACGCGTCGCTCATGATGCTTTTGGTCGATACGAGCGTATGGTCGTTGGCGCTTCGGCGGGACGTGGTCGTCGCTCAGCCGGAGGTGCGGTATCTGGAGCAGGCGTTGGTCGGGTCGCAGACCGTCGTGACCACAGGCCTTGTTTTCCAGGAATTGCTGCAGGGCTTTTCCGGTCCCAAGGCACGAGCGCAGATCATTGACCGCTTTTCAATGTTGCCGCTGGTGCAGCCAGATCGCCAAGACCATGTAGATGCTGCCTCACTGCGCACGACATGCCGCCGCGGCGGCGTTCAGATCGGAACGATCGATGCCTTGCTCGCCCAACTTTGCATCCGACATCAGTTGACCCTCCTGACCACCGACCAAGACTTCACTCACGCAGCTCGGCACTGTCGATTGCGGATCTGGCGGCCGTAATTCGGACGATGCCAAGCGGAAGGCCGCCGCGGTTGTGCGGTATCACCCCGTGGCCAGGCCGCCGAGAGCGTTGTCTACGTGATGGACGCCGCGGTTCTCAGCAATTGCCTTCAGTCGCTGCCTACTCGTCGCACAGTAGCTGCCGAGCCAGCGGGTCTTGCCGAGGAGCTTGTGGAGGTGGGCCCGCCAGGAGTCGGGGGTCGTGCCGAGCCGCGTCATGATGCCGGCTACTTCCCGTGTGATGCGCGCTTTGCCGTTGCGGCAGAGCCGGGCCGTCCAGTCCACGAGTTCGAGGTAGCTCGACAGCGAAAACCCGGGCAGCATCCCTTCGCGGGCCGCGCCGGCGCAACCGGTGCCGGCGGTCTTGCGATCCTGGAGCGGGCAGAGCCAGTGGGATTGCTCGAGGTCGGCCTCGATACGGGCGGCGGGGATGGATTTTGCCGCGGCGGCGGCCTGGAGTGTGTCGAGATCGCCGTTTTTGCGGACGTGGTCCACCCGCTGCTTGATCGAGGTGTGTGGGGCGTCTTCGGGGGTTGTGGCGATGCCAGCGGCGAACGGGTTCAAGTCGATGTAAGCGCAGGTCGCGAGCAGGGCTTGTTCGTCGAGGATGGCGATCGACTTGTAGTGTCCTTCCGGCAAGCCTGCATGGAATGGCGGGGCGGACCTGCTAACGTGACCGAGTTCATCGTCATGCAAGCGAGGACAAGTCATGGCTGGACGGAAGCGGCGAGGGGTCGCTGC
>DHLZ01000208.1:0-1874 GCA_002405515.1 Planctomycetaceae bacterium UBA4655
GGGAGCCGAAGAGCGACGACGAGGCGGCGTGGAACCGGTGGCGGTTCGTCGTGAGGATCACGGTGCTGGCGGCGTCGTAGGTGTATTCGGTTTGTTCGAGGACGAGCGACGCAGCAAGCGAGGCGGCGTTCTCCCACGTCGTCACAGGGACGTTGCCGAGCGTAAAGCTGGTGGTGAGCCGGCCGGCGCCGTCGTAGCGGCTTTGCGTGACGGGGGCGTTCGGGGCAAACGTCGCCGCCACGTTGCCGCGGCGGTCGTAAAACATGTCGGTCGTGAGTTGCGGGGTGCCGACCGCGCCCGTGGTCTGATCCACGAACAGCTCCTGCGTGCGATACACGCGGTCGTGCGCGTCGTAAAGCGAGACCTGCGAACTGCGGAGCAGGCCCGCCGCCGGCGCGTCGGGCACGCCGTCGGCATTCGCGTCGATCACCTGGATGCCGTCGCCGTCGAACACGCTCCGGCCCGTCACGCGGCCGAGGTTGTCGTAGTCGGTAAACGAGAGCGGACGGTTCACGGACGGGTCTTCCGTGGCGAGGGTGCCTGTCGCGCCGGACTTCGTGGCCACGAGGCGGTTACGCCAATCATAGGCGTTTTGGACGACGCGCGGGGAGGCGCCGCCCCCAGGGAACTGCGTGGACTTCGTGAGGTTGCCGTTGCCCACGCCGCCGTTGTCGTATTCGTAGGCGGCGACTTGGACCATGTTGGACGTCGGGGCGGCATTGGACGGCTTCCACTTGAAGCCGTTGGTCGTCGAGTCGTCGGTGCCGACATACGTCGCCGTCAGCCGGCCGAGGCCGTCGAACGTGGAGATCGTGATCGTGCCGGCGGGGTTTTGGACACGCTCCACCTGGCCCTGGTCGTTGTAGGCGTATCGGGTGCGGAGGTAGTTCACGCCCTCGACGCCGAGCGTGGCCGTGGCGGTGGAGTAGGTGAGGCCGTCGAGGTTCGTATAGCGGTCCACCGCGATCACTTGGCCGGCTGCGTTCATAAGCGACCGCGTGAGCGATTGCATGGTGGTGATCGGCTCGGTGCCGGTCGGGCGGCCCTGGGCGTCCACCGCGGGCACGGCCGAGTAGGTGAGACTCTCGGTGTAGGTGCCCGAGAGATCGCGGCGCGAGACCGTGATCGGGCCAGTCGGGGCGAGCGTGGCCGTGTTCCAGCCGACGTAGGTGCGGGTGGAGTGGTTGACGTCGTCGTAGACGGTGAACGTGATGTTGCCGTTGGGGTCGGTCGCCTTGGTGATCCGGCCGAGCGAGTCCACTTCGTGGGTGGTCACGAGGTGGAGCCCGCCGCCGGCGGGCGTGGCCCAGCCAGAGGGCAGACTTTGCGCGTCGAAGTCGGCCGTGCGCGACGTGTCTACGTCCACGATGCTCTTCACGACGGCGCCGGTCTGGGCGTCGAACTCGGTGTATCTCAAAAACCCGTCGCCGTCCCGCGACCAGATCTCGCGGCCGACCGCGTCGAACACCTGATCCGTCACGACCGCCGTGCCGGGGCCGTTTTGGGCCGTGGACACGATCGGAAGCGTCGTCCGTTGGGAGACGATCTGCGTCGTGCCAGCAGTAAACGTGTAGGCGTAGCTGGTCGTCTGGGCGCCCGAGGTGGTCGTGTTTGGATACGTCGTGCGGGTGGCCAGCGGCATGACCGTGCTGCCGCCGCCCGACTGCACGAAGTAGGTAAACGCTTCCTGTGTGACGGCCGTGCCGCGGTCGCCCCGCATCACGGCCGTGCTCGACACGAACCGGTCCACGCTGCCGGCGAGTGTCGCCGTGGCGGTGGTGGCCGTGGCGTAGTTCGTGACCTCGATCAGGCCGCTTGTGTCACTGATGTATTGAAAGTTGCCCGCGACTTCGTTCAGGAGATCGGGGTACTGC
>DHLZ01000208.1:2021-2745 GCA_002405515.1 Planctomycetaceae bacterium UBA4655
TGATCGCCTCCGGGCTCACCTGCCAGATCGCCTGGCCGCGGGCGTTGTAGCGGGTGTAGGTGCCTTGCTGCTTGGTGACGCCCCCTTCGGTGGTGCGGATCACTTCGAGCATCGGCTGCGTGCGGGCGTTTGAGTAGACGATCCGCTCGGTGCCGTCGGGACGGGTCTCGGTGGACTTCGTGCGCCACTGGAGGTTGTCGCCGAGGACGGCGCTTGGATTTTGGGCGTAGGCATACGTAAACGTGCCGATGCCGCCGGTGCAGGAGGAGCAGCCGGCGCCCTGGACGTCGTGGCGGATGACGCGGTTCTGGGAGTCGTAATCGTAGAAGTTGGTCGCGAACGGGGCGACGGCCGCGCTGGTGGCCGTGGCGAGGTTGATTCCCGCGGCCGTGGCGCGGCGGACGGCGTCGGTGTCGAACGTGTATCGAAGCAGCGACTGGCCGCTGGAGGCCATCGTGTAGCGGTAGACGCTCGAGTCGAGGAGCGTGCCGGCGGGGTCGAGCGTGGTCATGCTCGCCAGGTCACCGAGCGCGCCGAAGGCGGTCGTGCCGTCGTGATATGAAAAGGTCGTGGTGCGGACGAGCGTGGCGTCGCCACGACGGATGTCGATGCGGGCGACCTTGCCTGTGTTGGGATCGCTTTCAGGGAGGTAGACGTAGTCCTGCAGTTCGACGGGCGTGGCCTGGCCCGCCACGGAGCTTGTCAGCCGGGCGACGGAGCCGTC
>DHLZ01000208.1:2861-21080 GCA_002405515.1 Planctomycetaceae bacterium UBA4655
CGGGGTTGAACGAGAATTCGAAGCGGTTGCCGCTGGCATCTGTGCGGGAGACGAGCTGGCCGCGGGCGGCCGCGGGGATGCTGGCACCAAACCCGTTGAACGTGAGCGTGTCGCCGGCGGCGGTGCGGAAGACGTAGTTTCCACCTTCGAGCGCCAAGCGGTCGGTCGAGCCTTGGCCCGTGGCCCGATAAAAAACCGGCTGGACGAAGGCGTCGGGGATGTTTTGGTAGGCGCGGGTGTCGCTGGAGTTGAAGACGATCGACACGCTCGCAGGGTTGGCCGGGTCGATGCCGCGCATCGTGAGCGCGGGCGCGGCACCGCGGGACCAGCCGTTGCCGAAGAGGGCGGTGGCTGGCGTCGGCGCAGACTGGTTCCGCTGCATGCCGATGGACGGCGCGAGGGCGGCTCCGCCGCCGCCGCCGGCGACGGTGGAGAAAGTGAGATTGCCGGTGGCCTGGTTTACACCTCCGAACGGACACGTCTCGGGCGGAAGGCCTTCGCAGGGCCCGGCGGTGTCTTCCCAGGGGATGTGGGTGGCGATGACGTGGAACTGCAGCGAGGAGCCACGGGGCGCGGGCTGGCTGCCAAACTGCATCGCCACGCTGCCTTCGAGTTTCACATCGCCGCTGGCTAACGATCCGAAGTCGATGCCGGCGATGATGAGCTCCTGGAAGACGACTCCGGAGGCCTGCGAGACGGTGATCGACGTTCCGGGAAACACCGTGGGGTTGGCGCCGCCGGGCGTCGTGATCGTGAGGTTGTTGATGGTCAGGCCGCTGCCGGTGGTCGTCGTGCGGGCCCAGATCTTGATGGCGTTGGGCTCGCCCCTGGCCAACCGATGGGTATAGCTGGCTTGCACGCTGGTTCCGCCGATCGTGAACGCCCCGTCGAGTTTGTCCGTGAACGAGAAGCTGAAGTTTTCCGTCACGCCGCTTCCCCATGTCCGTTGGGCTTGTTGCTGGGGAGGGGCGCTGGTGTTGCTGGTGATTCCCAGTTCCCAGTCGCCGTTGAGAGCGTTGTTGCCGTAGCGGCCGTGCACCGTGAAGAGGCTTGCGGTCTTCGATGCGAGCTCCGGCGTCAGTGTGGCGATGAACGGCACGGTGGAAAGCATGGCCCGGGATTCGAGCGACTCGAGCGCCAGCAGCAGGCGGTCGCGGGACGGCACGCGGCTCACGTGGGCGTGCTTACGCCGCGAGCGGGTATGGCGGGGCGGGGCGTTCCGGGCAGTCTTCCAGGCGGGCATGAAAAACTCTTGGCAGTGGATCTGAGGATGCGAGGCGGGGCAGGACGCGGCGGGCGGAGGTGGGCTTCGGCCGGGCGGAAGCGTACATCCTGCGAGGGGGTAGCTGTCAAGCAGTCTGAGCGCGAGAAGTTTTGCAAGCGCAGGCGGGTACCGGAAGCCGCCATCATGGCATCGCCAGGCCGCCGAGGGCGTTGTCAACTTGATGAACGCTGTGCGTCGCGGCAATGGCCTCGAGTCGTTCGGCGCTCGTCGCGCAGTAGCTGCCGAGCCAGCGGGTCTTGCCGAGAAGCTTTTGGAGGTGTGACTGCCAGTATTCGGGGCTCGTGCCGAGCCGCGTCATGATGCCGGCTATTTCCGCCGTGATGCGTGCCTTGCCTGTGCGGCAGAGCCGGGCTGTCCAGTCCACGAGTTCCAGGTAGCTCGACAGGGAAAACCCGGGCAGCATGCCTTCGCGGGCTGCGCCGGCGGCGTTGCGATCTTGGAGCGGGCAGAGCCAGTGGGATTGCTCGAGGTCGGCTTCGATACGGGCGGCGGGGTTCGACTTGGCTGCTGCGGCGGCCTGGAGTGTGTCGAGGGCGCCGCTCCTGCGGACGTGATCGACCCGTTGCTTGATCGAGGTGTGTGGGGCGTGTGCGCACATCACAACCACTCTTGCATCCCCTGATAGCTTCGGCCGGTGGACCTTTTCCATTGGCAACGGAGTCATTTCATGGGACGAGGCGTGGATCGGAAGAAGCTGGCCGAGTGGCAGCGGCGGCTGGCGCGATATGAGGGGACGGGACTGACGGCTGCGGAGTTCTGCAAGCGTGAGCGGGTGACTGTCTCGCTCATGAAGTACTGGCGGCGTCAGGTAGAGATCACGTCGCTCCGCTCGCCGGCTCCCGCGAAGCCGGAGCCGCAGGCCGCGGTGTTTGCACCCGTGGAGGTGATCCCGCGGCGATGGATCGTCGTGCGGTTCCCGGGCGGCGCCTCGCTCGAGATCCCAGACGACCGCATCGATCTCGTGCGGCTGGCGATCGACCGCATGGCGACGCAGCAGGAGGTCCCTGCATGCTGAGCATTGCGCCGGCTCCGACGATCTTTTTGCACACCGACGCCACCGACATGCGTAAGAGCTTCACCGGGCTCTGCGGAATCATCCGAAGCGTCTTCGGTGACGACCCGGCCGACGGCAGCATCTTTCTGTTCGTCAACCATCGCCGCGACCGCATCAAGGCGCTGCAATGGCATGGTGACGGGTTCGTGATCTGGTACAAGCGGCTCGAGCAGGGAACGTTTGAGGTCGTGCCCGCGCGGGATGGCGCGAAGCGAGTGCGCATCGATGCGACACAGCTCGCGATGATCATCGGAGGTGTTCAGCTTGCCACGGCGCGCCGACGAAAGCGATTCAGTCGCGCGAGTTGACTGAAGACATATCGTGTTTGGCACGCGATTATTTTTTCGCGCGATGTGTTTTGCTCTTGAACTGTTCGTCGTCGTGTGCATGATGCGGCCATGCACACGACGACGACGTTTCCGAGCGACATCGAGGCCTGCCACAGGCTGCTCCGCGAGCAGGGGCTCTCGCTTGTCGAGAAGGACAACGTCATCGCCGAGTGCCGTACGGTGATCGCTGCGAAGGACGCACTCGTCGCCCAGCAGAACCAGCAGCTCGTCGAGCAGAAGGACAAGCTCGCCGAGATGCAACTGCGGCTCAACAACGCCCTGCAGGCGGCCTTTCGCAAGCGGATCGAGCGATACACGGCCGACCCGAGTCAGCTGAAGATCGACTTCGGCAACTCGCCCGAAGTGGCCGATGCCGCTGAGGGAATCGCCGACGCAGTGCTCGAAGCGGTCGAAGGCTACAACCGGCGGAAGCAGAGGCCGGTCAAGGCACGGAACGAGCAGCTCCCGGCCCACCTGCCACGGATCGAGGTGCTGCTGCCAGTCCCCGAAGATCAGAAGGCGTGCCCTGAGCACGGCGAGCGGGAGGTGATCGGCTACGACTGGCAGGAGACACTGAAGATCGTGCCGCCCAAGCTCGTCGTCATCCGCACGGGCATTCCCAAGTGTGCCTGCAAGGGGCACGAAGCGTGCGGCGTCGTGGAAGCCCCGCGGCCGGTCGGCCTGGTGGAGGGCAACCGCTACGACACGAGCGTGGCCGCCCAGATCGTGGCCCACAAGTACAGCTACCACCTGCCGATCTACAGGCAGCAGGACATCTTCGCCTCCTGCGGCTGGACGCCCGCCCGCAGCACGCTCCTCAACATCCTCCGAGCCGCTGCTGAATGCATCGCGGTCTTCGTCACGCACCTCCGGGAGGTGGTGCGGGCCGGGCCGATCATCGGCACGGACGACACCACGGTCACGCTCCTGACCCCCGATGATCTGCCACCACTCGATCCACACGACCCAAAGTCTGCACGCACCCGCGAGGTGATCGCTGCCGCGCACGCCGAGGCGCGGAAGAGCATCACCGCGCGCATGTGGGCGTATCGGGGGATCACGGTGCCGATCAACGTCTTCGACTTCACCGTCAGCCGCCACCGGGACGGTCCGGAGATCTTTCTGGACGGATTCACGGGCAAGCTGATGGCCGACTGCTACTCGGGTTACGACGCCGTCCAGACGGCGAGCGACGGGCGGATCATCCGCGCCGCCTGTGTGGCACATGCCAGACGCAAGGTGTTCAACGCACGGGCGAACCATCCGACGCATGCCGCGGTGCTGCTGTCGATGTTCCAGCAGCTCTACGACATTGAGGACCGCGCGAAGACATGCTCCGCCGCAGAGCGGCAGGACCTGCGGCAGGCGGAAGGCAGGCCGATCTGGGACCGCATGCGCGATTACATCAACGGAGATGCCGTGCAGGACGTGCTGCCGAAGGACACGTTCGGGCAGGCGCTCACGTATCTGAAGAACCAGTTCGATCCGCTACTCGTCTATCTCGACGACGGCCTCATGCCGATCGACAACAACGAGACCGAGCAGTTGATGAAGCAGGTGGCCATTGGCCGAAAAAACTGGCTTTTCATCGGCGACGTCGAGCCAGGCTACCGCGCTGCCGACCTGCTCACGCTTGTCAGCAGCGCCGTACGGAACGACCTCGACGTCTTCGTCTACGTGAAGGATGTGCTCGATCAGTTGCTGGCTGGAGAGACCGACTACCACACGCTCCGACCGGACGTCTGGAAGGAGTCCCATCCCGAGGCGGTCCGTGTCTACCGCCAGGAGGAGCGGGCCGCCCGGGCGGATGCCAAGGCGACCAGACGCGCCGGTCGCCGACGGGCGCGGAAGTAGCCCCACATTGCATCCGCTACGGCGTCACGCCGGCGGAAGGGGGTGGTTGTGCTGTGCGCACACCCTCCGGACTCCCAGGCCGCTCTCCCCGAGGATCATGAGTGGCTCATCAGCACGGAAACCGTTGCGGAAGTGCCATTGGCCGGACTATCCTCAAACGGGTGGAAAACGACCGTCGGTAGCAGATCTATACACGTGTACGCTATTTTGTCAAGAGGCCGCTCGCCGGGCGGAGGCGAACGCGGCGCGTCCTCGAGAAGCCGCGACGGTCGCATGGCGTTCGGACGAGCGTGTTGAGGTGAGGGACGAATGATGATCCTGCAAGGCGATATTCGCGGTTGCCTGACGCTGGGGATGGCGGCGATCCTTTCGGCCGCATGGGGCGTGGCCGGCGCGGCCGGGCCGCTGCACGACGTCGTCGTCTACGGCGGCTCCTCCGCGGGCATCGCGGCGGCCGTGCAGGTGAAGCGGCAGGGAAAGAGCGTCATCGTGCTCGAACCCGGCCGCCGGATCGGTGGCCTGACGACGGGTGGCCTGGGCTATACCGACATCGGCAACAAGCAGGTGATCGGTGGCGTGGCCCGGGAGTTCTACGAGCGGATCCGCCGGTACTACGCCGATCCCGCCCGGTGGAAGTGGCAGGCTCCCGACTCATACCAGACCACGGGCCAGTCGCGGACCGAAACGACCGAGTCGGCGATGTGGACGTTCGAGCCATCCGCCGCGCTGCGGGTCATGGAGGATCTCGTCCGCGAGCATGAGGTCACCGTCGTGTACGGCCAGCGGCTCGACCGCACCGGCGAGCGGCCGGGCCGAGTTTCCCGGGGCGTGCGGGTAGAGGATGGGGCGATCCTTTCCATCACGATGGCATCGGGGGAGACCTACGCCGGAAAGGTGTTCATCGACGCGACCTACGAGGGCGACCTCCTGGCAGGGGCCGGAGTGGACTATGTCGTCGGCCGCGAGGCCAACGCGGCGTTCGGCGAGACGCTCAACGGCGTGCAGACCAAGAACGCCGTCAGTCATCAGTTCCGGCCCGGCGTCGACCCCTACGTCAAGCCGGGCGACCCGGCCAGCGGACTCCTGCCCGGAATCGATCCCCAGGGGCCGGGCGTCGAGGGAAGCGGCGATCGCCGCGTGCAGGCGTACTGCTACCGCATGTGCCTCACCGACCATCCCGAAAACCGCATCCCCTTCGAGAAGCCCGCAGACTATGACCCGCTGCAGTATGAACTGCTGCTGCGCAACTTCGAGGCCGGCCAGGACCAGCTGCCGTGGATCAACCGCGCCATGCCGAACCGCAAGACCGATACCAACAACGGGTCCGGCGTTTCGACCGACTTCATCGGCGGCAATTACGCCTATCCGGAGGCCGACGATGCCGAACGGGTGCGGATCGCGGCCCGCCACCTGGCCTGGCAGCAGGGGTTGATGTGGACGCTCGCCAACCACGATCGGGTTCCGGAGAAGATTCGCAACGAGGTGGCCCGCTGGGGAATGTGCCGGGACGAGTTCGTCGAGGGCCGGGGCTGGCAGGACCAGTTGTACGTCCGCGAGGCGCGGCGAATGGTGGGGGCGGCGGTGATGACGCAGCACCACTGTCAGGGCCGAGAACATGCGCAGCGGTCCGTGGGCATGGCCGCCTACAACATGGACTCCCACAACGTGCAGCGGTATGTCGATGCGGCTGGGCACGTGCGCAACGAGGGCGACGTGCAGGTCCCGGTGAAGCCCTATGCGATCGAGATGTCGGCCATCCTTCCGCGACGCGAGCAATGCCGCAATCTCGTCGTGCCCGTGTGCCTGAGCGCCACGCACATCGCCTACGGCTCGATCCGCATGGAGCCGGTGTTCATGGTGCTCGGCCAGTCGGCCGCGAGCCTGGCGGTGGATGCCATCGAGTCCCGCGTGCCCGTGCAGGACGTCGACTACGCCGCCCTGCGGCGCCGGCTGCTGGCGGACCGCCAGGTGCTCGAGCGGCAGCCGCAAGGAGCCGCGACGGCGCCGTAGGCGGCGCAGGAGAAGGTCGTCGACCTGCAGCGGGCGATGATGACCTTACGCCAGTGTCTGCGGATGCCGTTCCAATGAACGGACGGCCCGAGCGAGCGGCCGGCCTCCATGGCTCCCGTGTGCGCGTCCGCCAGCGCCGAGCCCGCGGCTCATGACCGGCTCGAGAGCGGAACAAGGCCGGTCTAAGGGGGGCGACGATCGAAGAGCCGACGATCGCGCGCTCCAGTCGGGACTGCCGTCGCCATCCGTCGCCACGGCGGCCGCTGTTCCGCCGCCCGCCATCAGCGGCCGTAACCGGTTCCGCCGTCGGGGCGTCGATCCCTGCAGGCAGCACACCGCCCCGTCCGCGGTGGTCGCGTAGACGCGGCCGCGGCTGACCGCGATGCCGTCCTGGACGACCGCGGCGGGCCGTCCGGTGGGCAAGGGGGTTGGCTCACGGGGGGGCGGCGATGGCGGCCGCGAGCCGGGCTTGGGGCGATCGATGCGCGGCCCGGCGACGATCACCCGCGGCCCCGCCAGGGCCAAGGCCCACACGTCTTTGGTGGGCGTCTGCCAGCGAACCGCATCGTTTGTCTTGCCATCCAGCCTGGCGGGATCGAGGCAGAAGACGGCGGATATGGGAACGAAGTTCGCGACACGGAAGGCTGCTGCGACGCGAAGCAAAAGCCCCGCTCGCACGACACGTCACGGATTGCCTGGGCGAAACTCATGGCCCGGGTGGGGGAGGAGTTTCCACTTGCGTGCCCCACCTGTGGCGGCGACATCCGGCTCAGAGAAGACGGCCGGCAGGAGCCGGCTTACTTCGAACCGGAGGTTCGCAAGCGGGCGAAGGCCAGGATGGCTTCGCCCGCGTGAAGTCAGATTCTCAAACACCTCGGCGAACCACTCGAGCCGCCTCGCGTCTCTCCCGCTCGTGGCCCGCCCACGGACTGGGGCGAGCTTGTCCAGGCTGATGACGACCGCGATGCGGTTCAGGTGTCGCCCGACGAGCTGCCCGTGATCGACTCCACGGCCTCTGACCGGTGCCGGACGCGAGGCATCAAGGCCCCGGACGGGCGACCCGGGAGACGGTCTGCGCCGAGACGAGAAAATCGCCATCGCAGCGGGGCGTGAGCGGTGTTTCGGCGTCTCGGGAAACCGCCTCCGGACTCCCACGCCGCTCTCCCCGAGGATCATGAGTGGCTCATCAGCACGGAAACCTTTGCGGAAGTGCCATTGACCGGACTAGCCTTATCGGCACGGCACTCGGCGGGAGCACTGCGCCCGACAGTCAGACGTCATCGCCCGCTGCGGACCTGGACGTCTTCGAACGTCGCCATGCCGTTGATATTGTACCTGCTCCAGGCCGTCAGCCCGACATGGACTTTCGCCCCCATGGGGATTGCCGCCTCTTTGAGCAACTTCCACTCTTTGCCGTCCGGCGAGTAAAAGCCGCTCACCTGTCGACCGTGCCGTTCCACCTTGAGCCACACGGGGAGCGTCACCTTATCGGGCTGCTGCACGCGGAATCCCTCGGGCCCGACCTCCCGCCGCATGCGGATCGACGCCGCCATCGTATGGCCGGCGTCCGCCTGCGGCTCCTTGGCGTGGGACGTCTCCAGCATGGCACAAATGTAGCGGCCCAGCGGCGTGTTTTCCTCCCGCACCATCACCCCCGCGCCGCCCCAGTGGTGGAAGCTTTCGAACCGCGTGACCTTGGCCGTGATCGAGCCGTCGCCCTCGAGCGGCTGGCTCATGAAGCCGACGCCATCCGGTTCGTCCGAACGCTTGAAGAAAAGGGCCCCCGAAGCGGCCTGCAGCGTGAAGACGCCCCCCTCGAAGGCCGCCTGGAGCGGCGACGTGAACCGCTTCTGCTCCCCGTGGCCGATTTGGACGAGCGTCCATCCCGGCGTCACCTCCAGCGCGGCGAACGCGGCGGCCGGCGGATCGGCCGCCCGCACCTGGCCGGTCACGAAGACAGCCAAACACGCCAGACCGCGCCAGACGCTGCGCACTCCCGTGCCGCGGGCGCTCCGCGGACGTCGCACGGCAGTCCTCGCCCATCGGCCTGAATGCTTCGTCATCTGTGCAATCCCGCTGGAAGAGCCACGCATCGACGGAAAAGTAGCTCGGTGACGGCACTTCAGCAAGGTTCGGCCGAGCGAAACGGATCCCGAGGAGCACCAGCCGCGGCCGGACGCGGCCCTCACTTTGGGTGAGTGTCGGCGGCCCACTTGTGGCCCGCGGCATGCGGCACGAAGATTCGGTGAAGGGCGGAGTGGTCGCGATGGCCACCCGATCCTTCTCAGCTTCAACTACGAGCAGGGGTCGGGGGGCAGTGTCGTTGCGGCCGTGGAGGTGGTCGAAGCGTTGCTCGGCGAAGCTGGAGCCGAGGAGGCGAATCTGCTCTACGGCTGCAAGGTCCGCATCAACGATCAGGACGGCTGGATTCCCCGGAGCGCAGCCATCACCGAGGGCTTCACGCCCGTGGCCGGCGATGTCTGGGGCACCGAGCCCGTGGCGACCTACGCCTTCGGCTGGGAGTTGCCCGACGCGTGGCGATTCGACACCTCGATCCGCTACGCGTGTGCAGATGGTGAGGAGGGACGGTTCGACCGCTGGATGCCGTCGGTCGTGCTGCGGATTCCGGTGACCGACCGCTGGGAGGTGCATGCCGCGTGGTTCGGCTCGTGGAGCCAGGGACTCGCCGACGATTCCGTGCGGCCCTTCGCGGGTCCTGGAACGCACTTCATGATCACGCGCGATTCGAGATCGGCTGCCGCATGGGCTGGGGCCTCACCCGTGATGCGGCGGGCTACTTCGTCGATACCGGTGCTGGCCGGAGGTTTCGTGCGTCTCCTCCCAGGCGAAGTTGTGGTGGTTCTCGACGTCGAGGAGCACCTCGGCGCCGAGCCGGCGGGCGATGTGGCGGTGGATGACGGCGTGGTTGGCGGCGGCGTGGCGGCCCATGAGGTTCATCGCTTGCCAGTCTCGCGGCCCTCGTCGGAATCGAGCGGCAGCCAGGCGAGATGCCGCATCTCGCGGGGCAGCCCTTCGCAGCGGCTCATCGCCAGCTTCGAGTAGTGGTCGCAGGCCGCCGCGCCGGTTCCCCGCGAGCCGGAATGGGAAAGGATCGCGAGATGGACACCGGCCGCGAGGCCCGGGCCCGTGGCATGCGCCGCCTCGACCATGAAGGTGCCGAACTCGACGAAGTGGTTGCCGCTGCCGCTCGTGCCAAGCTGGACCCGCGCCTTGTCCTTGCAATGCCTCGTCACGGGGGAGACGTCCCAGTCGTCGTCGAGCACCTCGTGCTCCCGCGGCGGCGTGCGGTCGGGATCGCTCCGCGTGCCGAACTGCGATCCCATGCCGAACTGGGGCTACCGCTCGAGGGCCAGCCCAAGCTGCTCGCGGCGGGATTCGATCCAGCCCTCCGGCAGATCGAGCACCGTCATCATCATCCGGCAGGCGATGTCGACGCCGACGCCGACGGCATAGGGGATCGCCGCATTCTCGGTCGCGAGCACGCCCCCGATCGGCAGCCCGTAGCCGAGGTGCGCGTCGGGCATGAGCGCCCCGGCGACCGCGACCGGCAGGAGCGTCGCCTGCCGCACCTGCTCCATGGCTTGTGGCTCGAGCCCGTCGCCCCACTGCCGGCAGGGCACGGGCGTCTCCCGTGGGGGAATCGACGGCCTGTTGTCGAGGTTTCTGCGGGAGCGACGCGTCATGGCATGTTCATGGCGGCCGAGGAATCATCCGCAAGCGGAGAGTTCGACGGTGCGAGCAAGCGGGGCATGAGAACCGCCCCGAGGATGCCGCCGGCCACGAAGCCGCCGAGATGGGCGAAGTTGGCCACCATCGGGCTCGTGAAGCCCATGGCAAGCTGCCAGGCGGCCCAGATCGCGACGACGACGGCGATCCTGCCATCCCGCACGTGGACGAGCCGGCGCCGCCGTACGAGCATCGCGATCAGGCAGCCCATGAGGCCGAAGATCGCGCCCGAGGCGCCGACGGTCGGCAGCGGCTCGATCGCGGCTGACGCGAGACCGCCGGCGACACCGGCGGCGAGATAAATGCCGAGCATCGTGAGCGGTCCGAAGGCGTGCTCGCAGGCGATCCCGACGATGAACAGCGCGACCATGTTGCCGAGGAGATGGTCGCCGCCGCCGTGGAGGAAGAGCGAGGAAACGAGCCTCCAGACCTCGCCGTCGCCGAGCCTCGCGGCGACGAGGGCCCCGCTCGCCGCGAGGGCCTCGGGGTTCTCCAGGCCGCCGGATGCCACCTGCCACACGAACGCAGCGCAGCACGCCGCGATCATGGCCTGCGTGATCGGGGGGAAATACCGCATGCCCCGCTCGAACTCGATCCGGCGGTCGGCCGGGGCTTCGTCGAGCATGTCGGCGGTGAACTGCAGGATCGCCGCCGGCTTCCGGTCGTCGCCTGCCCGGGCGTTCATCGTTTCTCGCCCGTGTCGAGCATCACGCCGAGGGCGACCGCGAGCCTGCGGTCGAGCGACCGCAACGGGTCGGCCGAAAGGTCGAGCACGTAGCGGTCGAACAGCGTGAGCTTGCGGTTGAACTCGCCGAGGCGGTCGCCGTCGGCGTCGGCACCGCGGACGATGACATAGTTCGTCCGCAGGAGGCCGAAGAGGGGGCCGAGAAATCGGCGGAGGAGCGCCAGGATGATCGAGTCTTCGAACGCGGTGCAGACCGGCTCGCCTTCGGCATCGTTGACCCGCCACCGCTTCCGGAACAGGTCGAACAGGATGTTCTTCGACATCCTGCCGATCGGTCCCGCCTTCGGGTCGACGACCGTGAAGTTTCTTCGGATCGGCATGAACTTCGAGTCCTGCAGCACCTCGAGCACGCACTCCTGCCGCGACGGGTCGCGGTAGAAGGAGACGTGACGCTTCGGGGAGAGTGCGATGATCGTGACGAACCCGGCGACCATCGCAAGCAGCATGCCGACGCCGGTGATGATGCCGCCAAGCGGAGAGCCGGCGGCCTTGCCTTCGCCATGCACGGCGAACGCAAGGGCCAGGGACGCCCCGAGGAGCCCGAAGATGACGAGCAGCCCCGCGAGGATCGCGAGGATGCGACGGAACGGGTAGGTCGGCCTGCGGACGTAGAGGAGCGAGGCATCACGGTCGTCGCGGACGTCGTAGATCTCGTTGATCGAGAGCCGCTTCTGCCGCAGGAGAAACCGGTCGCGATCGAAGGCCGCATCGGCCTGGGCGGAAATCGCGGGGATCGAGAGCGTCGTGCCGCAGTCGGGGCAGGCGACGCTTCGGCCGGCCAATTCGTTCTTGAAGGCGAACGCACGGCCGCAGTCGCAGCGGACGTCGATGGGCATGGAAGCAACTCCTGTCTCAGGCGGGCGGGCCGCCCTTGTGGACGGCGGGTACATTGGATCGATTCCCGCCTCGAACTCGAAGTCAGAGTGTAATCCCCCCGGGGAGACGTGGAACACCCCTGTGTCGAATCGCCATTGACGGAGTCGCCAGCTTGACGAGCACCGAGTTGCCGCTGGATCTGCCGGTTCGGCAGGTGCTTGCACGCGCCGTCGAGGCGTCGCGGTCGGGCGCGGTCGTGGTCACGGCGCCGCCGGGGTCGGGCAAGACGATGCTCGTGCCGGCAGCGATCCTCGACGATCTGCCGGCGGCCTCGCAGGTGCTGCTGCTCCAGCCGCGGCGGCTCGCGGCGAGGGCCGTGGCCTCCCAGATCGCGCGGCTGCGACGAAGCGAGATCGGCGGAGAGGTCGGCTACATCGTCCGGTTCGACGCCCGCGTCGGCCGCGACACGCGGCTCGTCGTGGAAACGACCGGCGTCACGCTCCGACGGCTCGAAGACGACTGCTGCCTCGATCGCGTCAACGCCGTCGTGCTCGACGAGTTCCACGAGCGATCGATCGAGATCGATCTCGTGCTCGGGCTGCTCCTGCGGCTCAAGGAGACCGTGCGTCCCGACCTCCGGATCGTCGTGATGAGCGCCACGCTCGATGCGGCGACGGTGAGCCACCGCCTCGGCGGCTGCGAGGTCGTGTCGGCCGATGGAAGGCTTCACCCCGTCGCGGTCCGGTACGAAAAGCGGGGCTGCCGGGACGACCTTGTCGAGATGGTGGCCCGCAGGGTGCAACAGGCGGTCGCGGCGACGGCTGGGCATGTTCTCGTGTTTCTCCCGGGCGTCGGCGAGATCGCGAAGTGCGAGCGGGCCCTCGAGCCGTTTGCGAGATCAGGTGGGCACGACCTCCTGCCGCTCTTTGGCGATCTCCCGCCAGACCGGCAGGATGCCGTGCTCGAGGAGACGGGGCGACGGAAGATCGTGCTGGCGACGAACGTGGCGGAAACGTCGCTGACGATCCCGGGCGTGACCGCGGTGGTCGATTCCGGGCTCGTGAGGCGGCTGGTCGTCTGCCACGCGACGGGGCTGCCCCGGCTGGAGCTCGGCCAGATCTCGAAGGCCTCGGCGGAGCAGCGGGCCGGGCGGGCCGGTCGGACCGGCCCGGGCGAGTGCTACCGGCTGTGGGACGAGGCCTCGCACCACCGGCGGCCCGATGCCGAACGCCCGGAGATCCTGCGTGGGGATCTCGCGGAGGCATGCCTCCATCTGGCTTCGCTTGGCGAGCGCGCGGCCGCGGCGGATTTTCCCTGGCTCGATTCGCCGCCGCCGGAGAGCCTTGCGACGGCGGAGAGCCTGCTCGCGCGGCTCGGGGCGACGGACGGGGAAGGTCGGATCACGCCGACAGGCCGCGAGATGGCGAGGCTGCCGGCGCACCCGAGGCTTGCGAGGCTGCTCCTGGCCGGAGCGCGGCATGGCGTGCTCCGCGAGGCGTCGGTCGCCGCGGCGTTGCTCTCCGATCGGGATCCCTTTCGGGCGGGAGCCCATTCCGGTGGCGGCCCGAGGGATCGCCAGACGGTCCGCAGCCGCTCCGACGTCGTCGATCGCGTGGTGGCGCTCCAAGCGTTCCATGCCGGAGTGCCGGCCCATTCACTCGGCATGGATCTCCATGCCGGGGCGGCCGGCGGCGTGCTCAGGGCGGCCGAGCAGCTCTATCGGCTCGTCGAGTCGCCGCTTGCGGCACGGGCGGCCGACCCGGCGGCGAGCCTCGCGAGATCGCTCCTCGAGGCGTTTCCCGACCGCCTCGTGAGAGGGCGGGAAGGGTCGCGTGACCGCGGCGTCATGGTGGGCGGCCGCGGCATCCGGCTGGACGCATCGTCGCGGGTCCGCGACGAGCCGCTGCTGCTGGCGATCGATCTCGACGACGCGGGGGGCGAGGCCCGCGTGCGGATGGCGTCGGCCGTGGAACGGACGTGGCTCGACGACGAATCAGTCGCGGCGAATCTCTCCACCGCGACCGAGCTTCTGTTCAACCCATCGCGGCGGCAGGTCGAGGCCCGCCGGCGGACCCGTTGGCTCGACCTCGTGCTCGACGAGTCGCCGGCCGCGATCGACGAACCCGAGGCCGCGGCCCGACTGCTGGCGGCGGAGGCTTCGCGGGAACTCGCCCGCTGGCTGCCGGCAGCCGACTCGGCGGCGGGCTCGCTCCTGGCGCGGCTGCGGTGGCTCGCGGCCGCGGTGCCCGATTCCGGCGTGCCTGCGATTTCAGAGACCGACATCCTCGCGATGCTCGGCGAGGTCTGCCTCGGCCTGCGATCGCTCGACGAGATTCCAGCCGCCGACTGGAGGCACGCGATCGCCTCGAGGATCGGCCATGACACGCTCTCGGAGATCGACCGGCTCGCGCCGGAGCGCATCGATCTGGCCGGGAAGAGCCGACCGCTCGTCTACGAGGCCGGCCGGCCGCCCGTGCTTGCCGTGAGAATCCAGGAGGTTTTCGGGGTCCGCCAGACGCCGCGGATCGCGGGCGGACGGGTCGCCGTGCTGCTCCACCTGCTCGGACCCAACATGCGGCCGCAGCAGGTCACCGACGACCTCGAGAGCTTTTGGAAAAACACCTACCCGGTCGTCCGCAAGGAGCTTCGACGCCGCTACCCGAAGCATGCCTGGCCGGAGGATCCGTTCGCCGTCAGCGGCGGCGCCACGCGGTGAACTCCGCGATCGTGTGCTGGTGCTTCCGGGCGGTCTCACGGATCACGAACGGGATGTCGCGGCGTTCGATCAATTCGAACGGGCCTGCGACCGCCGCCGTGAGCCCCTCGAGCGACGAGACCGCACGGCCCTCGACGATCCTGCCGCCAAGCCACTTCTCGGGCGGCGTGTAGGCCTCGAGCCAGGTGTAGGGGGAGGTGATCGCAAGCACGCCGCCGGGCACGATCCGTGCGGCGATGTCGGCAAGAAACGCGGCGGGATCATGAAGGCGATCGATGAGATTCGCCGCGAGCACGAGGTCGTAGCGGGTGAGATCGGCCGCGAGGTTGCAGGCGTCACCCTGAAGGAACCGGACGCGTTCGGCGGCCACGCTCGGCAGCGAGGCGGCTCGCTCGACGGAGAGGAGTCCTTCGGTCGGCGCGTGCCAGAAAATCCCGCCGTCGCGGGCGAGCCGCAATGCCGCCTCGATGAAGCGGTGGGAGAAGTCGATCGCATCGACGTGGAGAAAGTGCCGCGCGAGCTCGAAAGAGGATCGGCCGACGGCGCACCCGACGTCGAGGCAGCGGGCCCGACCCGCATGTCCGGCCCGCAACGCGGCCGCGACGGCGGCCTCCGCGCAGGCCGCCGGGAAGTTCGGCACGCCGAGGCACTCCGGTCCGTAGTGGAACTCCAGGTACTCGGCGACCGAGCGATCGGTCTCGTAGAGTCGCGCTCCCTCCGCCAGCGGGCGTGAACCGCTCGGGCTGCAGCCGCTCATGCGACGACCCCGGCCGCCGCAGGCTGCTTTCGCCGTTCGTCGAAGCACGCCCGCACCCGGCCGGCCGCCGCCAGCCCCTCGACGAGATCCGGCGGGATGTCTCCGGCGGCGCCGAGCAGCGATCCGACGACCGCGCCGCGGTGGCAGTTGTCGCCGCCGACGGTCGCATTGGCGACCACGCCCCCGCGGAAATCGTCGGCATGCCGCCAGGCCAGAAACAGCGCCGCAGGGAACGCGTCGGGAATGTAGCAGGCGGGACTCAAGATCCTGCCGACGACGATGCGGTCGGCGTGGTCCTCCCACTGTCGCAGCTTCGCCTTCGAGATCCACGCCGAGCCGTGCTCGAGGATGCTGTCGCGGAGCGACGCACCGCCGGCGACGTCCAGCAGCATCTTCACGAGGGCGTCGGCGGCGGCGAGCACCCCGGCGTCCTTGTGGGTGAGGCCGACGTGGGTCTGCACAATGCCGCGAAGGTCCACGGGGGATGTCGAGCCCGCGAGCACCGCGACGATCGCCGGCACCGGCACGAGGCCGCCGATGTGGACGTCCGCCCCGCCGCAGGCGAGCGGCTTCACGCCCCGGGAGAGGTTCGTGAAGAAGATCCGGTGATACTCCTCGACATAGGTGTCGCGGTGGCGGCCGGGCGTCCGCATGAACTCGATGTAGTGGTCGCACCAGGCGGCTGGGTCGTAGCCGCCGCGGGCGAGAATGAATTCGGCGAGTTCGAACGCGAGCTTTTGGTTGAGCGTGTTCTCCCCGGCACGAAGCAACTGGTGGTAGTGGATGCCGCGTTTGCCCCAGGAGGCCGCCTGGTCGTGGAGGATCTCCCCTTTTTCGTTCGCCGCCACGTAGCTCGACCGCCAGAGGATGCTGTCGGGATGGGGCGACTTCGGCTCGCGGTATCCGGCGATCGCCCCATAGTCGCGGTCGAGCGTCTCACGGTCGTAGTACCAGTGCACTGGCATCGCGATGGCGTCGGCCACGAGCGACCCGAGGAAGGCGTTTGGAAGGGGGGAAAGCGGACAGCTCATGCGAGGATCCTGTCGAGAAAACGCCGCACGACCGGCGGGGCTTGTTCCGAGAAGATCGTAGCGGCGGGGCCGTGGGCGGCCACCTCGCCGGCGGCGATGAAGGCCACCTCGTCGGCGACCCTCCGGGCGAAGGCCATCTCGTGGGTCACGAGCACGAACCGGGTGCCCGAGGCCTTCAGCTCGCCGATCATCGAGAGCACCTCCCCCCGCATCTCGGGGTCGAGCGCGCTTGTCGGCTCGTCGAGGAAGAGCATCCTCGGCCGCACGACGAGCGCCCGCAGGATCGCGATCCGCTGCTTCTGGCCGCCGGAGAGCTCGCTCGGCCGCTTGTGGGCATGATCGGCGAGGCAGAACCGCGCCAGCGGCTCCCGGACCCGCTCGATCGCCTCCGGCCGCGTGAGCCGGTGGACATGGACGAGCGGGAGGAGCAGATTCTCGAGGGCCGACAAATGGGGAAAGAGGTTGTAGGCCTGGAAGACCGTGCCGACGGTCATTCGGTAGGCCCTGAGCGACTCCTCGTCGCGGGGCAGGGGCCGGCCCTCGAACCGGACCTCACCCGCGACCGGCAGGTCGAGCCCCGCGAGGATCCGCAGGAGCGTCGACTTGCCGCCGCCGCTCGGCCCGATGAGGACAAGCGCGCGGATGTCGCCGGTGGCCAGCGAGCAGCCGCGGAGGACATCCGTGGTTCCGAACCGCTGCCGCACGTCGATGCACTCGAGCCGCATGAATCGCTCCCGCCTGCCTCAGCCCATCTCGAACTTCAGCCGACGCTCCAGCCATCGCGACAGCCACGAGAGCGGCAGCGTGAGGACGAGGTATCCCGCGGCGAGCGGCAGGTAGCTCTCGAGCGACGAATAGGTCGCCGCGTTGACCTCCTGGGCCGACTGCGTGAACTCGTTGATCGCGATCACGGAGAGGAGCGACGAATCCTTCACGAGCGACACGAGCTGCCCGGCGACGGGGGGCACGACGAGCCTCGCCGCCTGCGGCAGGATCACGAGCCGCATCGCTTGCCAGGGGGTGAGGCCGATGGCGCGGGCGGAGTCACGCTGCGCCCGCGGGATCGCGTCGATGCCGGCCCGGAAGATCTCGGCGAGATAGGCCCCGCTGAAGAGCGACAGCACGAGCACGCCGACCACGTACCGGTTCTCGAGCTTCGCCGCGGTTGCCACGACGTAGAAGCCGACGAGCAGCTGCACCAAGAGCGGCGTTCCCCGGATCAGCTCGACGTAGACGCGGCCGATCGCCTCCACGAGCCGAAATCGCGACCCGAGCGCGAGCGCCGCCACGAGCCCCACGACGCAGCTCGCCGCGAGCGCGGCGATGCTCAGGCCCACCGTGAAGAGCCAGCCCTTCAGAAGCAGGCCACGGTAGTCCCAGACCGCCTGCCAGTTCCACGCATAATCGATCCGGGAAAAGGCGATGGCTGCAAAGATTCCAAGCAGGGCGACGGCGACGACGTGGGCGGCGGTCTTGCTCATGAACAATCATCCTACCCCCGTGTACCGGGATCATGCTCCTGCCATGCACGGGCTGATTGGAAAACCAGCGTGTTCTCAAGCCGGAAGCCGTACGGAAGCCCGAGCCGCAAGCCGAGAGGGGCGTGAACGTGCCGCTGCGTCGGACGTCACGGAGTCGAAACCGTTTCCCGCTGAAACGGGTTCGTGACGCGCGGTTTTGCATCGCTGCCACCCCGAATCCCCCCGGCTTCCGCCTCGGGCTTCCGGGATTTTCCATGCTCCTCCTGCAGGGGAACTTGCGCCTCGGGCTTCCGTATGGGGCTTCCGGATCGAGGCAGCACCACACGTTCCAACGTGTCACTCAATGAGTTTCTCAGGCATGAGTCACTCAGGCACTCCGATGCTGAACGCCGGG
>DHLZ01000204.1 GCA_002405515.1 Planctomycetaceae bacterium UBA4655
CCTCGGGCTTCCGTATTCGGCACCTGTTCGCCTGCAGGGCAACTCGCGCCTCGGGCTTCCGTATTGGGCACCTGTTCGCCTGCAGGGAAACTCGCGCCTCGGGCTTCCGTGAAAGTCAGCAGGCCGAGTTGCCCGCAGAACGATGTCAACTACTTGATGCTCCCGGTAGTACGCGGATGGAATCCGGCCGACGGGCGATCAGGCCGAGAGGAATTCCTCGAGCGACTCGCGGAGCAGCTCGGCGTTGGGCTCGAGGCCCGTCCACTGGGTGAACTCGATCACCGTTCTGGCGCAGCGGATCTCGATGCCATCGATCGTGCAGGCGCCATGACGTGCCCCCTGCGAAACGATCGCCGAGGGCTCGCCGCCGAGGGCGAGATCGGCCATCACGAGATCGGGCCGCACGGCGTCGAGTTCGATCACCGACTTGTCGGCCGCGGGGATTGCGGAGACGACGAGCCCGACCTCCTCGGGAATCGCGAGCGGTTTGCCCCGCTCGCAGGGAATCGCCTCGACATGCATGACGGCTGCCGGCGGCTGATCGGGAGCGGCCGCGCCGCCGATCCCGCGAAGCCTTTCGGCAAGCGCCGTGGAGCGGTCCATCGAGCGGTTCGCGAGGAGCAGACGGCCGACTCCCGCGAGTGACAGTTCCAGCGCGGTGGCCGCCGCCGCCGGGCCGCTGCCGATGAGCAGCACCGCGGCGTTCACGGGATCGAAGTGGCCACGAATCGCCTCGAGGGCTGCACGGCCGTCGGTCATGTGCCCCACGAGTCCTTCCGGCTGCCGGTCGATCACGCTCACGGCCCCCGCGAACGTGGCCGTGGGGCTCGCGGAATCAACCAGCGGCAGCCCCGACTGCCGCAAGGGGCCGGTGAGCACGGCACCGCGAAACCCGAGGGCGCGAACGCCGCGGATCGCATCCTCGGCCCGCTCCAAGGGCACATCGAACGTGACGAACCGCCAGTCGAGCCCGGCCTCGGCCATCGCCCGCTCGAAGACGTACTGCGTCGGGTCGCCGGCTGCGGGGCAACCGAGGACGGCGATGATCTCCTGAAGCGCCGGTCGGCTCGATCGTGGCACGCTCTTTGGCTCGCGACTGGCTTGCGGGGTGGAAGCTGGCGCCGATCCCGCCGCAGCGGACGTGTCAGACCGTCAGGTGCGTCACCGCCACGAACCTCGGATCGGAACGGATCGGGTCGAAATCCGGTTCGATCTGGGTCAGGTCGCGAAACCGCTTGTCGATCGAGATCGCCTTCGTGAGGTGCTCGATCGCCGCCTGCACGTCACCGCCGAGCGAGAGGTAGCACGACAGATTGTAGTGGAGGATCGGCTCATCGGGCGAGGCGACCAGGCCCTGCTCGAGCACGTCGATCGCCTTCGGCAGCCGGCCGAGCCGCTTGAAACACCAGCCCAGGCCGAGCCACGCCTCGAGCCGCTTGGGATCGTTTTCCACGACGAGTTCGAACGGGCCGATGGCATCCGCCCAGTGGCCCATCGCCCGGAGGGCCTCCGCCTCGAGCAGTTTGGCGTCGGGCATCGACCGCGTCGGCTCGGGCAGTTCGTCGATCGTCTCGATCGCCCTGACGAGCAGCACCCGCGCGGTCTCGGGGGTGGGCCGGTCGCCATCGACCAATAGTTCCGCCAGCTCGACGTATCCAGAGGCCTGTCGCAGGATTGCCTGTCGGCGATTCCGGGTCATGGCGGTCATGGCAGTTCCGCTCCTGCTGAAAGCATTCGTCAGTTCCAACCGTTCGACACGAGCGGCTCAGCCCGTGCGGCAGGATCTGCCGGAGTCTTCCTTGTTTCCCAGCACCTACATCATACCCAGGGTCCGGCGATTGCCGATTCTCCGGACCCCCGTCATACGGATTTTTCTACGGGATTCACGGTCGTTTGGGTCGCGCGGCGGGCGCCCCGGATTTTTTCCACGAAATGTCGGGCCGGATCGCCACTCTTCTCTTGGGCGGCCGGTTCGGCCGCGGCCGAACGATTCCGGGAGCCTGCCAATGTTGCGACTGACACTGCGGACGCTGCTCGCCTGGCTCGACGGCGTTCTTTCGGCGGATGAGGCCGATGCCTTCGCCGCGAAGCTCTCTGCCAGCGGATCGGCCCGGGTGCTCGTCGATCGTATCCGGGCGGTCGTCGCCCATCCCGGGCTCGACTCGCCCAAGGTGGTCGGCAAGGGCCTCGGCGCGGACGCCAATACCGTCGCCGAATACCTCACCAACTCGCTGCCGGCCGAGGCGGTCGCGGCGTTCGAAATGGTCTGCATCGAGTCCGACGTCCACCTCGCGGAGGTGGCGTCGTGCCACAGGACGCTCGTGGAGGCCCGCAACTCCCCGCGGGTTTTCGAGCCGCCGGAACCCCATGAGCTTGAACGACTGCTCGCTGCGACGGGCGGCCTTGCCAGCGGCGCGATCGGCTCGGAACGGTCAAAAGCGAAGCCGGCGGCGGCTTCGCCCGCGGCACCGTCTTCCAGGGCGGCTTCGCCAGCGGCATCGTTGCCAAAAACGCCGTCACCCGCGGCGGCGTCAACCACGATGAAGGGCTCCAAGACGTCGCCGGTGGCCTGGGCGTCGTTGATTGCGGCGGTGCTCCTGCTGGGAGCGCTCGCGGGAACGCTTGCCTGGAGGCTCATGCCGAATGAAACCGGCGGAGCGGTGCCAAAAAACAAGGACGCCGTCGCCCTTCGAGAATCGCCGGCTCCCGCGCCGGTGCCGCCGGCCCCGGCAGACCCGGCCGTGGAAGCGATCCCTGTAGTTTCGCCGGAGCCGGAGCCATCGCTTCCAGCGAAGGAAAACGCGGGCCCGAAGCAGGATCTGAAACGGGACGACGCACTCGTCTCGCCGCCGCCGCGCGAAACTGATGCCTCCGTCGCGGCAGTCGGGGCGGAGCCCGCACCGGAGCCCGCACCGGACGCTCCGCAGCCGTCGGCCGGCCGCGTGCCCGGGGGCGATGCGCTTGCGATCGGAGCGACCATCCGGCCGCCCGCCACGATTCCGAAGCAGCCCGCGCCGAACGATCCCAAACCGGCCGATCCTGCACGGAAAGAATCGGGTCCGGCAACACTGCCGGCGAGGAACGACGGGTCGGCGTTTGCGATCGTCGGCGTCGCCCCGCTTTTCCTGCAACGCATCGGAGATGCCGGCGGTCCGGCCGACTGGAAGGTCGTCGCACCACAGTCGCCGCTTTCCGCATCGACCGACCTGCTCGTGCCGGAGGGCTTTTTTCCAACGTGGGCGGTCGGGAAGGCGACGATCCGCGTGATCGGTCCGGCCCGCGTGGTGGTCCGGCCGCGGAAGGATGCCGCCGCGGAGATCGAGCTCGTCTTTGGACGGGCGATTGTTGGCGGAATCGAGGCCGGGCGACCGATCGCGTTCGTGGCCGGCGATCTTTCGGGGCGGCTCGACGCCGGCGATCCGATCGGGCTGGAGGTGCGGTTCGATCGACCGTTCGGCAGTGATCCGGAGGCCGTGCCGTCGGCGGCCGTCGGCTCGATTGCGTTTCCCGAGGGGGGGAGGCTCACGTTCGAGCCCGGGGCCGCCGTCGCTGTTGAGGATGGGCTCATCCGCCCCGACGGCTCGGTCGCGACCGGTGTCGTGGTGACGGGCCGCGGGGAGGCATCCCGAGGCCTTCCGGATTGGCTGGCGTCGCCGTCCGCCCCACGGCTTCTCGATCGCCTCGCCGCCGAAGCGGTTGCCCGGAGCCTCGCGACGGCTCCGACGCCTGAAGCCCTCGAGCGGCTGCTCGGGGACAACCGTCTCGAGAATCGCTCCGCCGCCGCCGCGACGCTCGCGGTCATGGGCCGGTACGAGCCGCTCGCGGACCTGCTCGCGGAGGAGCAGCAGGGCCTGCGGCTGCCGGCGCGGGCCTGGGAGGCCCTGGAGCAATCGACGGTTCCACTCGCCCTCGCCCGAGGGCCGACGTCGGCGGGCAGTCTGCTCGCGGCCTTCGAATCGGTCGTCCCGCCGAACGACCGGGATCTCGTGCGGCGGCTGGTCGTCGGCCTGTCGGGCCAGTCGCTCGCCGAAGGGGGCGACGCGGTCCTGGTCGCCGCCCTCGAACACCCCGTGCTCCTCGTCCGCCGCCTGGCAGCGTCACGGCTGCTCGGGGCGGTTCGCCCGGCCGCGGCCGACCGTCTGCGGTACCGGCCGGACGGTCCTCCGGCAGCCCGCGCCGAAGCCGTGAAATGGTGGCGGTCGCAGCTCGAGAAGGGGCGGATTCGCGGGGGAGCGGAGGGAGGTCTGTCGAACGCCGAAGGGGAGTGATATGCTCCCCGCCATGCAAATCAACGTCTCAACTCGACACGGGCATTTGAGCCCGGCATCTCAGTCCAAGATCAGCTCGAAGGTCTTCCGCCTGAAGCGGTATTTCGACCGCCTGACGGCTCTGAACGTCACGGTGGACCTCGAGAATCCGTCGCTGCCGCTGGTGGAGATCATCGCCTCCGCCGAGCACATGCACGACATGGTGGGCCACGAGGTGTCGGCCGATCTTTGGCGGAGCGTCGACGGCGCGGTTCAGAAACTGGAACAGCAACTCAGGAAGCACAAGGAGAAGGTCCGCGACCACAAGCACGTCCAGAACACGAAGCGTTCCTGAGGCGCGTTCCTGGGGCGGCCTTCCTAATTTCACCATGAAGTTTTCCGATTTTGTGGCGGCGGATGCGATTCGTTCGAGCGTGAAGGCCCGAACGAAAGAAGGCGTGATCCGGGAGATGGCGACCGCCCTCGTCGAGGCGGGGAAGATTCCCGCCGGCGACATGGAGGGCATCGTCAAGGCGATCATGAAGCGGGAGGATCTCGGCAGCACCGGGATCGGCCGCGGCGTCGCCGTCCCCCACACGAAGCACCCGAGCGTGAGCCGGCTGGTCGGCACCGTGGCCGTGAGCCGCGAGGGGATCGATTTCGAGAGCCTCGACGGCGAGCCTGTGCAGTTGTTCTTCCTGCTGGTTTCGCCGCCGGATCGGCCGGGCGACCATCTGCGGGCGCTCGAGAACATCTCGAGGCAGCTTCGCGACGACTCGTTTTGTGCAACGCTCAAGGCGGCACCCGCCGCGACCGACATCCGGCACCTGCTGGAGGAGGCCGACAGTCATGGGCTCGTTTCTTGATACAAGTGAATGAATTGGCGGATTTGCGTGACGTGGTTTGGCAAGCGTGATGTCGGAACGGACCGTGGTTCGTCAGGTCGTGGTGGGCATGCGGCAGGGGCTTCACGCCCGGCCGGCGGACATGCTTGCGCGCGAGGCGAGGAAGTGGCAGTCGCGGATCGAACTCGTGGCGGGCTCGCAGCGGGCCGACGGCAAGAGCATCCTCGAGGTGCTCACCCTGGCGGCCGAGGCGGGAACGTACGTCGTGATCGAGGCGACCGGGCCCGATGCCGATGAGGCGATCGACGCCATCGGCGGGCTCTTCGAGCGGAATTTCGACGAAGACTGAAGGAACATAGGGAACGGGAACACTCGGGAACGGTAACACTCAGGAGATAGAGCCAAGGCCCCTGCCGATGGGCGCCGGGAGATCCTGATCGCAGCGCGTCGCTTCGCGATCTCTCCACGGACTCGCCCCGCGGTGGCCGATACATCGCATCCCCGTGATGCGATCCACGCCGGCCGGTGCCGGCGAGATCGAACATGCCTTCGATTTCGATGCCGCCAAAAACGGCCATCGGAGCGAAAGGTGCATTGAGACTCGCCCGAGGCGACCGGGTCGGCGTGCGGAAAGCGCGCCATGATCAAACTTCAGGGAATCGCGGTCTCGTCCGGCGTCACGATCGGCGAGGCGCTCGTGCTCGACGCAGAGGGCTTTCGGATCCCTCGGCGGTTCGTCGCCCGGTCGGCCGTGGACACCGAACTCGAGCGGCTCTCCACGGCCATCGGCGACACCACCCGCGAGATCGAGCGCAACCGCGACGCCATCCGCGCGGAGCTGGGTCAGCAGTACGCCGCCATCTTCGACGCCCACCTCGCGATGCTTCACGACGAGCGGCTCCAGGCCGAACTCGTCAGCGCGGTCCGTGACAAGAACCTCTGGCCGGAATACGCGGTCAGCCGCACGCTCCGCCGCTACGCGAAGGCCTTCCAGAATCTCGACAACCACATCGCCCAGCGGGCCCACGACATCTACGACATCGAGAAGAGCCTGCTGCGGAACCTGCTCGGCCAGCGGAGCGAGACGCTCGCGGCCGTCTCCCAGCCGGTGATCGTGCTCGCCCACAACCTCACCCCGAGCGAGACCGCGAAGCTCGACCGGCGGTTCGTCCAGGGATTCGCGACGGAGCTCGGCGGGCCCGGCAGCCATACCGCGATCGTGGCCGAAGGTCTCGAAATCCCGGCGGTGGTCGGGATCGGGCCGTTCTTGAGCGACGTCTCGGGCGGGGAGCCCGTGATCCTCGACGGCAACCAGGGGGTCGTGATCCTGCAGCCCGACGAGGAGACGATCGCCAGGTATCGGCTCGAGGTCGAGGCGGCACGAACGGCGGCCGTGAACCTCGGGCGGCTCCGCGACCTTCCCGCCGAGACGATCGACGGCGTCCGGATCCGGATCCACGGCAACATCGAGTTTCCGAACGAGGTCGAGCAGTGCATCCGCCGCGGCTGCGACGGCATCGGCCTGTACCGCACCGAGTTTCTCTACCTCACGAGCCCCCGGGAGCCGACGGAAGAGGACCACTTCGCCGCCTACAGCGAGGTCGTGAGGGCGATGGGCGGCAAGCCGGTGGTGATCCGCACGCTCGACCTGGGCGCCGACAAGATGCTCACCGAGACGACGCCCGAGGAGGAGAGGAATCCGTGCCTCGGCCTGCGGAGCATCCGACTGTCGCTGCGGCAGCTGCCTATGTTCCGGACGCAGTTGCGGGCGATCCTGCGGGCGAGCGCCCTCGGCGACGTGCGGGTGATGTTTCCGCTCATCTCGACGATCGTCGAATTGCGTCAGGCGCGGATGGTGCTGGCCGACGTCATGGAAGACCTCGCCGAGCACGGGATCGCGTTCAACCGCGACATGCAGGTCGGCATGATGGTGGAAACGCCGGCCGCCGCGGTCATGCTCGACACGTTCGTGGGGGACGTGGACTTCGTGTCGATCGGCACGAACGACCTCATTCAATACACGTTGGCCGTGGACCGTGGCAACAAGGAGGTCGCGGACCTCTACAACGCCTGCGACCCGGCTGTGCTGCGGCTCTTGAAGCGGTCGGTGCAGACCGCGAAGGAGGCGAACGTTCCCGCGAACGTGTGCGGTCAGATGAGCGGCAGCGTCATGTACACGCAGCTGCTTCTGGGCATGGGCCTCGAGCAGTTGAGCGTTCCCGCAAGCGCGATTCCCGAGGTGAAGCAGCTCTGTCGGAGCGTTTCGCTGGAGGAATGTCGCGCGATCGCGGAGAGGGTGCTGGAAATGGACAGCGCCCAGCAGGTCAAGTCGTTTTTACGGGATCAGTTGCGCCGCGTGCTCGCCCAGACTGTGGCGTAGCCGCGACCGGGTTGGGAAACGCGAAGAAGAAACCACTGGAGAATTCATGAAACAGGAAATGCTCATCAACGTGTCGCAGCCGGAGGAATGCCGGATCGCGATCATGGAAGACGGTGTGCTCGAGGAGCTCTACGTGGAGCGGACGAGCGCCGACAACTACGTCGGCAACATCTACAAGGGCCGGATCGTCAACATCGAGCCCTCGATCCAGGCGGCGTTCGTCGATTTCGGCGTCGGCCGCAACGGCTTTCTCCACATCAGCGACGTGGAGCCGCAGTACTACCGTCAGGGCGGCCTCGATCCCGACAAGGCGTTCGACCTGCCGGAGCCGGCGGGCAAGGGAGGAGACGACTCGCAGGGGGCCACGAAGACGCCGCCCCGCCGCCGGGCCCGCCTTGGCGACCGGCCGCGGGTGAAGCCGCCGATCCAGGACGTCCTCCGCCGGGGCGACGAGGTGCTCGTGCAGGTGATCAAGGAGGGCTTCGGCACGAAGGGGCCGACGCTTTCCACGTACATCTCGATCCCGGGCCGCTACCTCGTGCTCATGCCGCCGCTCGGGCGGGTCGGCATCTCGAAGAAGATCGACGACGAGCAGGATCGCCGCCTCCTTCGCGACATCATGCTGGAGCTGAAGCCGCCGAAGGGAGTGGGGTTCGTCGTGCGGACGGCCGGCACCACCCGGACGAAGCAGGAGATGGCCCGCGACATGGCCTATCTGCTGCGGCTCTGGAAGAGCATCGTGCGGCGGATGAGGAAATACTCCGCCCCGATCGACATCTACCAGGAAAGCGACATGATCATCCGCACGATCCGTGACATGTTCACGGAGAACGTGGGGAGGATCCTCATCGACGAGCCGGCCGCCTACGAGCGTGCCCGCGAGTTCCTCGAACTCGTCATGCCGCGGTACGTGAGCCGGCTGCAGCTCTATGAGGGCAAGGAGCCGCTCTTCCACCGCTACGGCCTGGAGGAGGAGATCGGCCGGATGTATCAGCGGAAGGTTCCGCTCAAGGGGGGCGGCTCGATCGTGATCGACCAGACGGAAGCCCTCGTCGCGATCGACGTCAATTCGGGCAGCTTCCGGACGGAGCAGTCGGCCGAGGAGAACGCCTATCAGATGAACCTCATCGCCGCGAAGGAGATCGCCCGACAGCTGCGGCTGCGGGACTTGGGCGGCGTGATCGTCAACGACTTCATCGACATGCGGAAGGAGAAGTACCGCCGCGGGGTCGAGAAGGCGCTCCACGACGCGATGAAGCGGGACCGCGCCCGGACGAAGGTGCTCCGCACGAGCCCCTTCGGCCTGATCGAGATGACCCGCCAGCGGATCAGGCCTTCGCTCCGCAAGAGCATCTTCCGCGACTGCCCCACCTGCAACGGCACGGGCACGGTGAAGACGGCGGAGAGCATGGCGATCGAGGTGATGCGGACGCTCCAGCTTTCGAGCGCCCGCGACGACATCACGAAGCTCGACATCTCGGTGCACGACGACGTCGCCACCTGGATCAACAACAAGAAGCGTCGGGAGATGGCCCACTTCGAGGACACGACCCACATCCAGCTTCATGTCGTCGGGAAGGACGGCGTGTCGCCGGAGCATCTCGTCTTCGAGGCAAGGGACTCCGCCGGTCGGCAGGTGCGGTTTCCGTAGGACCGGCGGCCGGACGGCCCTACGCCCAAAACTCCCGGGAATTTCAGGGCTGCGCTCGACCTGCAGGGCAGGTCGGGGTATCCTTTCCTGACTGTATTGACGATTTCCGCCCCCGATCTTTTTGGACTCCAGTCATGGCCAAGGCATCTTCCGAACCCACCACCACCACCGCCGCCAGCACGAGGGGCTCCGCCGCCAGCATGAAGGGCGCGGGCCACGAGTACGCCGTCATCGTCGATGGCGGCCGGCAGTACACCGTGCAGGAGGGGCAGGAGCTCGAGATCGACTTCCGGCATCTTCCGGCCGGCAGCGAGGTCGTGTTCGACGAGGTGCTCGCGGTGAGCCGCGCGGGCAAGCTCACGCTGGGAGCCCCGAAGGTGAAGGGGGCAACGGTGAAGGCGAAGGTGGTCGGAACCGAGCAGGGCGAAAAGATCTACGTGCAGAAGTTCGCCCGTCGGAAGAACTACCGCCGCCGCACCGGCCACCGCTCGCTCCACACCCGCGTGAAGATCGCGGGTATTTCCGGCTGATCAAGCGATCGGCGGGCTCATGGGTGCGGGCCGCGGGTATCTCCGGCTGATCGAGCGATCGGCGGGCTCATGGGTGCGGGCCGCGGGTATTTCCGGCTGATCAAGCGATCGGCGGGCTCATGGGTGCGGGCCGCGGGTATCTCCGGCTGATCGAGCGATCGGCGGATCAAGCGGTTGGCGGGGCAGGCGGACTGGTGATGGCCTGTGGTGACACCTCGGCCCTCTGCTGGCGGACGAGCTGGGCGAGCAGCACCTGCACGAGCCCGCCGCCCTCGACGCCGTCGCCCGCCCCGCCGACGATGATGTCGGGCGTGATCTTCAGCCCGGCCGTCGATATCGCCTTCATGACCTCGACGGTGGTGACGCCCTGGGCGGTGAGCGCGTCCACCTGGTCGCGGTAGGCCTTGGCCTGCGCCTCTCCCTTCGACTGCACGACGCTCGCCTCGGCATCGCCGATCTGCTTCGTCTTCGAGGCCTCGGCCTCGGCGATCAGTTGCACCTTCGCGGCGTCGCCCCTCGCTCGCTCCTCCACCTGCCGGGCCTCGTGCTGCGCCACCTTGATGCCCGCCTCGGCCGAGATGATCTTCACCTGAGCGTCGGCCTCGGCCCTCGTCTTCTCGAACTCGATCCGCCGCTGCTCCGCGTCCTTCTTCGCGTCGTACATCGACTTTTCCTGCTCGGCGAGGTTCTTCTGCTGGGTGGTCTTCATGAGGGCCTCGGGCAGGTGGATGTTGGTGATCATCACCGACACCACCTCCACCCGATACTTCGCGAGATCCTGCCGGACCGCCTCCTCGGCCGCCTTCTGCTCCTCGGCGCGATTCTGCTGGTAGGCGATGGCCGGCGATCGCGAGACCTGGGCCCGGAAGATGCCGTCGATCTGGGGATGGATGACGTTCGTCTCGAGTTCCTCCACGGAGCCGATCTTCTGCACGACGTACGGCGCGTTCTCCGGCAGGATCCGGTATTGGCAGCGGACTTCCACCTTCATCTCGAAGCCGTCGTGCGACACGACCTGGAACGGGTCGAATCCCGTGATCTCCCGCGACTTGGCCTTCTCGGCGCTCCAGTCGACCGACCGGGTCGTCGTGGGGATGATGATCACCGAGTAGGCGAGGGGATTGATGTTGTAGGCGCCCGGGCCGAGCACCTCCCGTTGGATGCCGCGGAAGCCCTTCGGCACGACGTGCCTCGTCCGCGAACCGTCGGGATGGGGGCCGTCGGTCTCCGGCTCGAACTCCGACGGATCCTTTCCGATGTTGGAGATGAGCACGGCCACCTCGCCCTGGCGGACGAGCGCCTGCTTCCTCTTCGAAACGGCGAACATGTACGGATTGATGTAGTAGGTGCCCGGCGTCAGGATGTTTTCCTGCGGACCCCTTTTTCCACCCTTGTCGAGGAACAGCTGTCCGTCCTGGAAGCTGTTGACGTCCTCGGGCGTGTGCACCACGACGTCGCTGCGGGCCATCGACAGGCCGTCGCGGGCGTCAACGATGCCGATCTCGTTCTCGCCGATGCGGATGGCGTCGCTGATCTCGACCTTGAAGATCTCGGTGTTGATGTTGTAGGTGCCCGGCCTGAGGAAATCGATCTGCGGCCCCTTCTGCCCGCCGTTCTTCAGGAAGGCCTCCGCCTTCTGGAAATTGTCGTGGTCGGGGACGCTTCGGCCGAGCAGCTGGCCTGGCGCGAGCGGGGCGCCGTCGGCCGCCGTGATCACGCCGATCTGCCCCTCCGGCACGACCGTCTTCACGATCTTCGTCACCTTGAAAAGCCCCGGGTGGATCTTGAACGTGCCGTTGGTCAGGAACCGAAGCTGCTTGCCGCGGATGCCGCCGTGCGCGAGAAACTCCACCGGGAGCTGGAAGTTGTCGTGCTGCTGGCCTGCGGGATCGTCGGCGAAGATGCGGCCGGCGGGAAGGGCGGCGCCGTCGGTCGCCTCCACGATGCCGAGCTCGTTGGCGCCGATCGTGATGAACCGCGGCTTCGCGACGACCCGCGTGATCGGCCAGAGGATGAAGTGGAGTCCCGGCGCGAGATACTCCGCCTTGAATCCCACCTCGCCCTGGAGCGCGAAGACCCGTCCGGGCGAGAGCTCCTTGCCGATGAACCTCCGCTCGAGAACGGCGATCCGATCCGAGCCGACGTTGACGAGGAAGCGGGAGAGCAGGACGAGTCCCGCGACGACGCCGAAAAGTGAGGCGACGAGAACGACGATCTGCTGTTCGGTCATGACTTTCCTTGCTCGGAGTGGCTGCCGTGCGGCCACGGCACGGACGTCGGAGGATACTACCTCCGCGGGGTGCCCGTTGCACGGCAGGCATCGGCCTTCAGCCGAGGAGCCCGGCGAGCGGGCCCCCGCGGACGCAGAGGGCATCGACCTTCGCCGTGACCGCCGGGTCTTCCTCGACCGGCGGAGCGTGGTGGGGCTTGAGCCGGGCGTCGATGACGAGCGGGCCCTCGCAGCCCCAGTGCTTCTGACGGACCCTCGCCGCGACACCGTGGACGTCGGCCGCGGGGTTCGACCGCGTGAACGTCACCCAGAGAAAGTTCTCGAGGCTCGCGGCCGAAAAGCCGGAGTCGTCCACGACCACGATGAGCGGCCATGGACGCAGCGGGTTGTCCGCGTGGATCGCATCGCAGAGCCGTTGGATCCCGGCCGACCAGGGGGAGGCGGCCGCGAGGCCGGCGAGCGACGTGGCGGCAGGGGCCGCGTCGTCCGAGGCGAGCGTCGGCGCGGGATCGATCCTCGGGCCCTCGATCGCGACGACGCCCGGCAGGCAGACCCTCGGGTTGCGGAAGCCGTCGGGGAGGGCGATGCCGGCGGGCAGTTCCCGCGAGAGGCTGCGGATCGCCGGCCCACGGGCGGCCACCACGAGCTTCGAGCCGGCGTTGAGCCCGCTGCCGGAGTAGTCGAGCGTGTCGATCGTGGTCTCGGTGTGGAAGTGGCAGTCGCGCCGCCAGTCGGCCCGCGACAGCACGTGCGCGAGGAAGGGCCGGATGTCGTGGGCATCGAGGCCCGGCGCATCCCCCCCCGACACGATGAAGAGATACTTCGCGAGCGACAGCTGCCCTTGGCCGAGGATCGCGGAGGCCTGCGTGAGCAGCTCGGCCGGGCGGTTCGACCGCTGCCAGGGCAGGTAGCGCTCGCTCCCGACGGCAAGCAGAAGCGGATGCACTCCCGACGCATCGACGGCATGAACGCTCCGCACGCCAGGCAGCACCGTCGGGATCACCGGTCCGGTCAGCTCGTGCACGAGCCAGCCGAAGAGCGTGTCTTCCTGCGGCGGGCGGCCGACCACCGTCACCGGCCAGATCGCCCCCTCGCGGTGCCAGACCCGCTCGACCTGCATCACCGGAAAATCGTGCCGTTTGGCATAGTAGCCGAGGTGGTCGCCGAACGGCCCCTCCGGCTTCGTCGTTCCCGGCTGCACCGTCCCCTCGATCACGAAATCGGCGTCGGCATAGATCGCGGGTCGTCCTCGCCTCGCGATCATCGGGATGCGGTGGCCCGCAAGCGCCCCGGCGAAGAGCAGCTCGGAGAGCCCCTCGGGCAGCGGCATGACGGCGGCGACGGCCATCGCCGGCGAGCCGCCGACGAACACGTTCACCTTCAGTGGCTCGCCGCGGGCGAGCGCCGCGGCATGATGGACGCCGATGCCGCGGTGGAGCTGGTAGTGGAGGCCGATCTCGCGGTCGGGCAGGTAGTCGTTGCCCGCCAGCTGCACCCGGTACATCCCGAGGTTCGAGTGTTTCGTGCCCGGCCGGTCGGGGTCTTCGGTGTAGACCGCCGGGAGCGTGACGAACGGACCGCCGTCGCCGGGCCAGCCCGTCACCTTGGGCAGCTGAGAAAGGGGGATCGAGTGGGCGACCGCCGGGCCCGATTTCACGCGACGCGGCAGCATCGAGATCGCGTCGATCGGGCTTCGCCAGTACCGCCACGGCTTCTTCAATGCTTCAGCCGGGTCGATCTTGAGCTCCACGAGCCGCTTCACCCGATCGAGCGTGCGGTGGAAGATCCGCTCGATCCGCTTTTGCGTGCCGTAGAGGTTCACGAGCACGGGGAAGGCCGTGCCAGCCGGTCGCGAGAAGAGCACCGCCGGCCCGCCGACCCGGAACAGCCGCCGCTGGATCTCCGCGATTTCGAGGTGCGGATCGACCGGATGGTCGACGACCACGAGTTCCCCCTCGCGGGCGAGCCGATCGACGCAGGATCGAAGCGATCGCATAAAAAGGTGCCAGCCACCAAATCTGGGTAAAATACCTTCGGCTTTATAGACATCTTGCCCAGATTTGGTGGCTGGCACCTTTTTTTGAAAGGACGCAGGTGGCACGAATCACGACGACGTACGAGGGGAAGCTCCGCTGTCGGGCCCAGCACGGGCCTGCGGGCGAGACGGTGCTCACTGACACCCCGGCCGACGGCCAGGGCCGCAGCGAGGCGTTTTCGCCGACCGACCTCGTGGGAGTGGCCCTCGGGGCGTGCATGATGACGATCATCGGCATCGTCGCCGAGCGGCACGGGCTCGCGCTGGCCGGCATGAAGGCCGACACCGTCAAGGAGATGAGCAAGGAGCCGCCGCGGCGGATCACTGTGCTCCGCACGACGCTCACGATCCCGCTCCCGCCGGATCATCCGAAGCGACACCTCATCGAGCAGGCGGCGCTCACCTGCCCCGTCCACAAGAGCCTCGCCGCCGGCATCGACGCCGCCGTCGACTTCGTCTGGACGGGCTGAAGATCCACGGGACCGATTCCATGGCCGACCTCTTCGCCGCGTCGCGTGCCGCCAACCTCGCGCGGGCCGCGCCGCTCGCCGCGAGAATGAGGCCGCGGCGGCTCGCCGACTACGTCGGCCAGGGGAAGGTCGTGGGGGAGGGGATGCTGCTGCGGCGGCTCATCGAGGCCGACCGGCTCGGGTCGGTGATCCTCTACGGTCCGCCGGGCGTCGGCAAGACGACGCTTGCGGAGATCGTCGCCACGGAAACGCGTCGCCGGTTCGTCGAGCTGTCGGCCACGTCGTCGGGCGTGAAGGAACTCCGCGACGTGCTCGACGCGGCCCGGCGGCGGCTCGAGGACGATGGGCAGCGGACCTGCCTCTTCATCGACGAGATCCACCGCTTCAACAAGTCGCAGCAGGACGTGCTCCTGCCCGACGTCGAGAGCGGGGTGATCGCGCTGGTGGGTGCGACGACCCACAATCCCTTCTTCGCGCTCACCTCGGCGCTCGTCAGCCGCAGCCGCATCTTCGAACTCGAGCCGCTCTCGGCGGACGACGTCGCCGAGATCCTCAGGCGTGCCCTGGCCGACCGGGAGCACGGCTTCGGCGCGGAACCGATCGAGATGGCCCCCGAGGCCCTGGCATTCCTCGTGGAAACCTCCGACGGCGACGCCCGGAGGGCGCTCGGCGGGCTCGAGGTGGGCGTGCTTTCGACGGCCGAGCGGCCGCTGCGGTTCACGCTGGCGCTCGCCCGGGAGAGCGTGCAGCGGAAGGCTGTCGCCTACGACGCCGGCGACACGCACTACGACTGCGCGAGCGCCCTCATCAAGAGCATCCGTGGCAGCGACGCCGACGCCGGCCTCTACTGGCTCGCGCGGATGCTCGAGGGGGGAGAGGACGTGCGGTTCCTCGCCCGCAGGCTCGTCATCCTCGCGAGCGAGGACGTCGGCAACGCCGACCCGCGGGCGCTGCTCCTGGCGGTGGCGGCGATGCAGGCGGTCGAGTTCGTCGGGCTGCCGGAATGCCAGCTCGCGCTCTCGCAGGCGGTGACGTATCTCGCGCTTGCGGCCAAGAGCAACGCCTGCACGACGGCGATCGCCGCCGCCCGATCCGACGTCCGCGAACAGCGGGTTATCCCCGTTCCCAGGCACCTGCAAGACAAGCACTACGCAGGCGCCAAGCGGCTCGGCCACGGCCAGGGCTACGAGTACTCCCACGACGCCCCCGACGGGATCGCCGCGCAGGACTACCTCGGCGTCGAAAAGCGGTATTACGAGCCCACCGACCGCGGCCACGAGCGGGAGCTTGCCGAGCGGCTCGCCGAGATCCGCCGGCGTCTTGGATCGCGGGAGGCGTGAGCCCCGGGCTACGGCGCCCGCACGACATACGGAAGCCCGAGGCGCGAGTTTCCCTGCAGGCGTTTGCGCAGAACGCCCGGAAGCCCGAGGCGCGAGCCGAGAGGGGCGTTGACGAGGCCCCGCGAGTGGATGCCCGGTCACGAGCCCGCCTGCACGACACCGCATTGCCGCCCGGGGGGCAGACGCATCGTCGCTACGGCGAGGATACGCCTGATGCA
>DHLZ01000018.1:0-426 GCA_002405515.1 Planctomycetaceae bacterium UBA4655
TCGGCCTTGTATCCCGGGCATTTCGGTGGATTGGCCGGCTTGTCGGCGTCGTTGTACAGCAGCGCCACGGCATCGCCGGTCGGATCGAGTCGTAGAATCTCCTGCAGTTCGCCAGGCGGGCTTTTCTGGTCTTTCCGGGTCGTCAGCCGCTTGAGCGCGAAATTCGGCAGGTCGGCATAGGAGTACACGCCCCGCGAAGCCAATGCCGACCGGACCTGGCTGCCGGTGGACCGCAGGCCGACCGAACCGTACTGAAAATCGTGATAGAAGAAATCGTCCCGCACAACCATGTACTGAACGCTGTCTTCGGCGAGTGGAATCCGCAGATCCGGGGCGTCGAACGTGAGCGTCGCGTGGAGAATCCCCGGCAAGCGGACCCCCTGTTCAACGTCGTTCAGTGTGACGTTTCTGGTGGCCACGTGGCCG
>DHLZ01000018.1:693-1344 GCA_002405515.1 Planctomycetaceae bacterium UBA4655
TGTTGTGGTTCCAGAGCTGGATCTCCCCGCTATTCAGAGCGCCGATCGCATCCATCGCGAACTTCACGCCGATCGTACGCGAATCCATCGGCAAATTCCTGGGCAGTTCGACCACCACGGGCGTGAAACTGGCTGCCAGCCGGCCTTCGACGTCGCGTTCAAAGAGCGCGGAGGAGGAACTCTGCATGACGAGTTTGCCGATCGCATAGTCGTGGCTTTCCAGCTTCTCTTCCCAATGAGAACGTTGGCCAGGAACGCCAAAACCTTCGTCATTGTTGCTGTCGACGTCCAGATCGAGCGTTCCCTTCACGCCTCGCACGTGAACCGTGTCGATGGTCTTAGAGTTGGCCCAGACGCCGGTGCCCCCGATGCTGACCTCGATGGGCTCGTAGGCGGCAGAGGGCGACACGGCCTCGAGATACAGCGTCGCGGTGCCATGATTCCTCAGGTATTCCTCGAGAGTCGTGAAGGGTTGGCCCGTGAGGAGTTCGGATGCCCTGATCGGCACGCCCGTCCGAATCAGATCCGCTACGTTGCGGACATCAGGGGCATCCTTCTTCCACAGTCGAAACATGCCGCCTGTGGCAGAGCCGAACCCTGCATCGGAGAACGAAAAGGTGAACGTGAGGCCCGGCAAGTCTTCGTCGGGTG
>DHLZ01000018.1:1644-2803 GCA_002405515.1 Planctomycetaceae bacterium UBA4655
TCGTCGCTGCCCGTGGCGGCATTCTCCGGATCGATCTTGCCGTCGTTGTCGCTGTCCACGTCGATATCCACCGCCACCGCCGTGGCGCGGACGATGTCCCGTGCGGGCAAACCGTTGTTGTCGCCCGTGAGGGTGAAGACGATGTCGCCCCTGCTCGTGCTTGGGGCCGTCGCCGCCACCCAGAGCGTCCATGTGGTCATCGCCCCGGTCGTGACGCCGCCGGGTACGTCCGCCATCTTGATCGCGGGTTCATCGTTCGGTCCGACCTTGTCGAACGTGAGCGGCGAGACCTGGGCGAACTGCGAAAAGACCTGGACCTTGCCTGCCGCGTCGGGCTTGATCTCGAGCGTGGCATTTCGGCCGGCCGGAATGGTGACGAGCATTTTGGATCGCTTCCCCTCCACTGGTACGAACAGGCCTGGCGCCGCCTGCTCGATCCGGTCGTCGGTGCCGTTGCGGCCGTTGACGGGATCGATTTTGTCATCGTTGTTGGAGTCGACGTCGAGATCGACCCAGGGGATGTGGGTGGCGATGACGTGGAACTGGAGGGACGAGCCGCGGGGCGCTGGAGCATTTCCGAACTGCATCGCCACGCTCCCTTCGAGCGTGACGGTGCCGTCGGATGACGACTGGAAGTCGATGCCGGCGATGATGATTTCCTGGAATCCGGTCCCGGAGCCTTGCGAGACGTTGATCACCGTCCCGGGAAACACTGTTTCGCCGGGGACGCCTGGCGTCCTGATCTTGAGGTCGCTTATCATCACGCCGCCGCCCACGGTGGTGGAGCGGGCCCAGATCTTGATGGCGTTGGGCTCGTAGCTTGCGATGTCGGTGTAGCTGGCTTTCACGTTCGAACCGCCGATCGTGAAGTCTCCGGAGGTCGCGGCCGGTGACGCGAACAACGAGGCGGGTGATCTTGTGATCGCGAACGTGAACGACTCCGTGCGTGTGCCCCGGCCGTCGCCCCATGAGCGTTGGCTTTGTTGTTGGGGCGGGGCGATTGTGTTGCTCGTGATGCCGAGCTCCCAGTCGCCGTTGAGGGCGTTGTTGCCGTAACGGCCCTGCACGGTGAAGAGGCTGGTGCTTTTAACGGCGAGGTCTTGCGGCAGCTCGGCGATGAACGGCGCGGAGGAGAGCATGGCCCGGGATTCGAGCGGTT
>DHLZ01000018.1:3020-3397 GCA_002405515.1 Planctomycetaceae bacterium UBA4655
CAAGCTCGCCTGCGGCGCGGCGAGTTGTCGGCCCCGCCCTCTCCGCAAGCGCCCGCACCCCTTGGCCATTGGCAGCCGATACCCGCGAGCCTGGTCTTCGGGCTCGCCGGCGATGTGTACCACCAGCGGCCAGTGGCCGCGTCGGGATTACTACCGGGAGCATCCAATAGCTGACATTTTCCGCGGACGACGCAGCCGGACGAATTTCTACGGAAGCCCGAGGTGCAAGTTCCGCTGCAAGAGGGATAGCCCGGCCAACGGAACTTTCGCAAAGTACTCGGGGCTGGCGGCGCGCCCTTGAGCAGCGAAAGCGCGAATATCGGACATCTCGCACCCGTAGCCATGATCGCAACGCCCAACACTGCGGAGGCGTTTAT
>DHLZ01000084.1:0-3233 GCA_002405515.1 Planctomycetaceae bacterium UBA4655
ACGACCTGGAGCCCGAACCGACCGAGACCGCAGACGACGACGGGGCGCATGGCGGCGGAGTATACGCGGCCCGAGTCCGGCGGCGATGGCAGGCCGAAGAGGATGACAGTTTCGTGCGGTCGCGATCGTGATCGGGCTCGCGTTCAGGAGAGCTTCATGCCGGTCGGGCCGCCGACTTTACAACCGTTCCACCAAGACGCATGATGCCCTCGCCGGGATCGACCCGCGATCATCGCTTCAGCCCGGCGTCCCAGAGGAGATATTTAATGCCGGTCGTCGTTGGCGTGATCCTGGCCCTGCTGACCGCCGCGGCCGCCGTGGCGGACGAGTCGCACGGCAGCCCGTTTTCCTACGCCGACCCGCAGCCCCAGGCCTACTCGCTCTCCGCGCGGGCGAGCACGATCGACCCGCGGGTGCAGTCGCACCCTGAGATCAATTTTCTGCTGGAAAAAGACGGCAAGCCGAAGGATGTTCAGGCCGCGTACGTCGACACCCGCGTGCCGCCGCGGGGCAAGCTGGTCGTCGCGCTGACGGGCGGTGGGCCGCTCTTCAAGCTGACCAAGGAACTGGGGATGCACGCCATCCGCGTCGTTTATGCGGACGGCTGGTTCGGCCGCTTCAATTCGGGCACGCCCCGAGACACCTGGCGCGGCGACATCAGGCTCGAGGCGGCGACGGGCGAGGATTTCAGCAAGCTCGTGGACATTCCTCGGCCCGACGGCCTGATGGAGCGGTCGTTTCAGTTCGTCACGTGGCTCGCCAAGAACAATCCGCAAGGGAAATGGGAGTATTTCATCGACCAAGCCGGCACCGGCCTGAACTGGGAGGACGTCATCGTCGTCGGCCTGTCCCACGGTTCCACGACCGCGGCCCGTTTCGCCCAGCACAAGAAGCTCGATCGCGTCCTCTGCTTCAGCGGGCCGCGTGACCAGGACCAATCGTGGCAGAAGCTCCCCTCGGCCACGCCGTCCAATCGCTACTTCATGTTCACCGGCTTCGACCGCGGCTGGGAGTCCAAGCATTACTGCCGATCGTGGGAGCTCCTGGGCCTTCACGAGCATGGTCCGATCGTCGACGTGGAAACGACGCCGCCCCCCTACGGAAACACCCGGCGGCTGATCACCTCGATCGAGCCTGCGGGAAGCAAGATCATTCACAACGCCGTCGCCCCCAGCGAGCTGGGCATCAAGAAGGATGGGCCGTACGTCCACGAGCCCGTCTGGCGGTACATGCTGACGCATCCCGTCGACAAGGTCGGAGAGGCGACGCCGCTCGATCCGGACTGCCAAACGCAGGGAAAGTGACGAGATCGGGAAACGCGACGTTTCCGCCCGAGCGGAGAACGACTCAGGAGCGGAGAAGTTCCCGGAGGCGGCCGATGTGTCGCGGGATGGCGACGAGCGGATCCTCCTCCTCGTATTCGTTGCGGCGTTCAGCGGCCGTCGGAGACGAGGCTGCGCAGCCGCCGTTGCAGGTCGGCGACGACATCGGCGTACCGCAGATCCGCGGCGAGATTCATGTATTCCTCGGGATCGTGGTCGTGATCGTAGAGCTCGACGCCCTTGCGGCCCTCGTCCCATTCGGTGTAGCGAAAGCGTTCCGTGCGAAGGGATCGGCCCATCAGGCCGAAGCCGAGCCGCCGGCCCTCGAGCTGGTCGCGGCTGACTACGGTGAGCGCGGGGCGACTCCACGCCTGCTTCGGATCCCGCAGCAACGGAACGAGGCTGGCGCCCTGGAGATGCGCGGGGACGGCAAAGCCGGCGAGTTCGAGGAGCGTGGGATACAGATCGATCATTTCCACCGTCCGCGGGCATGATTCGCCGCGGGCTTGCCGCGGAGCGGCGATGAGCATGGGCACCCGGCACGATTGCTCGAACAGCGACATCTTGTGCCACATCCCGCCGTGCTCGCCGAGGTGGTAGCCGTGGTCGCTGATCAAGACGACGATGGTTTCCTCCCAGAGGCCGAGGCGATCCATGGCGTCGAGCAACACCGCCACCTGGGCATCCAGGTACGTGATCGAGGCGTAGTAGGCCGCACGCACGACACGAGACTCTTCGGCGGTGGGCCGTGGGTCGTGCGGCCCATAGGTCAAGGCGACTGGCAGGAGCTTGTCGAGGTGCTCGGCGGGCTCGGTCGGCAGGGGCAGCTTCTCGGGCGGATAGAGGTCGAAATATCTCTGCGGCGCGATGTACGGCGTGTGTGGTCGTCGAAATCCGACCGCGAGGAAAAAGGGCTGCGTGCCGCGCGCCAGCGTCTCGAGCTCTTCGGCTCCCTTGCGGGCCAACCGGCCGTCGTAGGCCTCGTGATCGTCTCCCTGGACGGAGATGCCGACGAACTCCGAATTCGTGCTGCTGCCGGCGAATGGCATGCGGCTGAGAATCCGTTCCTTGGGAGGATTTTTGGCGTCGGCCGATTCGCGAATGTCGACGTCCCAGGACGCAGGATCTTCGTGCCTGTCTCCGGTGTGGTAGATCTTGCCGATCTTCACGGCACGATATCCGTTGCGGCGAAAGAACTGGGGGAGAAAAACGTACTCCGCGCCCAGATGCGAGCGGGTCGGCGTGGGCAGATCGATGATCCGCGTCGCTTCGGGCCGCAGGCCGCTCAGGAACGAAACTCGCGAAGGATTGCAGACCGGGTATTGGCAGTAGCCGCGGTCGAACCGCACGCCGTGCTTCGCCAGGCGGTCGATCGCCGGCGACTGGACGATCGGATGGCCGTAACAGCCCAGGTCGTTGTTGAGATCATCGGCGACGATGAAGAGAACATTGGGGCGGCGTGGCGGGTCGGCGGAAGCGGGCTTCGACAAGACAACCATCGCCAGCAAAGTCAGCGTGATTCGCATGACAAAACCCGTCCTGCCTTGCCCGTCATCGTTTGTCGCTTTGCGGTTGCGAATGAACGAGCACTTCATTCCGGAGTATAACCTACGGGTTCAGCCAGCAGACGATGCCTGTTTCGTATCGTATGACCCCAATCTCACACGACGGGAGTCTCGCATGAAGCCATTCTTTCTCGTTTTGGCGACGCTTGCCGCCGCGAACGGAGCCCTGGCGGCCGACCAACACCTGACCCTTCGCTTGGAGGACGGCCTGCCCGTGGGCGGCTATGCGCTGCCGGTCACCATCGTCGTCCCGGTCACGGCCGGCAAAGGCGGAGCGGGCGTGGCGTTGGCGCCTTTTTATGAATACGGTCCTCACTCGGTCGACGGCAGCGGCTTGCAGGTGGCG
>DHLZ01000084.1:3415-3692 GCA_002405515.1 Planctomycetaceae bacterium UBA4655
GGCGGGCGACCGCATCACCGGCACACTCAGCGGCAAACGGCGCACCGGCGGCACCCTGCCGGTCTGGACCATTGACGCGGCCATCAAGGATGGCCGCATAACCGGCACCGCCACCACACCGGCCGCGGATCGTCTGCCCACCGTCCGAAGCCGGGTGGCCGGTTACGTCGCTGCGCCGCCAGGCGGCGCGTGGATGATCGAGTGCGGCATGCCATGGACCGGTGGCGGCAGTGCTGCCAAGTTGGGGGCCGGCGGGGGCGATTGCCCCATTTGCTTC
>DHLZ01000307.1 GCA_002405515.1 Planctomycetaceae bacterium UBA4655
TACGGCAGGTCCCAAAAGGCGCGAGTCGCGGACTGCGTCGCCAGGGTGTATGCCGCGCCGGATCGCCCGCTGCGTGTCGTGGCAACAGAGGCCATCGGGGGCGGCCGCGGCGTCGAGGTGTTCTACTCGACCTGCGCCGATGCGACGGCCGAGCGGACCGCGCCGATGGCGATGTTGATCTACAGCCTCGTCATCATCGGGTACGCCCGGGAGGGTCATCGACACTGGCAGCCTGCTGATAAGGCGTGGTACGCCGATTTCCCGCACCAATCGACGACGGACCGGTTCTTCACCGAGGAGCAATTCGAGGCCTACCGTCGGCTGGGCAAACACATCGCCGACGGGGCGATGCACGAGATCTTCGCTGGCGCGATCCCCGATACGTACCCGAGACTGGTCGAGGCCGTCGGACGCTACCAGCGTTTCAAGCAGCTCTGCATCATGCAGGCAGGGCTCGAGCCGGTGGTGTAGGCGGACGCTCTCGTCACCGATTCTCGTCTGCAGACGGGGAAGCGAATCCCTGGCGCACCGCCTCCTCGAGCCGTTCGATCTCGTCATCGCTCAGCAGCGGGTATTGCGACTGACGCTTGGCAGCCGAAAGCGTCCCGCCGTTTTGCCTGCACAACCGGATGAATAGATCGAGCTTCCTTGACGGTAGATCGACGACCTCCTGCATGAGACGCTTCGTGCGATCGTAGCCGCGGAGAAAGGCGAGTTCCTCCGGCAGATCCCGTTCGATGGTCTGCTCGACGAAACGGAAAAGGGCCTCTGCCTGACGAGTGAGATCAGGGAATCGGTACCACTCCGACCGATCGTTCCGAACCGTCATCTGCCCCTCGGCGTCGAGGGCGTAGTCGACGATTTCGAGCATCGGGCGAGAAAAGGCTTCAAGCGACTGGTCGTAGGCATGCTGGTCGCGGAGCATCGCCGCCGACACGGGCACGATGCTCTCCCGGGGCGTGAACCCCCGTGTGGCGAGGATGTTGTGAATCAAGAAGCGATGGATGCGGCCGTTGCCGTCCTCGAAGGGGTGGATGAAGACGAAGCCGTAACCGATCGTGGCCGCATGGACGACCGGATGGATGTCCGCCTCGCCGAGCCGGGCGTCGGCGGCGATGAGCCCAGCCATGAGCGACGGCACCTGCTCCGGTCGCGGGCAGACGTGGTGCACGTGTTCCTGACCGATCGACACCGATTCGCCGACGTAGTTCTGGACGGCGCGGTAGTCCGACTCCCGATAGCGGTGATCGACGATCGCATTTTGAAGCGACACCAGCTTCGCTTTCTCGCGCCAGCTCTCCCGATTGGCCCGAGCGAGCAACTCGACGAAACGTTCGGTCCGATCAGGCGATGGCTCTTCGCGTTCGATGGCGAACGAGCTCTTGGTCTCCTTGGTGTAGAGGTAGTGCAGTGCCCGAGCATGAAGATCGGCCGGGCACTTGGCGACCAGATCCGCACACCGTCCGTCGAGGTTCGCCTTGATGAAGGTCTCGAGAGCGGCCGTCCGCCGCACGATCGGGGCGAAATCACGGTCCCCGAGGAGATTGTCGTTGATCCGCTGCCGCGGCATCAGCCGTCGCCGAGTCGCCGTGAAGCATTCTTCCGGCGGGATGAGATCGACGTAGTTGCCGCTCGTCATGTCGTCGAGAGGCAATCGCTTGCCCGTGAGCCACTCATAGAGATACCAGAGCCGGCGTCGGTATTTGCCGAATGGCGAGGCGGCGACGAAGTTCGCCAACCCATCGGCGTCGATAACCCCGAAGATCTCGCCCAAGAGCGCGAGATTCGTGCCGTCGTTTTTGAGGGCGAACTCGAGGTGGTCGAAATCGGAGTCTCCCGGCCAGTAGACCGGGATGTAGGTCTCGATGACGTTTCCATCGGGCCCGACCGACTCTCGTCGCACACCACTCGCGACGACCAACGATTCGTGCCAGTTCGGAATCACTTTGAGCCCATGACGCTCGATCAGCCGGGCATATCCGGCGGACCCAACCGGCCCGGCGTCGAAATCCGGCATGATCAGTGCCCAGCGAAACTCAAAAAAACGTTTATCAAACCTAAAAAACAGTTTTTTGGGGATGTGATTTCACAAAATCATTTTTGCGGTCCACAAAAAACGATTACGGTCCACAAAAAATGATTACCCAGCGATTCCAGCGAATAAAAACGATTATCTGTCGGCTCGAACGGAAGTCAACCAAACCTCCGGTTGCTGCGGACATCCTGTCCGCGATCCGGGACCGATCGGGAACTCCTGACACCCGTGTTGCTCCATACAGAGTGGCGAACCGGTCGAGCCGCCTCCAATCTTGCCGGCCCGTGGCCCGCCCACCGACTGGGACGCGGTCTGCTAGAGACGCGAGAAAAACGCCACCGAAGCGGGTGCGGGGCGTTTCGAGAAACCCGCTCCGGACGCCCGGGCCGCTCCTCCCGAGGCTCACGAGTCGCTCATCAGCCGGAAGACCGGTGCGGAGGTGCCTTTGACCGGGCTATCCTTGGCCACGAACCGCTCGGCCTTCCGCGACGACCAATCCAGGGCGCCTGGATGCTTCTGCCCACGTTCCGAAGCCGCTTGTTTTGCGGGTTTGTCGGCCAGGGCTTTGCCGTGTCGCCGGCCGCCTTGGCGAAAGTTTCCTGCAAAGCGTAGGCCAAGTCCAGCGGCGCGACGGCATCCGGTCTCCACCATCGAGTCGCCCCATGCAGGTTAGCAGTATCGCTTCTGCCCGACGTACCTCACGAGTCGCTCCGCCGTTTCGATCAGTTCGGAAGACGACTCGAGCGACTCCCGGAGAACGCGGTCGGCGCTCTCGATGAGGTAGTCGTGGGCGATCGCGTTGCGGAGCATCCGCAGCTCCCGCCAGCGCTCGGCGGAATTGACGAGCCCACGGGCTTCCGCCCGCTGCAGCCGGTCGAGCGGCGAGCCATCGTCCATCAACTCGATCTGGTCGAGCGTGCGAAACACCCGCTGCACGAGAAAGTCGTTGAGCCGTGCGAACCGCGACGTGAGCGCTTCGCAGGACTCCCTCTCGCCGACCGAGAGTTCGCCGCCGAGCCGCCCCGCAAAGGACGCCACGCGACTGCGGGACTCCTCGAGCACCTTGGTGGCGGCTTGCAGGAGAGCCAACTGTTCCCGAAGCACCTGCTTCAGCTGTTCGACCACAACTCGACCCCCCTTGCCCGTGCCAACTGCGGAAACACGCCCGTTCCGCTGCCGTCATCCACCACGAGATCGACATGCTGCGCACCGATCTCGTCTTCGAGCGCGATCCGCATTCGCTGTGTCAATCGGTAAACGTCTGCAGGGTGGAGCGGATCGAGTTCGACGAGCAGGTCGATGTCACCGCCACGACGGGTCGGGTCGGTGCGGGAGCCGAAGAGCACGATCCTGCGCCAGACGACGCCGAGTTCCTCGCATGCCCTCGCGACCGCGAGACGAATGCCATCCCGTTCGGACTGGGAGAGTCGCAGGCTCGTGTCAATCGCCACCATGGTTCGAATTGTATCTGAGAAAAGGATAGTCCGGCCTGAAACCCGCTGTTCTCCCAGGCGAGCACGGCGGCGGCGGCGTTCGGTCTTCCGCCCTGGGCGGCTTGTAAACGTGCCGGTCCCGCCGCGGACGCCGCCGCCAGCGAGCCCCATCGTGAAGCCGTAGTGGTTGTGATCGCGTCCACTGTTCCGCTCCGTCGTCGGCGTGCGGCCCGACTCGCCCCCCCGCCCCCAGACCACGAGCGTGTCGTCGAGCAGGCCCCGCTGCTCGAGGTCTTAGCGGAAGTTCCCGCTCTCGCACGGCCTCGGCGGCGTAAGCGAGCGCCGCGCGAACGTCTTCCGCCTGCAGACCCTTGAGGTCGCCGGCCTTGAGCCAGTGCTTGCTGCACCACTGGGGCACATGCCCCGGTTTCTCCGTCAGTCGGTGGTAGGGCTCGGGAAGCCCTGCCTCCTCCATCAGCTTCGTGATCCGGGCGCAGTTCTGAATGTGGTCCTTCGTGAGATCGAGTTCCTTTGAAGCATGGCCGCGGGCTCGACAGCCGGCAGCTCGCCCTCCCCCGTGGCCGCCTGTTCGACTCGATGCCGGCCCAGACCTGATTGATGCCCGCCCCTCTGTCGAGAACCGATCGTGGATCAGGACGCGAAGCTCGCGGCCCTTCGGCAGCTGGAGGGGTTGGCGGAGGTGCATCACTTTTGCCAAATCGGGCCGCTCCGATCCAACGCCAGCCAACGATCACAAGTCGTTGTCGGGCATGGACATTGCGTCAGGAATCGCAGAAAATCCGCGAGAGCGGAAAACGGGCTCGAATGAATCCCGCCCTCTCCGTTGTCTGCCCGTCCTCCTTCGGAGAACGGGTGAGAGGTCGGGATTCGAACCAAGGCCACCGCGTGATAATGATGGCCTGGCACCAGACCGAACTTCGTCTCGCACCGCGTCGCCGCGGGTTTCATCTCGTCACCGCCGAGATCGAGGCCGCCCTGCGCGGCATGCCCCGCTTCACGGTCGGCCTGCTCCACGTGTTCATCCGGCACACGTCGGCCAGCCTCTCGATCAACGAGAATGCCGATCCTGACGTGCCCCGCGACCTCGAGATGGCGTTCAACGCGATCGCCCCGGAAGACTTCCCCCACGTGCACACGATGGAAGGCCCCGACGACATGCCGGCCCACGTGAAGGCGTCGCTCCTCGGCTCCTCGGTCACCGTGCCGATCGGCGACGGCCGGCTGCTCCTGGGCACCTGGCAGGGAATCTACCTCTGCGAGCACCGCAACCACGGCGGGCCGCGGTCGCTCGTGCTCACCGCCTGCGGCGAGTAGAGAACGCGGGGTTACGAGACCCGCTTCGCCGACCGCACCGCCTGCCGGCGGGCCTCGACCGCGTCGCCGATCTCCGCGGCCAGGCCCGGCGACCGCTGCAGGAGGTCGCCGATCACCGTTGCGTCGAAGACGACCGCCCTCAGGTCGTCGGCCGCCACGATCGCCACGTCGTCGGCAGCGCCGCCGATGGCGAGCTGGTCGCCGAAGCATTCGCCGGGGCCGATCTCGCCCACCATCGTGGTCCGCCCCGCGGCGTCGGTGGCGTGCAGGGTCGCACGACCCTCGACCACGAGCGAGAACCCGCGGAACCGCTGGCCGGCCTGCTGGATCGTTTCCCCCGCGGCGAATTCGACGATCCGCGGCGGACGGGATGCATCGGCCGCCGGCTTGAACCGGGCGTGGCCGTGGAGCAGTTCGTCAACGGTCCGAGGCGGCCTGCCGGGCGACTCGCCCGGACCGTATTCGAGGGCGATCGGGAAGGGGATCGTGAGGTCGGCTCGCCGGGCCGCGTACCAGAGCCGTGTCAGGATCTGGTCGCGGGCCATGCCGAGCTCCTCCTGCCGGGCCACCGAGAAGAGCAGCCGGTAGGTGATCGAGAAATCGGCGTAGCCGACCGTCCGCACGGCAGGCGGCGGGTCGGCGAGCACGCCGGGCGTCGATTGCAGAAGCTCGAGCATCACCTGCTTCACGCGGTTCGGCGGATCGTCGTAGCTGAAGCCGATCTCGATGAAGTCGGTCCGCGTGGTCGTGGGCCGGGAGAGGTTGCTGAAGGCGGCCTTGTAGAGCGAGACGTTGGGAACGATCAGCTGCTCGCGGGTGGGCGTCTCGATCCGCACGCTCCGCCAGTTGATCTCGGTGACCTTCCCCTTCACCCCCTCCGCCTCGACCCAATCCCCGACGCTCAGCGGCCGCTCGAAGAGCAGCATCAATCCCGAGACGAGGTTGCCCAGCGGCTCCTGCAGGGCGAGGCCGATCACGATCGACCCCACGCCGAGCGCCGCCAGCGCCCCCTCCACCTCCTGCCCCCAGACCTTCGAGTAGATCACCAGGCCGCCGACGGCGACGAGGATCGCCCGCACGAGATCGCGAAAGAGCGTCGGCACCCGCTCCCGCCAGGAGTCGGTGCCGGCCAGCCCGAAGAAGAGGTCGTTGAAGAGACCGAGGATCGCGTAGAGCAATACGACCCAAAAAAAAGTCTCCGTGACGCGTGTCGCCGTGCTCTCCGCCGGCATCTCGAGGATCGACGTGACGAAAACGACCACCGCCAGCGCCGGGGCGACGAGCGTGCGGAAGGTCCGCAGCGAGCGGGCGAGGGCGAGGCCGCGGCGATCGCAGGAGGCGATCGCCTCGTTGAGCAGGAGAAGCGCCGCCGGGAAGCCGACGGCCAGGAGCACGGCGGGCCAGAAGTTCGGGATCTGGCGGGCGATTTCGAGGTCGAGGAATTCCGGCATCGAGGTCACGCCCCCACCGTCCAGGCCTCGATGGCCGCGCGGCCGTCGAGGTCGATCCGCACCGGCCCCTGGAACTCGACCGCGTCGCCCGTCCGCTCCCGCACCGGCGCCGTGACCCGGATCGCCGCCTCTCTTCCGGCGGCCAGCCGCTTCGCGATCGCGACCGTGTCGCCCCAGAGGTCGTAGAGGAACTTGCGGCGGCCCACCACGCCCCCCACCACCGGCCCCGAGTTGATCCCCACGGCCAGCCGCAGGGCGGCATGGTGGTCGCGGTTGAACATGGCCACGATCCGGTCCATCGCCCGGGCGAATTGCACCATGCGGCGGGCGTGGTCGGGCCTGGTCACCGAGAGGCCGCAGACCGCGAGATAGGAGCCGCCGATCGTCTTCACCTTCTCGATGCCACACTCCTCGGCCGCCTCGTCGATCGCGGCCACGAGGTCGCCAAGGAGGGCGAGCGCCCGCGCCTCGCCGACGCGGCCGCCGAACTCCTCCATCCCCAGCACCTCGGCGAAGAGCACCGAGACGTCGGCGAACTCGCGGCTCGCCTTCTCGTCTCCCTCGCGTCGCTGGGCCACGGCCGAGGCGGGCAGGATGTTGAGGAGCAGTTCCTGGTTCTCACGAACCTGCGCCTCGAGCTTCTCTCGCTGTTCCTTGATGCTCGCCGACATCTCGTTGAAGACCTCGCCGAGCTGGCCGAACTCGTCGCGGCTCGTCACCGGCACCGTGACGTCGGTGTCGCCGGCGCCGAGCCGCTTGGCGGCCGCGGCGAGCGTCCGCAGCGGCTGCGTGAGCAGATAGGAGCATGCGAGCGCGAGCAGCGTCGAGGCGACGGCCAGGCCGCTGGCCACGCGGAGCACCGTGCGGCCGAAGGTGCGAATCGGCTCGTCGGCCTCCTCCTCGTCCATCTCGGCCAGAAGCGCCCAGCGGAGCGAATCGACCTCGATCGGGCCGTAGGCGCTCAGCACGGGCACGCCCCGGTAGTCGATCGTCCGCATGAGGCCCGTGCGGCCGCGGAGCGCCTCGGCCACGCTCGCGGTCTCAACCGGCAGGAGGCAGATCGTCGTGCCCTGCCGCTCGATCCGCGAGACCGCCTCCTTCGAGATGCCGGCGTCGCCGAGCGACTCCAGAAACCGTTTCGGGTCTTCGTGCATGAAGCGGTTGCGGCTGCGGACGGTGCGGTCCTGGCCGACCAGATAGCACTCGCCCGTCCGGCCGAAGCCCTCGGCGGCCCAGTCGTAGTTGCCGGTGATCACCCGGCTGAAGTCGTCGATCGGGAACTGCAGCACGAGGATGCCGATCATCTGCGGGCCGTCGAAGATCGGGCTCAAGACGAATCCCATCGGCCGGCCGAGGCTCGGCCGGTAGGGCTCGAAGTCGGCGATCCGGAAGTCGTCGCGGTCGCGTTGCCCCCGCAGCCCGCGGGCCTTCGCCGCCATCTGCGTGCCGGCATACGGTCCGGCTTCGAGGCTGGTGCCGAGTTCCGTCGTCTTCTGATAGGTGTAAACGACGTCGAGCGAATCGGCGTCCACGAGCATCATGTCTTCGAAGCCGAAGATCTTCACGACGCGGGCGAAGATCTTGTGGAACTTCGCGTGCGCGGCGCCGTACTCGGTGGCGTCCTCGGCCGCCTCGAGAGCCTGCTTCTGGCCGTAGGGGTGCGGGTTGCCGGCGATGTAGTGGTATTGGAGGTAGGCCGCGGCGGGGCTCGCGGGGAGATACGACTCGGCCGCCGGCTCGCTGTCGGTGTTCGCGGCGAGCTTCGGCAGGAAGTCTTCCGCGTAGAACTTCCGCAGGGCGGTGGACTGTTCCGTGGTGAGCCTGGCCGAGGGCAGCCGCCGGTAGGCCTCCCGCAACGCCCGCATCCCCTCGATCGTGGAGGGCCTGTCCGACACGGCGAGCACCTCCTCCCGCAGCGAGGAGAGCATCGTCTGGATCGTGGTGCTCTTCACCGAGCGGATCGCCGTCAGCCGCTGCTCGATCGCCTTGTCGAGCGACGCCTTGCCCGAGGTGTAGCCGATCCAGGCGACGACGCCGATGCAGGCCAGGCTCACGGCCAGCAGCAGCAGGATCATCTTCGATTGGATGCTGAGCCGGTTCAGTCCTGGCATTCGTGCGGGACCCTCGGGAGGACGGCGATCGGTCGCGATCAGGGAGGCCGCGACGAGACAATACTACTGCGCAATTTCGGCGCCGAAGGCCGGAACAGCGTGGCGACGACGAAGTTGCCGATCTTTCGGCCGGCCGTGAGGCCGTCTTGGTTGTCGCTTCGCCAGTGGATGCCCCCGTACAAACGGCTGTCGGCCGACTCTCTCGCCGCCTGGGAGAACGACGTGAACGACCGTGGGGCGATCGAGGGGTCCTCGGAAGGCAGCGTGAAGCGAAACCGGTCGGATCTGAAGTAGGCCTTCAGCACCGCGGCGGCCGCTCCGCTGAACGATGCATGGCCCGACACGTAGGCCGGAAACGGCGGCGTGATCAGGAGCGGCGTCCAGGTCGCGTCGGCGATCGTGCGGGGATTCCCGTCGGTGTCCGCGGCGCGGATCGCCGTCACGGGCCGCCAGAAGTCGGTCGCGTACTTCGCGTTCCACGCCATGATGGCGGCGTCGGCCATCGCGACGTTGAGCATCGCGAAGAGCCTCGCCGATTCGGAGATGCCGAGGTGATGTCGGGCGGCGGCGATCGCCGCGATCATGTTCAGGTGCCCAGGCGGCGTCGCGGTGCCGGAGCCGTTGCTCCAAAACCGCGCGATCGCCGTCTGCTCCGCCGTCCGCGTCGTGCTGTCGATCGCCCCCAGCGACTTCACCTCACGAAACTCCGCCGTGTATCGCGCGCTCGTGAGTGACGGGACGTTCCTCGGCGAGAACTGCGCCGGACTCGACATCGCGAACGGCCGCAGGTTCGCCCATTGGGGTGCGAGTGGCGCGGCGTTGGCCGGGGGCGTCGGCTGCCAATGTCCGGGAAACGGCGAGAGTTCGTGGACGACCTTTGCGTTCCAGCCGTCGTCGGCGCGGGCTGCCAGAATCGCGTCGGCAGCCCGGATGCCGAGGCTCACCCCCGCGGTTTCGGCGTCTCCATCCGGCACCGCGGCGAGAGTCGCCTGCAGGGCCTCCTCCAACGCTGCCGCCCGGGCGGGGAAGAGTGACACGAGCGCGCGGTGTGCCGCGCTTGCCACGGCCGCCTCCCGGCTCGTCTGCGGCGACGCAACGAGGGTGATCTGGTACGGTTCGAACGTTCGGTCGATCGCATTGACGGAGTCGAAGATCGCGACGTGGGTGATCGCCAGGGCCCGCGACGCCGCCGGGGGTGGAGTCCGGTCTGCCCGGATCGACGCCAGGGCGATCTCGTTCCACCGCAATACCTCGTTCGCCGAGAGCGGCTGTCGCGGCTCCAGGCGTTCGCAGCCCAGGTCGACCCGCGGAGCGATCACGTGCATCATCGGGGTTGCCCTCCTCGGCCCGGGGTATCGGGCCGGGCAACGATAGGAATCCCGGCCCCGCCGCCAACATCCTCCGTTCACGACGCGTGGGCGAGCATGGACAGTTCGTCCGGTTGCGAATCGCGGTCAAGCTCGAGGGGCAGAACCGGTGGGTTTCCCTCGAGGAACGCGTCGGAGCGGCGCTGATCCAGGATGCGTGGGGCACCGGCCGCATCGGGGGTTCTTCGTGCAGCAAAGGATCGGCATCGCACGCCCGCGGTGCCTCTGCTACCTTCCGCAGCCCCCTTTTGGCCCTCGAATTCCGAGAGCGCTCGCCGCGTTCCCGCCGTGCCATGGATGTCCACCGCCGCTTGGAAAAGCTTCGCCGTTTCGTGCGCTGGCGGTATCGCGGCGGCGACCGCGTGCCGCTCTGGTGGCACGTCGGCCGGCCCAACTTCGGCGACGACATCAATCCGTCCTACGTCGAGAAGATCTCCGGTCGTGGCATGCGGTTCGCCGCCGACCGTCGGCAACTCCACATCCTCGGCGTGGGCAGCATCCTCGAGATGGCGAATGCGTGGTCGATCGTCTGTGGCTCGGGGTTCCTCACGCGTCCGCGGCGGCCCCCGGCGGTGCCGGCGAAACTCGTCGCGGTGCGAGGCGAACTCTCGCGGGCCGCATTCGACCATGCGGATGACGTGCTGGTGGGCGATCCCCTCGTCCTCGTCGATGCGTTCGTCGCTCCGGTCGAGAAACGGCACGCGGTCGGGCTCGTGCCCCACGTCCGGTCGATCGACGAATGGCGGGCGAGAAACACCCGCGGGATTCATCTCGTCGATCCCTCCGGCGACCCGTGGGAGGTCGTCCGCGACATCGCGTCCTGCGACGTCGTTTTGAGTCAGTCGCTGCACGGCCTTATCGTCGCCGACGCCCTCGATGTGCCGAACGTGTGGGTCGGTTCCACCGACGTCAAGACGGGCGGCCCGTTCAAGTTCGAGGACTACTTTTCAACGCTTGACCGGCCGAAGGAGTGCGTTCACGACATGGACGCGGTCTTCACGCGGCCGGAGTCGTTCGCGGCGACGGTCTGCCGCTACCGCCACTCGAAAGGCGACTACCGCCACAGGCTGGCCGCCGCCTGGCAGCGGGTGGCGGCTGCGGCGTGAGCGGACGCGGCGTCAGGCGGCGGCCAGGCTGTGCGGACGGCCACGGACGAGCCGCGCGGCGGCGACGGCCGGCCTCGCCCACCACGGAAACGGAAACCCGCGGGCGTTCAGGAACGCGACGAGATCCGCCTCGTTCGCCGTGCGTCGCGGCCCGAGTGCCAGCCACAGAAGCCTCCCGATCGAATGGCTGCGGCCGGCCCGCCAGGCGTCCATGTCGATGGTGGGCGCGACCGCGTCGAGACGGCCGACGGCCTCCGCATGCAGGAGGAGTCGGGCGCACTTGTAGCAGCGGCCGCAGTTGACCGCCTTGCGGTCGGTGCGGAAGCCACGGATGCAGACGAGCAGGTCGCCGCAGAGCCGGTCATCCGCGATCACCTCCTCGGTCTTCTGGAGCCTTGTCGCCGCGCCGCCGAACGACCTCCAGCGGACGTGCGGCGTGTCGAAGAGCGGCAGCAGTTGCGGGTCGAGCGTGGAGATGCCGCTGAACCTGCCGCGGCGCGGAGAGCGGCCCGCCTCCTCGCTCGACGCGTAGTGAAAGGCATCGAAGAGGTGGTCGAGCGTCATCGACGCGGCCGTGTTTCGCAGCGTGTGGCAGTGGATGAACGGCATGCCGCGGTAGGCGGGCGAGAGCATGCAGCGGGCGCCGACGAGCGGCAGGCCGAGGCGGTCCGCCACCCTGCGGGCGTGCGTCACCTGTTCCGCGAAGACGCGGTCGTCCTCCCCATGCGCACCGACATGATGATGCACGAACAGCCGCAGCCGCAGCGGATCGGGCACGTCGGCGGCGAGGAGCCTGTGCCTCACCAGGTGCATGCTGTCGATTCCGCCGCTCATGCCCGCGGCGGCTCCGCGGGGCGGCCCCGGCCGCGGTCGGGCCGGTCGGCCGTCGGCCTCGACGGGCACCCGCCGCCAGCCGGGGTCGAGCAGCCGCAGCGTGTCCTGAACCGGCCCCCGAAGCGAGTCGAGGAGCATCTCGTCGATCGATCCCTCGACGACGAGCGGCTCGCCGCGCAGCATCGCCGGCAGGATCATCGCCACGGCGAAGGCGTCGAACGTGTCGGTACGACCGCGGAGCGAGGAATGGTCGCCGAAGCGGGAAAACACGATCCGCCGCTCCGCGCCGTCGCAATGCACTGCGGCTGAAACGTCGAAGGAGTCGGCTGCGTCGCTGGACTCGAGGCTGCGGATGACGATCGCCACGGGATGCCAGCCGGCCCTGCCGGCGGAACTGGGGACAAATGAAAAAGGTGGGCTGGTGGCGGCACGGTAACGTTCTCGCGGCGCGGCAGGCAAGCCGGCGTTCGGCCTGTGCCCGATCGCCGACGCCCCCTACGATTCCGGCCCCCCGGAGTCCCCCATGTCCGAAGCTCGTATTCCGCTCCGCTGGAAGTTGCTGCGTGTCGCGCGACGGCTCGGCCTGCCCGTCGAGCCGCGGATTTCGGTGCCCTCCGTGTTCGTCACGGGCAGTGTCGGCAAGACGACGACCTGCCGCATGACGGCGGCAATCCTGGCCGCCGCGGGGAAAACCGTGGGGCTCACGACGACGACCGGCTGTTTCGTCGGCGGCCGACCGCTGCGGCTCGGCGACAGCTCCGCCCCGCGGTGGGCGGCGCTGGTCATGGCCGATCGACGCGTCGATGCGGCGGTGCTCGAGATGGCCCGCGGCGGAATCCTTCTCGACGGCATGCCGTTCCACGGCTGCGACGTCGGTGCCGTCCTCAACGTCCTCGACGATCACATCGGCATCGACGGCATCCACACCCGCGAGCAGCTCGCGCAGGTCAAATCGTTGGTCGCGCGCAAGGCCAGACGGATCGCCGTGCTCAACGCCGATGATCCGCTCGTGCTGCCGATGCGGGAGGTGACACCCGCCCGCGAGGTCTGCCTCGTGAGCTGCAGGCCCGACTCGCCGGCCGTCGTCGCCCATCTGGCCGGCGGCGGCCTCGCCGCTGTCCTCGAGCCGGAGCCGGGCGTCCTCGGGGGCACGCTGCGGCTGCGACGCGGGGCGAAGGCGATCGTCACCCTCGCCGCCGCCGACATTCCCGCCACGTTCGGCGGCCGTTTCGTGCCGCCCGCCATCAACGCCACGTTTGCCATGGCGATCGGCCACGGCATGGGGGTCGCCGCCGCGACGATCCGCGAGGCGCTGACGGCCTTCCGGTCGGATGAAACCGACAACCCTGGGCGGATGAACCTCTACCATGGCATGCCCTGCACGCTCATGGCGACGAAGGCCGGCGGGGTGGAGGCCGCGAAGGCAATCGCGGGGTTCGCGAGGCAGTTCGTCGTTCCCGGCCGCAAGATGCTCGTCGTCTGTGCGGTGGGCAATCGTCCGGACGAATTCCTGCGGTCGGTCGGCGGGGCCTATGCCGGAGGGTTCGACAAGTACATCTGCTGCGACTGGGAAGAACTCCGTGGGAGACCGTCGCACGAGGCCGCGGGCCTGCTCGCGGCCGGCCTTCGTGAGGCAGGCGTGCCGCATCACTCGATCGAGATCGTGGCCGATCACGACACGGCGATCCGACGGGCCCACGCGTCGGCCGCGGCCGACGACCTGCTCGTCGTGGCGAGCCCGACCGCCGCGAGGGCCCCCGGGGTGATCAGGGCAGCTGCTGCCGCGTAGCGAGAGGACCCAGCCCATGCGACATGTCGTGTCCCGGCTGCGGCAGTGGCTCCGCGATCAGCGGCTCGCCGGCCGCGCCCGACGTGCCGCGATGCGGCGAGCGACCCTTGGAGACGTTCCCGTGGTCGCCGTCACGGGGAGCGCCGGCAAGACGACGACGGTCGCATTGCTCGCGCACATCCTGGGCGGGCCATCGCGTGTTGCCACGAATGCCTTCTCGAACCGGGCCGAGGACGTGTTCCGGGTGTTCGACGAGTGTGGCTCGACGACGTCGGCCGTGGTGGTCGAGGCGAGCGAGTACCCGATCGGGACGCTTGGTCGGATCTCGGAAGCCGTGCGACCTACGGCGGCGGTGTTCACGATCGCGGGCCTCGACCATTTCGTCGCGTTCCGAGCCGCGGCGGCGGCTTCCCGCGAGATGGCCTTGCTTGCGGAACGGTTGCCGGCGGACGGCTTCGTGGTCTGCAACGCGGACGACCCGGAATTGCGTGCGGCCCTCGCAGGCACGTCCGTGCCCGTCGTGACCTTCGGGGGCGACGCGGCTGCCGACTACCGTCTTGTGGACCGTGTGATCGGCCCGGATCACCGGCTCACGGTTGTGTGTGATCACGGTGGCGAAGTCGTCCATCTTGCCACACGATTCGTCGGTCTTCACTTCCACGTGCCGGTGCTCGCGGCGGCGGCCACGGCGCACCGCCTCGGCGTCACGTGGCCGGAGATCGCCGCCCGCGTCGCCGGCTTCGAGCCGATTTTCGGCCGTTGCAACGTCGTCACGGTTTCGGATGGGCCCACGTTCATCTGCGATACCGCCAAGGCGCCGGCATGGTCTTGCAGCGCCGCTTTCGCCACGCTCGACTCCTTCACCGACGCACCGCGACGGACGCTGGTGCTTGGCACGCTCGCGGACTACGCGGGCGACTCCCGGCGGTGCTACCGGAAGGCCGTGCGGGCCGCACTCGATCGAGTCGATCGCCTGATCATCCTGCGGCACTCCGCATCGCACTCGACTTCACGCTGCCGGTTCGCTGCTGGCTCGACCGCTGCGGCCGCGGGATCGATTGCGTCCGCTGCGATCGTCTGATGAAGGAGCCGTCCCATCGCCCATCGATACGTCGCCGCGCGGCCTAGAAGTCGTAGGCGACGCCCGGCTCGACGAGCCCGACGTTGGGAAGTCAGTGGCGGGCGAGCAGGTCGAGGGCATGAGCGAGCATCGTCCGCTCCTCCTGCGTCGGGATCACCCAGGCCGAGACGGTGCTCGTCGCCGTGCTGATTCGCGCCTGGCCGCTGGTGGCCGCGGCGTTGGCTTCGACGTCGAGTTCGAGCCCGAGCCAGCCGAGTTCCGCGGCGATTCGCCGCCGCACGGCCGGCGCGCGTTCGCCGATGCCGGCCGTGAAGACGATCGCATCGACCCCGCCGAGGGCCGCCGCGACGCCGCCGATCTCCCGGACCACCCTGTAACAGAAGAGTTCGACCGCTTCGCGGGCCCGCGGGTCGTCGCTGGCAAGAAGCGTCCGCATGTCGCCGCTCGATCCGGAGACGCCGAGCAGCCCCGACTCGTGGTAGAGCAGCCTCGTGATCGCCGCGGCGTCCATCCCCTCCCGCATGAGATGGATCACGACACCGGGGTCGAGGCTGCCGCAGCGGGTCGCCATCACGAGCCCGTCGAGCGGCGTGAACCCCATCGTCGTCGCGATGCTGCGGCCGTCGAGCAGGCCGCACAGGCTCGCCCCCGCGCCCAGGTGCGCGGCGATCACGCGCCTCGGCGCGCCGCCCACGACGCCGGGCAGCTGCGAGCGAATCGACTCGTAAGAAAGGCCGTGGAAGCCGTAGCGACGGATGCCGCGGTCGTGGAGGCTCGCGGGAATCGCGAACCGCTGGGCCTTCGGCGGGCAGGTGCGGTGAAACGCCGTGTCGAAGCAGGCCACCTGCATGGCCTTCGGCAGGCAGGCGATCGCCTCGCGGATGCCGGCGACGTTGTGCGGCTGATGGAGCGGCGCGAGCGGCACGAGCGACTCGAGCTCCGCGAGCACGTCGGCATCGATCACGGCGGGCTCCGACCGGTCCGGCCCGCCGTGGACGACGCGGTGGGCGACCGCCACGATCTCGAACCCCCCTGCGACCAGGCGGAGTTCGTCGATCGCCCGTTCGAAGACGGGCCGCGTCGGCCGCTCCTCGACATGGACCCTGGCGAGCGGCCGCGTGGCCGGCGTCGCCGGGCCGCCCGCCGCGTCGAAGACGGCGGCCTTGAGGCTCGACGAGCCGGCGTTGATCACGAGAACCGCGGGGCGTCCTTCGGCCATCGGGCTCGCTCCTGCTGGGCTTTCGAGTGGACGACGGCGAGCGCGCACGACCGCACCCGCGTGGCGACGGAGTCGGAGCGGCTCGTGAGGATGATCGGCATCCTCGCTCCGAGCACGATGCCCGCCGCCTCCGCCCCGGCAAAATACTCGAGCTGCTTGGCGAGGATGTTGCCCGCCTCGAGGTCCGGAGCCACGAGCACGTCGGCCCGACCCGCGACGGGCGACTCGATCCCCTTCACCTGCGCGGCCGAGAGCGATATCGCGTTGTCGAAGGCGAGCGGCCCGTCGAGCACGCCGCCTGTGATCTGGCCGCGATCGGCCATCTTGCACACGGCTGCGGCGTCGATCGTCGACTGCAGCTTCGAGGTCACGGTCTCGACGGCGGAAAGGATCGCGACGTGTGGGCGGGCGATGCCGAGCGCCTCGGCGAGGTCGATCGCGTTGCGGACGATGTCGGCCTTGTCGTCGAGCGTGGGGCGGATGTTGATCGCCGCGTCGGTGACCAAGAGCAGCCTGGGGTGCGCCGGAATCCGCATGACGTAGACGTGGCTCACGCGGCGGCCCGTCCGCAGCCCGGAGTCGCGGTCGAGCACCTCGGCCATGAGCTCGTCGGTGTGGAGGCTCCCCTTCATGATCGCGCCGAAGCCGCGGTCGCGGGCGACCGCCACGGCCCTCGCNNGAGCGGCTCGTGAGGATGATCGGGATCCTCGCCCCGACGACGATGCCCGCCGCCTCGGCGCCGGCGAAATACTCGAGCTGCTTGGCGAGGATGTTGCCCGCCTCGAGGTCGGGCGCCACGAGCACGTCGGCCCGGCCCGCCACGGGCGACTCGATCCCCTTCACCTCGGCAGCCGTGAGCGAGACGGCGTTGTCGAAGGCGAGCGGCCCGTCGACGACCCCGCCCGTGATCTGCCCGCGATCGGCCATCTTGCACAAGGCTGCGGCGTCGATCGTGGACTGCAGCTTCGACGTCACGGTCTCGACGGCCGAGAGGATCGCCACGTGCGGCCGGGCGATGCCAAGCGCCTCGGCGAGGTCGATCGCGTTGCGGACGATGTCGGCCTTGTCGTCGAGCGTGGGGCGGATGTTGATCGCCGCGTCGGTGACCAGGAGCAGCCGCGGGTGTCCGGGGACCCGCATCACGTAGACGTGGCTCACGCGGCGGCCCGTCCGCAGGCCGGAGTCGCGGTCGAGGACCTCCGCCATGAGCTCGTCGGTATGGAGGCTTCCCTTCATGATCGCGCCGAAGCCGCGGTCGCGTGCGACCGCCACGGCCCTCGCCGCGGCGGCATGGCTGTGCGGTGCGTGCTCGATCGCGATCCCGGAGAGGTCGAGCTTCTCGCGGTCGGCGATCGCGCGGATGCGATGCTCGGGGCCGACGAGCACCGGCTCGATGAGCCCGAGCGTGCGGGCCTCGATCGCCGCGGCGAGCGACGGGGCGTCGCAGGGATGCGCGACCGCCGTCTCGAGCGGCGGGAGGCCGCGGGCGAGTTCGACGAGTTCGGGTGTCGGCGCATCCATCGGATCGATACGGTTTCCGGACACGGGCCGTTTTCCAGGCGGGCGTGGAGACGCCATACTACCCGCCCCGCCGTCGCCGCATCCAAAGCCGCCCCTGCCATGCCCACCGTCGCCTTCTACGACACGAAGCCCTACGACCGCCAGTACATGCTGGCGGCGAGCGAAGGTGGGCTTGCAGGGGGAGACGACGCCGTGCTCTTCGCGTTCCACGAGTTTCGCTGCACGCTGGAGACGGCGGCGACCGCCGCGGGGGCGACGGCCGTCTGCGGCTTCGTGAACGACCGGTTCGACCGGGCCTGTCTCCGCGTGCTCCACGACCTCGGCGTGCGGCATCTGGCGATGCGGTGCGCGGGCTACAACAACGTCGATCTCGCGGCGGCGCGGGAGCTTTCGATCGCGGTGACCCGCGTGCCGGCCTACTCGCCCCACGCGGTGGCGGAGCACGCGGTGGCGCTCGTGCTCACGCTCAACCGCAAGATCCATCGGGCCTACAACCGGGTGCGGGAGCAGAACTTCTCGCTCAACGGCCTGGTCGGCCACGACCTCCACGGCAAGACCTGCGGCATCGTCGGCACCGGCAAGATCGGCCGGATCGCGGCGGAGATCTTCCGGGGCTTCGGGATGCGGGTCGTGGCCTACGACCCCTTCCCGCAGGCCGAGTGGGCCGCGGCCCGCGGCATCGAGTACCTCGAGTTCGAGCGGGTGCTCGCGGCGAGCGACGTCCTCTCGCTCCACCTCCCGCTCACCCCCGAGACGCACCACCTGATCGATGCCGCGTCGCTCGCGGTCCTCAAGCCCGGCGCGATGATCGTCAACACGAGCCGCGGCAAGCTCGTAGACACGTCGGCCGTGATCGACGCCCTCAAGCGGGGACACGTCGGCGGCCTCGCGATCGACGTCTACGAGGAGGAGGAGGGGATCTTCTTCGAGGATCTCTCCGGCGAGATCCTGCAGGACGACGAGCTTTCGCGGCTGCTCGTCTTCCCGAACGTGCTCGTCACGGCCCACCAGGCCTTCCTCACCCACGAGGCGCTCGCGGAGATCGCCCGCGTCACGGTCGAGAATCTCCGCCGGGCCGGATCGGGCGAGTTCCTCGCGGGCACCGTCCTCGAGTGAGCCGGCTCGGTACCCCGAGCACGGTGGTGTTGCCCCTCGTTGTCAGATGACCGACCGACACCCCGTTCACCCGGAAGCCCGAGGCGCAGGTTTCCACGCGTGCGAATAGGCACCTCACACGGAAGCACGAGGCGCAGGTTTCACCGAGTGCGAATAGGCACCTCACACGGAAGCCCGCGGCGCAGGGAAAAACACGGACGA
>DHLZ01000275.1 GCA_002405515.1 Planctomycetaceae bacterium UBA4655
CCTCGGCCCGGAGCTCGCGACGTGCGCGTCCGGCCATGACGGGCACGATAACGCCATGCTGGCAACCGCGCAACTCGCCTCAATTCTCCTGGCTTGCCTGCGTCTTGGTGCGCAAATCCCGTGCCGAACAGGATTGCCCTCCGGGGCCTACGCTCGCTCGGAGCTGACCGGCGCTGCGCCATCCATGGCTTCGCTGGTCAGCTACGCCGTCTCGGGCACACGGGCAGCCCCTCACGGTCCAGCGTGGTGCTCAATGATTCACAGAGGCAAATGGATGCTGAACGCCGGGGGGATCAGGCAGACCCGCCGCCCTCGGCGGGGGCGGCGGCGACCGGCTCGGCCGTCACGAGGCCCTTGAAGGAGAGCTGCCGCTTGCCGGCCACCTCCACGCAGTCGACCTGGATCGTGTCCTTGCCTTCGAACTCGCCCTTGAGCAGTTCCTCGCTGACCGGGTCCTCGATGTAGTTCTCGAGGGCGCGGCGGAGCGGGCGGGCGCCGAAGTCGGTGTCGGATCCCTTCTTGATGAGGAACTTCTTCGCCTCGTCGGTGAGTTCCAGCTTGAGCCCGCGCTCACCCAGCCGCTCGCGGACCTTCGACAGCTCGATGTCGATCACCTGCTTGAGGTCCTCGACCGTGAGGTGGTGGAAGACGATCACGTCGTCGAGACGGTTCAGGAACTCGGGCCGGAAGACCCGCTCGATCCGCTCGTTCACGCGTCCCTTCATGCTGTCGTAGCTGGCGTCGGTGTCGGGCTTCTGGAAGCCGAAGGCCGACTCGTTCTTGATCGCCTCGGCGCCGGCGTTGGTCGTCATGATCAGGATCGTGTTGCGAAAGTCGACGTTGCGGCCGAAGCTGTCGGTGAGCCGTCCCTCCTCCATCACCTGCAGGAGCATGTTGAAGACGTCGGGATGGGCCTTCTCGATCTCGTCGAGCAGCACCACGGCGTAGGGACGCCTGCGGATCTTCTCCGTGAGCTGGCCCCCCTCCTCGAAGCCGACGTAGCCCGGCGGGGCGCCGATGAGACGGCTCACGTTGTGCTTCTCCATGTATTCGCTCATGTCGATCTGGATGAGCGCGTCGGCGTCGCCGAACATGAACTGCGCGAGGGCCTTCGCGAGGAGAGTCTTGCCGACGCCCGTGGGGCCAGCGAAGACGAAGGAGCCGATCGGACGCTTCGGATCCTTGAGTCCGGAGCGGCTGCGGCGGACCGCCTTCGACACGCTCTTGATCGCGGCGTCCTGGCCGATGACCTTCTTGTGGAGCTCGGACTCCATCCCCATGAGCCGGGCCTGGTCCTCCGTGCTCATGCGGGTGAGGGGGATTCCGGTCATCTTCGAGACGACCTCGGCCACGACCTCCTCGTCGACGACGCCATCGGCCTCGCGGCTCCGCTCCCGCCAGTCCTTCGTCATCGTCTGCTTCTTCTTCTTGAGCTTGTCGGCCTGGTCGCGGAGCGCCGCCGCCTTCTCGAAGTCCTGGTTGGCGACCGCCTCCTCCTTCTCCTTGTTGAGCTTCTCGACCTCCTCGTCGATCTCCTTGAGGTCGGGCGGCTTCGTCATCCCCTTGAGCCGCACCCTCGCCCCCGCCTCGTCGATGACGTCGATCGCCTTGTCAGGCAGGCAGCGGCCGGTGATGTAGCGGCTCGAGAGCTCGACCGCGGCCTCGAGGGCGGGGTCGGTGATCTGCACGCGGTGGTGCGACTCGTAGCGGTCGCGAAGACCCTTGAGGATCTCGACGGCCTCCGACTTGCTCGCGGGCTCCACCATGATGATCTGGAACCGGCGGTCGAGCGCCGAGTCTTTCTCGATGTACTTGCGGTACTCGTCGAGCGTGGTCGCCCCGATGCACTGGATCTCACCGCGGGCGAGGGCCGGCTTGAGCACGTTCGAGGCGTCGATCGCCCCCTCGGCACCGCCGGCACCGACGAGCGTGTGGAGTTCGTCGATGAAGAGGATCGTGTTCTTGGCCCGTCGGACCTCGTTCATCACCGCCTTGATCCGCTCCTCGAACTGCCCGCGGTACTTCGTGCCCGCGACCATCATGGCGAGATCCAGCACGACGATCCTGCGGTCGGCGAGCAGTTCCGGCACGTTGCCGTCGATGACCCGCTGGGCGAACCCCTCGACGATCGCCGTCTTGCCGACGCCCGCCTCGCCGAGGAGCACGGGGTTGTTCTTCGTGCGGCGGCAGAGGATCTGGATCGCCCGCTCGATCTCCTTCTCGCGGCCGATGACGGGGTCGAGCTTGCCCTGGCGGGCGAGTTCCGTGAGGTCGCGGCCGAAGCTGTCGAGGGCGGGAGTCTTGCTCTTGCCCCCCTTGGGGCTCCCCTCGCCGCCGCCGCCGCCGGCGCCGGCCGGCTGGCGTCCGCCCATGCCGGCCCGCTCGCCTCCCTCCTCCATGCCGTGGCCGAGCAGGTTGAGCACCTCCTCGCGGACGTCTTCGAGCTTGAGGCCGAGGTTCATGAGCACCTGCGCGGCAACGCCCTCCTGCTCGCGGAGCAGCCCCAGCAGGATGTGCTCGGTGCCGACGTAATTGTGGTTGAGGTTCCTCGCCTCCTCCATCGAATACTCGATCACCTTCTTGGCCCGGGGCGTCTGGGGGAGCTTGCCCATGGTGACCATGTCGGGGCCGCTCTGGACGAGCTTCTCGACCTCCATGCGGATTTTCCGCAGGTCGATGTCCAGATTCTTCAGGACGTTGGCCGCGACGCCGCTTCCCTCCTTGATGAGCCCGAGGAGTACGTGCTCCGTGCCGATGTACTCGTGGTTGAACCGCTGGGCCTCCTGGTTGGCCAGCTGCATCACTTTTCGGGCACGGTCGGTGAATCGCTCGTACATGGCGGTCTCTCGGTATCCTGTTTCTCGCTGATCCGGATCGAATTGTAGGGGTCGGCCCCCCGATTGTCTCGTGTGGTGCGGCGAACGCGGCCGGAACCGGCGTTGCGACACCGTCGGCGTTGCGACACCACCAGCGTCCGCCCGGGGAGCGGGAAACGGACTGCATCCGTCTTTACGCGGCCCGGGCGAGCGTTGTTCCGCCGGAGCCGGACTCCGCCGAGACGCCCGACCCGCCGGCCATCGATCTTTCGGTTCTGCGGCCGAGCAAGTCAAGCTCCCGCACGATCGCCGATCGCCACGTGGCCCCCGCGTCGCTGCGGGAGAGCTTTTGGATCGCCTCCCTCGCCTCGTCGAGCCGTCCCACCCGCCTCAGGAGCGTGGCCAGAAGCAGCTGCACTTCCCCATCGGTCGGAGCGAGTTCGAGCGCGGCCCGCAGCTTCGATTCGGCCGACAGCCAGTCCCGCGACAGGTAGGCGTCGCGGGCCGCGATGAACATGGCATCGACCGTGGCGTCGCGTCCGCTGGGAAGTGCAGGGGGAAACGCCGACACCGCCGAAACCGTGGCGACGATCCAGATCGCGGCCGCGGCGGTCCAGAGTCCCACCGCAACCTGCAGATCGACGAGTTCGGTCCAGATGAACGTCGTGAGGATGGCCGTATCGATCACGATGGCGAACGCCGTCGCGAGCACGAGGCCTGCGGCACTGCCCCGGAGCCAGAGCCATGGCAGGCCGGGCCAGGCGAGCGTCAGGTAGCGGGCGGACTGGACCATGCGGACGAATCGCAATGTTCGCGGGGGGTGAGGAAGGTGAGGACGGGAAGTGTAGAAATCTGCCGAGGGCCGGCAAACGGCGGTTTGGCGGGATCGACTCCGCCCGGAGGGTACAACTTCTGCATGAACGAGCCGCGAGAAACTGAACCGGACGGGCAGGCTGGGCTGGACACGTCGGCTGCCTGGCGGGCGTTCGACGCGGTCGCCAATCGGGCCGTCGAGGCGATCCGCATCGTGGAGGATGTCCTCAGATTCATGCTCGACGACAGGACGCTGTCGTCGGAGGCGAAGCAGCTGCGGCACGACCTCTCGGCGGCGGTCGCCTCGGCCGGTAGGGAGCGTGCCGTGCTCGCGCGTGACGTGGCCGGAGATGTCGGCACCGACCTCGTGGCCGCGCGGTCGCTTGGCCGCCGCACCGCCTCCGACCTGCTTGCGGCCAATGCGGCACGGGGTGGCCAGGCGATCCGGTCGCTCGGGGAGATCGCGGCGATGGTCGCCCCGGCGCAGGCCGCGGCCTTCGACCCGCTGCGATACCGTCTCTATGCGATCGAGAGAAACGCTGCCCTCGCGATCCGTTCCCGCGGCCGGCTCGAGGGTGTCGGGATGTGTGTGCTCGTCGATGGTCGCGAGAGTGAAGCGGCTTTTGGCAGGCTCGTCGCAAGCCTGCTCGAAGCCGGGGTGCGGATGATCCAGCTTCGCGACAAGGCATTGCCGACACCCGAACTGCTGTCGCGGGCCCGCCAGGCCGTCGCCATTGCCAGGCCGTTTCGAGCGATCGTGATCGTGAACGACCGGGTCGATGTCGCCCTCGCGGCGGCCGCCGACGGCACCCATGTGGGCGAGACGGACCTACCGACCCGCGACGCACGGCGGCTGCTCGGGCCGGACCGGCTCCTCGGCCGCACGGCGCATTCGATGGAGGAGCTTCGCGCGGCGGTGGCCGACGGCGCCGACTATCTCGGCGTCGGCCCCTGCTTCGAGAGCCCGACCAAGGCATTCGGCTCGTTCGCCGACCGGGCGTTCCTCCCGGAGGCGGCGAAGGCCACGTCGCTGCCCGTCTTTGCGATCGGCGGGATCACGGTGGATCGGCTCGCTGAACTCGCCTCGCTCGGGTTCCGCCGCGTGGCGGTCGCCTCCGCCGTGACGTCGGCCGCCGACCCGGCCGCCGCCGCCGCCACGTTCCTCCGCCGGCTCTCGGAAAAGGTGCCAGCCACCAAATCTGGGTAATCTGCAAGGCCGAAGAAGACGGCAAAACTGATCTCAGATTACCCAGATTTGGTGGCTGGCACCTTTTTTTCGGTGGATCGCAAGAGCGTGACCACCGCGGTGGCGATCTCGGCCTCGTCGCGGGAACGGTAGCCGACCCAGACCTTTCGCACGGTGGCGTCCGGGCCGATGAGGTAGGTCGTCGGGTAGGCCGAGAAGTCCATCGTCGCGGCGAACTGGAAACGGGTGCGGCCATCGGGGTCGGACCAGGGGACGAGTTCGAGCTTCCGCTCCCGCAGGAACGAGAGCGTTTCCTGGCGAATCACCTCGAGGTCGTCCCTCGGGCCCGTGCCGCAGGAGACGGCCACGAGCTGGAAACGCGGCTCGTCGGCGAGCCGGGCGGCCAGCCGCACCATGCCGGGCAGCTCGCGGCGGCAGGGAGGGCACCATGTGCCCCAGAAGTTGAGGAGCGTGACCTTGCCCTCGAGCGGCGGTCCGGCGTCCGCTTCCGGGGCGGCAACTCCATCAGCTCCATCAGCGGCATCTCGACCTGAAGATGCGACGAGTGGAGAAAGGTCGACCAGCGGCTTGAGCTCGAGCGGCGGGATCCTCCGGCCGATCGCGATGTGCGTGTCGGAGCCGCCGGTGCCGCAGCCGAGGATCGTCGCGGCGGCGGCCGCCAAGGCCGTGGCGACGGCCGCGGCGGCCAGGCTCGAACAGGTCCGTTGCGGGTGTCGAGTCATGATCGGTGGTACCGTAGGGATTGTTTCTGGAGCCAACGACAGTGTACGAAGTCGAGATGAAGTTTCCCGTCGAGGACGCCGCCGCGATCGAATCGCGGCTGCTCGCCCTCGGTGCTGCGAGTCGTGGGATCGTGTCGCAGCTCGACCGCTACTTCAACCATCCCTGCCGCGACTTTGCCCTCACCGACGAGGCGGTGCGGCTGCGGCGGGCCGGCGAACGGGTCGAACTCACCTACAAGGGCCCGCGGGTCGATGCCGTCACGAAGACCCGGCGCGAGCATTCGCTGCCGCTGGCCCCCGCGGACGCGGTCGGCGGGCCGCGGGCGACCGTGGAGGCGTGGACGGACGTGCTTGTGGCGGTCGGCTTTCGCGTCGTCGCGGAGGTCGCGAAAGACCGGACGGCGCTCTCGCTCGAACGCGGATCGGTTGCGGTCGAGATCGCGATCGACAGGGTCGCCGGGCTCGGTGCGTTCGTGGAGCTCGAACTGCTTGCCGAGGAGGCGGGCCTCGACGCGGCGAGTAACTGCCTCCGCGATCTTGCCCGCGAGCTTGGCCTGACGGTGTCGGAACGCCGCAGTTATCTCGAGCTTCTCCTGGAGGGCCGCGGCGGGGAAGCCGCCGGTTCCGCGGGAAGCTGACCTTTTCCAGCCGGGATATGCCGGTTGCGTCGGGGTGGGAATGGCCCCTATCATTTCAGGACCGATCGTCGCACCGTTTGCGGCCTCCGGGTTTTCGGAATCACGATGGAGCAAATCGATCATGAAGAACACTCTCATGGCCCTCTCGGTTGCCGTCCTGCTGGCCGTCGGCACCATCGCCATCGCGGCGGTCAAGGCCCCGGGCGATGTGAAGTGCCCCATCTCGGGAGGCGCGGCGAAGGCCGAAAAGTCGGTGAAGTACGACGGCGGCAACGTCTACTTCTGCTGTGGCAACTGCCCGAAGGCGTTCGAGTCGAACCCCACGAAGTTCGCGGCGAAGGCCCACCAGCAGATGGTGGCCACCGGTGAGCTGAAGCAGAAGGGCTGCCCGTTCAGCGGCAACCCGGTGAAGCCCGGCACGATGATCACGATCGGTGACGCCGAGGTCGGCTTCTGCTGCGACAACTGCAAGGGGAAGGTCGAGAAGGCCTCGGCCGACGAGAAGGTCGAGATGGTCTTCAAGGACATCTCGAAGGGGTTTCAGGCGGCAAAGTGACCTAGGTCGCCGGATCCGTTTTCCGCATACTCCGTTCGGGACCGCCGAGTCCCGAACGGAGTTTTTATGCGCGTCTTCCTCTCGGCCGGCGAGCCCTCGGGCGACCACCATGCCGCGGCTCTCGTGCGGGAGTTGCGTCGTCGTCGCCCCGGCATCGAATGCGTCGGGCTCGGTGGTCCGGAGATGGAGGCCGCCGGCTGCACGCTCGTGGCCGACCTGACGGCACTTGCGGTGATGTGGTTCCTGCGGGTGATCCTCAACATTCACCGCTTCGTTGAGCTCGCGCGGCGGGCGGAGCGGAGCTTCCTCGACGCCCGCCCCGACGCCGTCGTGCTCATCGACTTTCCGGGCTTCCACTGGTGGCTCGCCTGGCGGGCGAAGCGGCACGGCATCCCCGTCGTCTTCTACTGCCCGCCGCAGATCTGGGCCTGGGCCAGCTGGCGGGCCGGCAAGATGCGGAGGCTCGTCGATCACGTGCTCTCCGCGCTCCCCTTCGAGCACGACTGGTTCCTCGCTCGCGGCATCCCCTCGACGCTCGTCGGGCATCCCTTCTTCGACGACATCGATCGCCATGGTGGCGAACGTCGCGTGACGGCGGCCGCTCCGCCGGCAACGCCCGCGGAACGCCTGCGGCTTCTCCTGCTTCCGGGCTCCCGCGGCCAGGAGATCGAGGGCAACCTCGACTCGCTTCTCGCCGCCGCGTCGCTCGTCAGGGAGCGGCACCCGGCGGCGACGATCACGGTCGCGACCCTCCACGAGCGGCACGGCCGGATCGCCCGCGAGGCGGTCGCCGCCCGCGGACTCGATGTGGACGTCGTCGCCGGGCGAACGAGGAGCCTCATCGCGCGGGCCGACGCGGCGATCGCGGTGAGCGGATCGGTCTCGCTCGAGCTGCTCGCGGCGCGGGTGCCGACGGTGATCGTCTACCGCATCAGCCGCCTCGCGTTCGTCGTGCAGAGCTTCCTGCGTCATGCCCGGTTCATAACGCTCGTGAACCTGCTCGCCGTGGATGAGCCGATCCGCCCGGTGCGGCCGCGGTGGATGCCGCCATCACGGGTCGAGGCGGCCGATCCCGAGGCGATCTACCCGGAGTATCTCTGCACGCGCGACCCGTCCCGCGAGGCGGCCGCCCACGTCATCGGCTGGTTCTCCGATCCCGAGTCGCGCCGCCAGGTCGTCGATCGGCTCGATCGCGTCGCGGCCCGCGTCGCCCTCCCGGGCGCGCGCGCCCGCGCCGCCGACGCGGTGATCGCGATCGCGGAGCGGAGC
>DHLZ01000176.1:0-1505 GCA_002405515.1 Planctomycetaceae bacterium UBA4655
GGCTGTCTGCGGCCCGAGCGTGGAGGTGCCTAAGAGCTTCCACGGGCGGTTTCGGGACGAGTTCCTCGCTATGGAGATCTTCGAGGGTGTCCGGGATCCTTGGTCAACCCTGTTCCTGAGCCCTCATATCACCTGGTACAGGAAATCCAACCCGGTCAGTGTCGGAAACGCCTTGTCGGCGTTTCGGCAACCGGGCCACTGCAAGGCAAACGGTGCTTCCGCCGGCATGATCATGCCGGCGGGATGTGCGTGAGGACTTGTTCCTCGCGAAAAAATGTTGCATCAGCCCGACGGGTGTCGACGCCCGTCGGGCTGGTTCTTGGTGCGTTGCTCGTTCTGGAGTACGCACGATGGTCGACGAACTTTTTCAGAAGCTGTGTCGCAGGCGCAAGCGGCTGATACAGGCGGCGGACGCCGCCGTGGCCGAAGCACGGCGAATGGTTCTGCAGGTCCTGCGGACAATTCTTCGACGTCCCCTACGAGTCCCCTGAAGGAGGCAAGGCATGAGCGATCGACACGTGCTGACGCTGTATCCCTATCTGCGGAACGGCACCTGCTGGGTGTTCGACGACGAACGGACCGGGCTCAAGGAGGAGGCCTTCGTGTGCGGCATGTCGGAGATGATCTCGCGGGTGGTGGAGGCCAAAGCCGTTCCGAATGCGACCCGCGGGTTCGCCATGTCGTTCGCCGCGGAGCCGTTTTCAGGCCATGACGTGGAGCTGCACTGGATCCGCCCGGATGAAAACTGCGGCAACTGGTACGAGGGCACCGTCGTGGGCGACCACATGGAAGGCTGGCTCTGTCCTGCCCTGCTCCTCTACTTCGAGCAGGCCCCTCGGCGGATCTTCGTGCGATGCGATCCGTTGCCGGCGGGCGTCAACCCGATCTGGAATCCCAAGCCGGGCGAGACGGCCCGGCGGTTCGTCGAGGCACCGCCGGCTTCGGACGACCGAGGCAACTCTTGAGCGAGGCCAACGGGTGGGCTCAACCGTCACTTGCGGGATCGTCACAAGCCATGAATCGCGGCACGGGCTTGCCGTCCACCGTCACGGTCTCGGCGAACATCGCGGCCGGACGGACCCAGAGGCCGTGGTCGCCGTACTCCTGCCGGTAGACGACGAGCTCCTCGAGTGTCTCGCTGTGGCGGGCGACGCCGAGGACCGTGTACTCGTTGCCCTTGTAGTGCCGGTAGCGGCCCGGCGTGATCTCGGCCATGCGTTGCCTCGCCCTCACCAGTGATCGGATACCGCAGGTAGCCCCGCAGCAGCCTGGATCATGAAGAACGTCCCACGAACCGGAAAGCGCTACCGGCCGAAGACCGCGATCAAGGGCAAGCGGTACCGCTGCGCCGAAGGTCGCGATGATGACGGGATAGAGAATCTGCCAGATGAGGCCGATTGTCCGTGGCGCGGGCGTCCATGACGGTTTGGCCAGGCTCTGATACCACTCCATCCACGGAACGTCGCTCATCCGAGTCCCGCACAGCCGCCCATGCCGCACTGCGG
>DHLZ01000176.1:1716-2017 GCA_002405515.1 Planctomycetaceae bacterium UBA4655
CTGCGGAAACGAATCCGGGCCGCCGTCGTTGCCCAGCGGCTCGGATTCCGCTGGGACGAGTCGCTGAGCCTTGGCAAGGCGCCGGCAGGCCTCAACGCCCAGTCGAAGGGGCGGCGGCGTATCTGGAAACGAAGTTTGGCGACCATCTGGATGCGGCCCGGGCCGCGATGACGACGCTGGCCCCCGGCGCGCGGTTTTTCACAGGCACGGATCGCGGCGGGTTTGCATGGGACGCTTGAGCCTGAAGGTGGTGCCGGGGTCGTCGCGGGACGAGGTCGTGGGCTGGCTCGGCGACTCGCTC
>DHLZ01000176.1:2217-15677 GCA_002405515.1 Planctomycetaceae bacterium UBA4655
AGTCTGCGATCCGCTTTCACATCGAGACCTTCGGCCAGGAAGCATTCGCGGACGACTCTCCGCTCCTGCATGCCTACGTCACCGAAACGGAACTCGTGAACGCCGACTGATGGACAAGTTCCCGAGGGACGCATCGAGAGCTCGCGTGGTTGCGGCGCTCGAGGCTCTGCGTTTCCAGATCGTTCGCGAGCGGGAGCATATCGCAATGATCCGGCAGAATGCGGATGGCACCAAGACGCCTTTGACGCTGCCGAATCACAAGACCATCAAGTCATCGACGTTACGAACCATCGGGCATGTAGCGAACATGCCGCACCGGCCTGTCGTTAAATGTGGTGACTTTCACCATGTGACCTTCCGTGAAAAATCCAAAGTGCCGACCGGGCTATGACGCCCGGCGGCCCAAGCCCCGCTGGCCTGTTGGCCAGCCCGCCTCGGGGCCGCGTAGAGTTCCGGCGAGCCGTTCCCGCTCACCTATCTCCAACTGAAAAGGGCCGACCCATGCTGTCGCTGACCACCCCGCTCGTGATGCGTTTCGTTCTCGCCGCCGCCGTGACGCTGCCGGTGGCCGCCTACGCCGCGGATGCCCCGCACGCCGATGCCGCCGCCAAAGACGCGTGTATCAAGGCCTGCAACGAGTGTCTCCGGGCGTGCCGCGAATGCATCCTCGGCTGCGACTGTCCGGGCTGCGAAAAAACCTGCCTGACCTGCATCGAGACCTGCCGGACGTGCGTCGCGCTACTGGAGTACGACTCCGCGATGGCCGAGGAGATGTGTGAGGTCTGCGAGGAGGCGTGCGAGCAGTGCGCCGCCGAATGCGTGAAGTGCGGCGATGAGCCTTGCTGCAAGGCGTGCGCGGCGGCCTGCAAGAAGTGCCACGACGCGTGCCGGGCGATGCGGCGATGAGCGGCGAATCCTCCTGTAGGATCTTCAGCTGCCCGAGGTTCAGCGCCGTGTAGCCGATCCGGTTCGCGGGCACCTGCAGAAGATACTCGGCGAGCGCGACGCCCCAGCTCACCAAGGCCGCGATGAACCATGGCCGGCCACTCATGTCCTTGAGGTGGGCGTACCACGCGAACGTCATGAACACGTTCGAGCAGATCAGCAGGAGCGTCGTCTGGAGCATTACGGGCATAGCGGCAGGATCCTTGCGAGAGCGATGCATGAAGCAGCGGCAATCTACCTGCCGCATCAACGCAACCGGTAGACGACGCGGCGCTACATCTCCCGAGAACAGGCAGGGGCGGCACCCGAAGGCACCGCCCCTGCCGTGACGAACATCAACAGGCCGAACGGGCTATGACGCCCGGCGGCGCTTTCCGCCGCCCTTGCGTTCGCCCGCCTTCAGCCAGTGCTTGCTGCACCACTGGGGAACATGGTCGGGCTTCTCCGTGAGCCGGCGGTACGGCTCCGCGAGCCCCGCCGCCTCCAAGAGCTTCACGATCCTCGCGCAGTTCTCCATGTGATATTCCGTCAGGTCCAGCTCCTTGGCGATCTCCTTGTAGGTCTTGCCCGCCAGCCGCTGCTGGACGATCACCCGGGCATGCTTTACGAGCTGCGGCTCGTCGAAGGCATTGACCACGAGCGTTCGCTGGAGCATCACCGCGGGCTCGCCAGCCGGCGGATCGCCTTCCGCCGGTGCCGCCTGGCGGAGCGGTCCAGCAACCCCCGGCGGTAGCGCCACCGCAAGATTGATGGTGAACTCCAGCCGCGGCACCACCCGCTTGCCGTCGATCCGCATGTACGGGATCACGCGGATCGGCCCGTCGAGCATCTGCCGCAGGATCACCGCCGCCCGGGCCTCGTCGCCGAGCAACTGCCCCTTCACGGCCTCGAGGTGCTGGAGGAGCTTTGCCGCAGAGGGCAGCTTCTCCTTGCGGCCCGCCTGCTCCTCCGCTTCCCGCCGGCGGGACCGCACGATCGCCAGGTCCCGCTCCCGATCCGTCAGCCGTGACGTGAGCGACGACAGCGTTCCGTCGCCACTCTCCACCGCCGCCGACAGCCGCTCGATGGCCGCCACGAGCTTCTTTTCCTCCTTGTCGAGCTTCTTGAGCTCAACAGCCAGCGAGCCGCCCTTCTCGTGCAGCTCCCGAACACGGGTCAGCTCCGCGTCGCGGACGCCGTCGAGAGACAAGACCGCGTCGACCACCGCCTCGAGCACCGCCGGGTACACCCGCTCCCGCATGCAGTAGCCGCGGTACCAGCAGGTGCCCTTCGCTGCCCCCGAGCACCGGTAGACGCCGTCCGTCTTGCCGTGCGAGTGCATCGGCGAGCCGCAGACGCCGCACGTGAACACGCCGGCCAGCAGGCCACGCCGCTGCCGCGTGGTGCCACGAAGCGGGTGCCCCGCGCCGCGGACCGGCTTTTGGAATACCCGCCGTTTGTCGACGACCTCGTTGGCCTTGTACCAGAGATGGTCCGACACGATCCGCAGGTGCGGGCTCTCCCGCGACTGGATCTTGTCCTCGTCGTTCCAGACGTACTCCGACTTGCCCGTCCGCAGCTTCCGCTTCGAGACCTTCTTCCGGTTCGTCTCGAAGCCGCGATAGATCGTCCGGCGGATGATCGAGTTGACGTTGTAGGTGGTCCACTTGGCCTGCCGCGACCACTTCGCCTTGGCGAACTTGATCGAGTCGAGCCACTCGCCCACCTCCGCCGCCGTCTCGCCGCCCGCGATCCGCTCGAAGACCTCCCGGATCACCGCCGCCTTCTCGGTATCGATCTCGTCGTAGAACGGGCCCTTGGCGGGCTCCGTCTCCGTCGCCGGCACGGTACACCGGCGCTTGTAGCCGATGACCGTGTTGCCCACCGCGGCCCCGCGGGCCCAGAGGCCGTCGTGGGCTCGCTCGATCCGCTTCCGGGTGTAGAAGTTCGACCGGGCATGCTGCATCTGGCACATGTGCAGCCGGTCGGGCCAGTCGTCGTCGGCCGTGTCGATGTAGTCCGACGGGCAGATCACCCGCACGCCGGCATCCAACGCCGACTCGAAGAGTTCGCCGGCCTTCGTGTGGTGGCGGTAGAGCCGGCTCGACTCCTCGGCAATGATCAGATCCCACCGCTTGGACTCGATGCCGGCCCAGACCTGATTGATGCCCGGGCGGTCAGCGATCTCGCCGCTGATCTCGGGCTCCTTGATGACGTCGACCGTCACCTGCGAGGGCTTGGTGCCCTTGGGCAGGCTGGTATCGAGGAAAGCCCGGCAGGCGGTGATCTGATCGTCGATGCTCGACTGCCGCTGCTCCTCGGTCGAAAACCGGGCATGAATCAGGACGCGAAGCTCGCGGGCCTTCGGCAGCTGAAGGGGTTGGCGGAGGTGCATCATTTCGCACCTCCCTTCCGGCCGTTGGCCTTCTTGGCAGGCCCGCGGCGACCGCCCCGCTTCGTGGTGCCGGAATTTGCGCCGGGTGACCTGCCCTTTTTGGGTTTTCCCCGGGTGAGACCGCGTTTGTTGGATCCCTGTCGGGGGTAGTGAGGGCCTGCTTGCGGTCCAGGCGATGTGGCCCGGCCGCGGCGACTCGACCTCAGCCGGCATCCGCGACGGGATCGCATGGCCGGAACCGAGGCTGCTTCGTGCCGTTCACCACGACGTCCTCGGCGAACATCGCCGCCGGCCGGACCCACAGGCCGCGGTCGCCGTATTCCTGCCGGTAGACGACGAGTTCCTCGAGCGTCTCGCTGTGCCGGGCGACGCCGAGCACCGTGTATTCGTTGCCCTTGTAGTGCCGGTAGCGGCCCGGCGTGATCTCGGTCATGTGTTGCCTCCTGTCGCCGCTACGCCCGATTCATCCACGTGATCGAGAGCTGCAGCACCGTGGCGATCGATACCCAGACGAAGTAGGGCACCTGGGCCGCGGCCACCCAGCGATAATGCGGCCAGACGGCCAGCATCATCCAAAGAATCGTGCCCCAGACGACGAGGATGTCCACGGCGGCCAACGGCAGATTCCGCATGCCGAACTGGATCGGCGTGAAGATCAGGTTGGCGGCAAGGTTGATGGCGAAGGGCAGGGCGACCAGGGGCGGCAGCCGTCCCCGCCCCGCCTGCACGAACACGAAGCCGAAGGTCGCGATGATGACGGGATAGAGAATCTGCCAGATGAGGCCGATCGTCCGCGGCGCCGGTGTCCACGCCGGCTTGGAGAGGCTCTGATACCAGTCCATCCACGGGACGTCGCTCATCCGAGACCCATGCAGCCGCCCATGCCGCACTGGGGGCGGCCGCAGCCCTCGGCCGCGGCGGAGTTTCCACCGCCACCCGCCACGTGGCCGCTGACGACGCTCAGGAGCTTCGTGAGCTTGGTGCCATGGCAGTGCGGGCATTCGGGCTTCTCATTCCCGCGGATGAGCAGCTCGACTCTCCGGCTGCACTTCTCACACGAATATTCGTACAAAGGCATCGACTTCAGCTCCCTGACACCACGAATGTATCCTCACGACTCCCGAAACACGAAATAGACGGCCGCGCAGATGCACATGGCCGCCCACAGGTAGTTGAGCTTCAGGGGCTGCTTCATGTAGAGCACCGCGAACGGCACGAACACGGAGAGCGCGATCACCTCCTGCAGGATCTTCAACTGCCCGAGGTTCATCGTCGTGTAGCCGATCCGGTTGGCAGGCACCTGCAGCAGGTACTCGGCGAGCGCCACGCCCCAACTGACCAGCGCCGCGATGAACCATGGCCGGCCACTCATGTCCTTGAGGTGGGCGTACCATGCGAACGTCATGAACACGTTCGAGCAGATGAGCAGGAGCGTCGTCTGGAGCAGGACGGGCATGGTGTCGAGATCCTTTCGTCGGCGGGCTCACGACCGCCGCCAATGGAGAAGGTGAAACCGGTCATCGGGGCGATTGCGGCTCGCCGTGGCGTTCTGCCGGCGGAACTATTCATGGATATGTCGCTACATGTCGATATATATGGTAGCCGCGGAAGCATCCCCCCGGCGCCTGAGCCATGCCGTCATGGTCGATACCAAGCGAAAGCCCGCCCGCCTGCCAAAGCTCACGAGCCTCGAGAGCCTGGGCCGGGCTGCCGAATGTCTCAAGACCCTCGCCCATCCCCACCGGCTCCGCATCGTGCAGATGCTGCTCGCTGGCCGCTATGCGGTGGGCGAACTGGCCGCGGCGTGCGGGATCCCGAGCCACATGGCCTCGGAGCACCTGCGGCTCATGCAGCGGTGCGGCTTCCTTGCCGTGGAGAAGGAGGGGCGGTGTGTCTACTACACGATCGCCGAGCCCCACCTGGCCAGCATCATGGCCTGCATCGAAGACCGGTTTGGCGGCCCGAAGTTCCTTTCCTGACCTCACGGAGGCTTTATTCATGATCGCCACCATTTCTCCCGCAATGCTCGCCGACCTTCGCCGCAAGGGCGAAAACGTCACCCTCATCGACGTCCGCACGCCGGCCGAGTTCGGTGAAGTGCACGTCGATTTCGCCCACAACATCCCGCTCGACCGGCTCGATCCGAAGGCGGTGACGGTCCTCTGCGGCGGCGGGCCCGCCTACTTCGTCTGCAAGTCGGGAACCCGCAGTCAGAAGGCCTGCGAAAAGATGCTCGCTGCGGGCATCGAGCGAGTGATCAGCGTCGAGGGGGGCACGGCCGCGTGCGAGGCCGCCGGGGTGCCGGTGGTGCGGGGACGCAAGGCGATGTCGCTCGAGCGGCAGGTCAGGATCGCCGCCGGGTCGCTCGTCGCCATCGGCGCGGCGCTGGCCGGCTTCGGCCCCGAGGCGCCGATCAATTGGCAGGCGATCGGCGCGGGCCTGGCCGGGTTCGTCGGCTGCGGACTCGTGTTCGCCGGGATCACCGACACCTGCGGCATGGCGATGCTGCTCGCCCGGATGCCGTGGAACCAGGCCTGCCGCACGGCCGCCTCCTGCTCACGTTAGCAGGCTGTGAACGGAGACATCGCCATGAAGATCCAGCAGTACTACCTCGCCTGCCTGTCCCACGCGTCATACATGATCACCGACGACACGTCGAAGACGGCCGCGGTGGTCGACCCCCAGCGTGACGTCGACCAGTACCTCGCCGACGCCACGGCCGGCGGGTATTCGATCAAACACGTGTTCCTCACGCACTTCCACGCCGACTTCATCGCCGGCCACATCGAACTCCGCGACCAGGCGGGGGCGACCATCCATCTCGGGCGGCGGGCGGAGGCGGAGTTCTCGTGCGTCAAGATGAAGGACGGCGACGTCGTCGAGTTCGGCGACGTGAAGCTCGAGATCCTGGAGACGCCGGGGCACACACCCGAGGGCATCTCGATCCTCGTCTACGATATGCCGAAGAGCCGCACGGAACCGCTGGCCGTGCTCACCGGCGACACGCTCTTCATCGGCGACGTGGGCCGGCCCGACCTCCTGGCGAGCGTGGGCGTGACGGCCGACGAACTGGCCGACATGCTCTACGACAGCATCACGAACAAGCTCGTGAAGCTGCCCGACGCCACGCTCGTCTATCCGGCCCACGGGGCCGGCAGCATGTGCGGCAAGAGCCTGTCGAAGGAGACCGTTTCCACGATCGGCGAGCAGAAGAAGTTCAATTACGCCCTCCAGCCGATGAGCCGCGAGGCGTTCAAGAAGATCGTCACGGCCGACCAGCCGGAGCCACCGGAGTACTTCGTGCACGACGCGATCTTGAACCGCCAGGAGCGGGCCTCGCTCGACGAAGCGATGCGAAAGACGCTCGAGCCGCTCTCGCTCGACGAGGTGCTCACGCTCGGACGATCCGGCGGCCAGCTCCTCGACGTCCGCGATGGCATCGACTTCGAAGGGGGGCACCTGCGGGGATCCCTCAACATCGCCTTGAACGGAAAATACGCCACGTGGGCGGGATCGATGCTCTCCCACGACGCGCCGATCGTGGTGATCGCCGAGGAGGGAGGCGAGAAAGAGGCCGTGATGCGGCTCGGACGCATCGGCTTCGACAACGTTGCCGGCTACCTTGCCGGCGGCATGAACGCCCTGGCTTCCCGTGACGATCTCGTGGAGCGGACGCAACGGATCACCGCGCCGGCCCTCGCCGAATGGCTCGCGGGCAAGCGGCCCGACGCCGGCCCGCCGCCGATCGTCGTGGACGTCCGCAGCGAAGCTGAGCACGCAGCCGGGCATATCGGGGGGAGTCTCAACATTCCGCTTCAGCATCTCGACGAGCGGAGCGGCGAGATTCCGGCCGGCCGGCACGTGGCCGTGCACTGCGAAGGCGGCTACCGCTCCGCGATCGCCGCCAGCCTGCTCGAGAAGCTGGGCCGCCGCGACGTGCACGACATCGTCGGCGGCTACAAGGCCTGGCTCGCCGCGAACCTGCCCGCATGAACGCCGCCGTGCCGTGGGCGGATTTCAGCCATGTGATGACTCCCTCCGGCGCAGTACGATTCGCGGGCCCGGTCGATACGGTCGGAGCGCAACGAACGGAAGCTCCCCATGGCAGATGCCGACTCCGCCGTCGATGCTCTCATGTCCTCCTCGGCGTGGCGGACGTGGCTGGCGGTCGGGGCGACGGGTTTCGGGGGGCCGGCCGGCCAGGTGGCGATCCTGCATCGCGAGGTCGTCGAGCGGAAGCGGTGGCTCGGCGAGGAGGAGTTTCTCGCGGCGCTGCGGGTCTGCATGCTGCTACCCGGGCCCGAGGCCCAGCAGCTCGCGACCTACGCTGGCTGGCGGATTGGAGGCATTCCGGGCGGGCTCGTCGCAGGCTCGCTGTTCGTCCTGCCCGGAGCCCTGATCGTGATGGCGCTTTCGTGGCTGCACGCGGCAGGGCGCGACATGCCGCTCGTGGCGTCCGCGTTCGCCGGCGTGCGGCCGGCGGTGGTGGCGCTCGTGGGGCTGGCGGCGTGGCGGATAGGGCGAAAGTCGATCCGGTCGCCGTTCATCGGACTGCTGGCGATCGCGGCGGCCGCCGCCCTGGTCGCGGGAGCGGCTTTTCCTTCCGTCGTGGCGGTCTGCTTCGTGCTCGGTTGGCTCGTGCCGTTCGGCGAGACCGTGCCTTCGGACGATCGGCCGCCGCAGCCCGGCGTGCGGTCGATTCCGCAGGGCCTGCGACGCGGTGTCGTCGTCGTCGCCATCGCTGCCGCGATCTGGGCGGTTTGTTATGGCTTCGTCCGGCTGGCGGCCGCCGCCGGGGGCCGAGGGGCTTCGATCGCCGTTCTCTTCACGGAGACGACCCTCCTCTCGCTCGGCGGTGCCTACGCGGTCGTGCCATGGGCGCTCGAAGAGTCGGTGAGCCGCGGATGGCTCGATCCGGGCGAGCGGTTCGTGGCCCTCGCGATGGGGGAGGCGACGCCGGGGCCGCTCATCCTCGTCGTCACCTTCATCGGGTTTCTCGCAGGCTGGAGAGGGGCCCCCGCGTCCGCGGCCGCGGCGGGCATCGAGGGCGGCTGCACGGCGACGTTCTTCGCCTTTCTCCCGTCGTTCGCGATGATCCTCGCCGTGGCACCGGCCGTGAAGTCCATCCGCGCGGGCTCGAGGTTGGGGCGGGCGTTGACGGCGGTGGGCGCCGCCGTCGTGGCCACGATCACCCTCCTCGCCGTCCGGCTCGCCCGCGACGCGTTCTTCGACGCCGGAGTCATCGGCGCCGAAACGCTCGACCTCGGCACGATCGTTGTCTCGGCACTCTCCGCCGTCGCGCTCGCCGGCGCGAAGGTACCCACGCCGCTCGTCGTGCTCGCCACGGCCGTGGGGGGAATGCTGCGGATTCATCTCGGTTTCGGCTAGTCTTTACGGACCGGGAGATTCCTCGCCGCGCGGCGACCCCGGCCTTTCACGGAGGACATGTTTCATGGCAAAGAAGAAAGCAAAGCGGAAAACACCGCAGAAGACAGCATCGAGCATCTCGAAGAAGGCCCGTCAGGCCGGCGTCCTCAAGACGCTCGAGTCGGTCGCGACGCAGGGCCTCGTGGCCACGAAGGCGGGCCAGCGGAAGGCCGCGGCGGCGGTCAAGGCGAACCGGCTCGCGATGAAGGGGCTCACGACCCGCCGGGCGGGCCACTCCCAGGCGCAGACCGGGCGGAAGCAGGCCCGAAGGGACCAGAGGAATTCGGGACGGTGATTCGCCGTTTCGAAACGCCTATGCAACCGTCCGGGGATCGATCGATTTCAGAGGCCGCGGAGCGGGCTGTCGCGGCGGATCGGCCGCGGCAACCGCTCGCATCCCTGCCCCCCGCGGAACTCCTCTGGAAGGCCCTCACCGACAGCATCGACTGCTTCGTGACCGTTGCCGGGCCCGACCTGCGGATCCTCTACCTCAATCACGTCGACGTGGGGTTCGATCAGCTCGAGCAGGTGATCGGCCGCGAGATCCTGGAGTTCATCGCTCCGGAGTCGCGGGAGATGGTGCGGCGGATCCTGCTCGAGGTTTTCATGACCGGTCGCGCCGCCTCGTACGACGTGAATGCCGTGAATCCCCAGGGAGAGCTCTCCTCCTACTCCGTCCGCGCCTCGGCGGTCGAGCAGGGGGGGAAGCCCGTCGCGGTCGTGCTCACCGCGATGGACGCCAGGAAGCTCCGTGAAACCGAGCGGGCGTTGCGGGCCGATCGGCAGGCCCTGCGGCAGTTCATCCGCACCCAGGAACGCGAGCGTCAGATGATCTCCTACGAGATCCACGACGGGCTCGCCCAGTACCTCGCCGGGGCGATGATGCAGCTCGAGACGGCCGGTCACGAGATCCGGTCCCTGGACTTTCCCGGCAGCAGGAAGGCCCTCGACGCCTTCGACGAGGGCGTGCGACTCGTGCGGGCGGCGACGGCGGAGTCACGGCGGCTCATCAACGGGCTGCGGCCGCCGATGCTCGACGAGCTCGGGATCGTGGAGGCGATCGAGTCGCTCGTCGCCGAGGCGAAGGCCGACGTTCCCGCCGTCGACTACGTGGGCCCCGCGAAGCTCGCGCGTCTCGACGCCAACGTCGAGACGGCGCTCTTCCGCATCGTCCAGGAATCGCTGACCAACAGCCGCAAGCACGCGAAGGCCCGCTCGGCGAAGGTCGTGCTCGAGCGACGGGGCGACGACGACATCGCCGCGATCGTCGAGGATGACGGCATCGGCTTCGACCCCGCGAACGTGCCCGAGGGCTGCTTCGGGCTCGAGGGGATTCGTCAGCGTGCGAGGCTCTTCGGGCGGGAGGCCACGATCGACTCAGGCCCGGGCCGGGGCACACGGATCGAGGTCGTGCTGCCGACGTTCCCGGCGCTCGAGAGGCCCTTCGTCGCGAAGGCGAACGACGTCGCCGAGCCGGCCTGAAAGGGCTGATCGGTCAGAAGCTGCCGAGGTTGATCGCGACGCCTCCACCGAGGAATCCGCCGCTGTAGACGGTCATGCTCGGGTGCACCTGCACGTCGGAGAACGGGGGCTTCCCGTTCCCCTGGCCGCCGCCGCTGCGGTACGGCGAGTAGGAGACTCCCGCCGGCGTCTGGTGGGCCGCCATCCCCTGCTGGATCGACCGCATGTGATCCTGCGCGAGCGACTGCCGCGTCGCGTCGAACGTCGCCTGCTGCCGATGGAGCGACGATCGCTTGTCCTCGATCTTGCGGATCTCCTCGCCGAGCTGGGCGGACGACATGGTGACGATGTTCGGCACGTCCTTGAGAACCTGCTCCCGCTTCCGGTCGCTCATGACGGCGAGGTACTGCGCGAGCCAGGCCCTCGCCTCCTGCGCCTCCGGGGTTTCCAGAATCTTGAACTTCGTCTCGAGATCCTCGAGAAGGTATTCGAGGTCGTACGACGATGCCGTGGCGGCCCGACGGTTGAGATCGACCTTGATCCTCGCGACCTGCTTCTCGTCGTAGATCTTCTGCGTCGAGAGCCACTCGTTGAGTTCGAACATCGCCCGGCGCCACCGCGGGCTCGCCAGCAGTTCCGCCTTCCGGACCGCGTCGCTCTCGGCTGCCTCCGGAGCGGGTTGGGCCGGCGGCTCGGCCGTGATCGCCATGGTCGTCGTCAAGGCGGTCGCGAAGAACGCGATCAGGATGCCGCGGCGGCGGTGCGGTCCCGGGATCGTGGCGGCGATGCGGCTCATTCGTCTCACTCCTTCACGAAGACCATGTCGACGGGCGGGGCGTGGCTGGCCGCAAGGCTCGTCGGAAACGACCGCCAGCGAAGCCTGCCCCCGTCCTCGATCGAATAGACGTTGAACGAAGCGGTTCGGGTTCCATCGGCCGCGACGGCCGTCGTGTGGGCCACCCAGGCGTCGCCGTCTCGCGTCCAAACGCCCTCGCCATGGCCGCCGTCGGAGCTGAAGTTCCAGGAGTGGATCCCGCCGGAGACCGGGTCGATGCCGATCCGCTGGTTCACCTCGATCTCGTGCTTGTCGCCGGCGACGATCGTCATGTCGCGAAGCAGGAACGTCTTGTCGCGGTTCCAGCGGGCCTTGATGCGGATCGCCCGATCTCCCGTCGTCGCCGGCTTCCAGTCGCCCACGAACGGCTCGAGATCGGACAGTTTGGCCCGACCGCCCGCCGGGTCGAGCCGCGACTCCCGCAGGAACGACAGCTTCCAGCCGTCGGCCGAGCGGAACCATCCGGCGGTGAAGCGTCCGCGAACGACCCTGGACACTCCCGGAACCGTCACTTCGGCCGTCCCGTCCTCGATCGCGACCTCCGGCGAGAGGAACCGGAGTGCCGTTTCCGAGAGTTTCACCTTCGGCATCGGCCGGCCCGTCGTGGCCGAGGCTCGCTCCTGGGCCACGAGTTCCTTCGCCGTCATCGTCTCCCCGCTGTCATCGACGATGTCGCCATCGGGCATCCAGAGCTTCGCGATCGCCGCCGCGTCCCCCTTTTCCAGGGCCGCCTGGTAGGCCTTGCCCGCAGCCTCGATAGCCCGACGATCTTCCTGGGTTCCGATCTCCGCGGCCGTGATCGTCCGGAACACGGCCAGGGCGACCACGAGACCGGTCGTGGTGGCGATGCCGGCGATGGTGCGAGCGTTCGTGGGGTTCATGCCGCAGGTTCCTGGGAGAGGACGCATTCTATCCGCGGATGTCATTCCAGGGGCAGGAGTACGTCGGTCTCCTCGTCGTCCTCGAACGGGTCGAAGTCGTCGTCGAAGGGCCCGAACCCCCTCGCGGCGCGCGGGGCTGCGGGCGGTATCGGGCGTGGCGAGGGGAGTTGGCTGCGAAGGCGAACGACGTTCATGGATGGCTTCTCGATGGCGCGGGTGGTTCGTTGGTTGCTGGGCGGCTGAAACCGCCTCCTACTACTGCACACCCGCGTTCGTCACGAATCAAATTCGGTCAAAAAAATGATGAATTTGCCGCTTTTGGGCCGGTTTTTTTCTGGCGAGGGGGGGCTTGACCGCGGGCAGTTCGCCCTCCGGCGACAACCCGCTTGCGGGGGGGGGCTGCCTCGTGTCTGCGGTGACGCCCTTCACTCGCTCACGTCATCCCTATACTGTCGGCTTCCTTCCATCATTCAGGAGAAATCGTCACCGCATGTCGACCGTCGCCGCCGCCACGCCCGACCTCGAGGATCCTTGGTTTCAGGACCGCTTCGCCGCCCGGATCGGGGGGCCGAACTACGGCAAGGGCACCGAGATCTACAAGTTCGAACTCATCAAGCGGGCGAAGCGGAAGGCGCTCGCCGATCACCCGGAACGAAAACTGCTCGACTTCGGCATCGGTGAAAACGACGAGATGGCACCGGCCGAGGTGCGGGCCGTCATGCGGCGGGAGATCGACCGGCCGGAGAACCGGGGCTATGCCGACAACGGCATCGCCGTGTTCAAGGAGGCGGCCGCCCGGTTCATGGCCCGGGAATTCGGCGTGGAGATCGACCCGGTCACGGAGGTGAACCACTGCATCGGTTCGAAGACGGCCTACGCGATGCTGCCGGCCGCGTTCATCGACCCCGGCGACGTGACGCTCATGACCGTGCCCGGCTACCCGGTGGCCGGCACGGCGACGCGGTGGTTCGGCGGCACGGTCCACCGGCTGCCGCTCGTGCCCGAGAACGGCTTCCTTCCAGACCTCGACGGCATCCCCGGAGATGTCCTCGCCAAGACGAAGCTGCTCGTGCTCTGCTACCCGAACAGCCCGACCGGCAGGGCGGCGACGCGGGAGTTCTACGAGCGGGTCGTCGAGTTCGCGAGAAAAAATCGGATCATCGTCGTGCAGGACGCCGCGCACATCATGCTTTCCTACGACGACGCACCGCTCTCGTTCCTGTCGGTGCCGGGGGCGAAGGAAGTGGGGGTGGAGGTCCACTCGATGTCGAAGGGCTTCCACATGATCGGCTGGCGGATGGGATGGGTCTGTGGCCACAGGAAGCTCGTGCAGGCCTTCGCCGACGTGAAGGACAACTGCGACTCCGGCCAGTTCATGGCGATCCAGAAGGCTGCCGCGGCGGCCCTCGACGATCCCGAGATCCCCAAGCGGGTCAGGGAGAAGTATCGCCGGCGGCTCGAAAAGCTCGTCGGCGTTCTGCGGGCGAGCGGCTTCGACTGCGAGATGCCGGGTGGAACCTACTTCCTCTACACGAAG
>DHLZ01000176.1:15921-18759 GCA_002405515.1 Planctomycetaceae bacterium UBA4655
CGCGGGCCCGCACCTGAGGTTTTCCGTCACCTACGAGGCGGCCGACGAGGCCGCCGAGGACGAGCTCATGGCCGAGACCCACGCGCGGCTGGCGCTTGCTCGACTGAAGTTCTGAGTCCCCCCACGAGTTTGATCCCCGCCTGTCAAGTCCGATCCCGACCCCATCCATTTCCTCTCCGGAGCCGTCGATGACCACGCCCACCGTCCGCACCGTCGCCTGCCTGCTCGTCGCCGTGATCATGCTCCCGGCCGTCGCCGGGTGCGGATCGAAAAAGAAGAAGGCGGGCGGCCCGACGATCGGGAGCCTCCAGGAGAAGGCCGACAAGGAGACGGCGGGCGACCGGAAGTCGACGGCGCTCCTGCGGGTCGCGCGGGCCAAGCTCAAGGCGGGCGACCGATCGGGGGCGGTCGATTCGGCGAAGAAGGCCCTGCAGGCACTTCCAGACGAGGGCGAGGCCGGCGTGCTCGGCCCCAAGTTCGTCGAGGCCGCCGTGTTCCTCGGCGAGATCGGCGAGAAGGTGCAGGCGAAGACGGCCCTGAAAAAGGCGGTCGAGATGGCCGATTCGATCGGCGATCCGGTGCGGAAGGCGGGTGTTTTCGCCGACGCGGGGGCCGTCTACGCCGACAAGTCGAAGGGCGTCGGCGACTCGAAGGCCGCCAAGGCGGCGCTCGACAAGGCGAAGGAGATCGCCGGCGAGATGGAGCCGCGGTTCAAGGGCGAGGCCCTCGCAAAGGTGGCGCTCGGGTACGTGAAGGGCGGCCTCCAGGACGCGGCCTCGGAAATGGTCGAGATGCTCGAGGAGACCGGCCGGTCGCTCGAGGACGCGCGGGCGAAGGCGGAGGCGCTCGCGGCGGCGGCCAACGTCAGGATGCAGACGGGCAAGAAGGCCCTGGCCGAGGAACTCCTGGCCGAGGCCGCGAAGGCGGCCAAGGGAGTCGATCGGGTGGAGAGCCGCGCCAACGCCCTGTTCGCCGTCGGCCAGGCGGCGGCGGCCTGCGGCGACCGCAAGCAGGGGCTCTCGCTCCTCGAGGATGCCTACAAGGCGGCCGACAAGGTGGGCGACCCGGAACAGCGGACGATCGTGCTCGCCAAGGTCGCCTCGGCGATCGACGAGATGAAGAAGAAGTGAGTCCCGGGCCCACAGCGTCGCTGGTCATACAGCGTCGCTGGTCATACAGCGTCGCTGGTCATACAGCATTCCCGCATTACCGCTGCGGAACCGCGGCCGCCGCGGCCTCCTGGAAGACGCGGCGGACGTCGCTGCCGTCGCTGTTGGCGAAGTTCGTCCGCTGCACCATGAGCACGTAGGCCACCTGCTTCACGGGGTCGATCCAAGCCTGCGTGCCCCACATGCCCCCGTGGCCGAACGTGCCCGGCGAGAGCATCGCCGCGACGCCGTCGTGCGGCTGCTTGAGCACGCAGGTGCCGAGCCCCCAGCCGTAATTCCCGCCGCGACTGCCGGACTGCCCGCCCTGGAAGAACCCCGTTGGCAGATCGCCCGTGTGCACCGTGGTCAGGGCCCGCATGCCGTCCGCCCCCAGCAGCCGCCGCCCCTCCACGGCGCCGCGGTTGAGCAACATCCGACAGAAGGCCGCATAGTCGCGGCCCGTGGAGTAAAGGCCGCCGTTTCCCAGGGGTGGCGGTGGCGGCGCCGCGAAGTCGAGCAGATGCCGGGCCGGTTCGAGCCGCCCCGACCCGCGCTGGCGGGCGTAGGGGGTCGCTAGCCGCGATCGCTGCGGCTCCGCCGGAAAGAACGTCGTGTCCGACATGCCGAGCGGCTCGAAGATCCGCTCCCGCAGGAAGGCGTCGAACGGCCGCTCGCTGACGACCTCCACGATCCGGGCGGCGAGATTGATTCCCGACTGCGTGTAGGCCCACTTTTCACCCGGCTCGTTCTTCATCGGCGCGGCCAGCCAGGCGGGCACCAACTCGGCGAGCGAGCGGGCTTTCCGGGCCGCCTCCGGCGCCGCCTCACCGAGACCGGACGTGTGGGTGAGGATCTGCCGGATCGTGATCCGGGCCGGTCTGCCCGCGGCGGTTTTCAGGTCCTTGAACTCGGGGACGTACCGATCCACCGGATCGTCGATGGCGAGCAGGCCCTCGTCGATGAGCATCGCCACCGCGGCGCCGGTGACGGGCTTGGTCATCGACGCAATCCAGAAGACCGTGTCGGCCGCCATCGGACGCCGCGTGGCGAGATCCGCGAACCCATGCGGTTCGAGGTGCACGATGCCGTCAGGCTTGACGACCACCGTCACCGCCCCGGCGATTTCGCCCGCCGCGATCAGACCCTGCATCGCGGCGTCGATGCCGGGCAGCCGAGGTTCATCCGCCCGGGCCATCATGGCCACGAACGCGACCGCCGCCCCGAGGGCCGGCATCACGCGGCGGTTCGTCGGTTGCGGGTGCATCAAGAAGCCGGGCACGCGTCGGCCCGCGGAGGAGGTTGGGCACGCCCCGACGATTCGCGTGACTCGAGGTCGATGCCAAGAAACGTGGGTCTTCTCTCACGGAGCGGTTTCGAGAGAACGCCAAAATACGAAGGCAGCCGAGGATACGCAAGCAGGGGATCGGTCGGCGGCTGGACCGGATCGATCGCCGGGCGGGCTGCAAGAGCCGTCGGCTGCGAGGCGGCACGGGGCGCCCTCGGACTCGAACTCCCCGATCGTGGGCGCGGCTCCACGTACTACCGGGAGCATGAAGTAGTTGAAATTATTCTGCGCGCAACTCGGCCTGCTGACTTTCACGGAAGCCCGAGGCGCGAGCCGAGAGGAGAGTTGACGATGTTCAGAAAGGCGGCGTCGAGTCACTCAAAAACGCTCAGTGTGGACGCTGTT